>JBGOVO010000450.1:0-2819 GCA_041478145.1 Methylomirabilia bacterium
CACCGGCGCCGCCAACCGCGACCCCGCGCAGTTCCCCGATCCGGACCGTCTCGACATCACGCGCCCCGACAACCGCCACATCGCCTTCGGCATGGGGATCCACTTCTGCCTGGGCGCCCCGCTCGCGCGCATGGAGGGGCAGATCGCCATCAACACCCTCGTGAAGCGGCTGCCGAAGCTGGCGGTCGCGACCGACCGGCCGGAGTTCCGCCAGAGCCTCACCCTGCGCGGTCTGAAGTCGCTGCCCGTGGCTTTCTGAGCGCGACGCGGGTCAGGGCAGCAGATCGGCGACGGGGACCTGGGCCGAGTCGAAGGCGAGCGGGATGACGAGGGCCGGCGGTCTCAGGAGCGCGACGGTTCCGTACCGCCACCCGTAGACGCCGGACGGGTCCGGCAGCGGATCGCGGTAGACCTCGAGCACCCGATCCGCGAGGTTCACGATCCAGTAGTCCTCGATCCCCGCCCGCGCGTAGAGGCTGCCCTTGTGCTCCCGGTCGAACTCGAGGCTCGCCTCCGCGACCTCGACCGCGAGCGCCGGCTCCGCCGGGTGCGACTCCCGATAGTCGCCGGGCCGTCCGGGCACCACGACGAGATCGGGCTCGGGCTCGGATTCGTCGTCGAGCGAGACCGGCGCGTGAAGCCGGACGATCCAGCCCGACGGCAGGACGGCGCGCAGCGCGTAGTCGACGCTGCTGACCGCGGAGGCGTGGTAGGCGCCCTGCGGCTCGGCGACGAGGATCAGCCCGTCGATCAGCTCGATGGGCTCGTCGCGGAACAGGCCGAGGCTCACGAGGTGCTCGTACTCGACGCGCTGCCAGCGTCGCAGCGTGAGCGGAGTCTGCGTCATGCCGCCACGGTAGGGGGCCGCCGCGGCTCCGTCAATGTCTCCGAACCGATACAGCGGGCGTCAGGCGCGGGGCAGCGGCCACCCCAGCCACTCGCAGACGCCGCGGCCCATCACCCACTCGAGGTCTTCGCCTTTGAGCCAGGGCAGATGCTCGGTGAAGAGCGTGATGCATTCATAGTAGGTGCACGGCATGCGGGTGAGGTCCGTGCCCCAGAAGACGCGGCGCGGGCCGAAGGCGTCCACCAGCGCGCGGATGGCCCCGTGCAGATCGCGGAAGGGATAGGGCTCGGCGGAGAGCGACGGCATCCCCGAGGCCTTCACCGCGATGTTCGGGTGCTTGGCCAGCGCGCACACCGCGGGCAGCTCCTCGAACACCTTGGGTGCCTTGCCCCGCACGCCGATCCCCACGTGGTCGATCACCAGCTTGAGGCCGGGATGCTTGCCCGCGATCCGGTCGAGGTGGTCGAGCGCGCCCGGCACCAGCACCATCAGGGGGATGCCCGCCTTCTCCGCCGCCGGCCACAGCCAGTCGGCGGTGCCGTCGGTGAGGAAGTGGCGATAGTGCTCGTTGTGGAAGGTGAAGCGCATGCCCAGCATGCCGGGCTGCTTGCGCCAGTCGGCCACCAGCGCGCGGCTCGCGGGATCCTGCAGCGCCAGCCGCCCCATCACCGCGAAGCGGTCGGGATAGCTGCGCGCCGCCTCCAGCGCCATGTCGTTGCGGTCGCCTTCCCACGAGGGCGGCACCAGCACCATGCGGCGCACCTTGGCGAGATCCATCTGGAAGAGCAGCGTCTCCTTGAGGATCTGGTACGGCTTCTGCGCTTCCGGCGCGCGGCCGGCCGGCCACGGCCGGCTCGGGCTCTCGGCGGCCCAGAGATGCACCTGCGAATCGACGATGTCCATAGGAAGGCTCCTTAGCGCGGCGCCTTGAGCGTCAGATCCTCGTACGGTGCTGCGTACGAGAAGCCCTTGATGCGGTCGACGCACGCTTCGTCCACCCGCGGGCCGATGCCCCAGAGAAAGGCGAGCTCGTAGATCGGCACGTGCAGCACCCGGTCGTGCATGATCTGCTGGATCTGGTGGAGCATGGCCTCGCGCTTCTTCCGGTCCAGCTCGCGCGCCTGTCGCTGGAAGAGGGTCTCGATCTCCGGCACCACACCCGTCGAATAGATGCCGGTCTTGGTCACGTAGACCTCGATGCGGGTGGCCGCGTTGCCGGCGGGGGCGCCCAGGCCCATGATCACGCCTCGGATCTTGTGCTCGCGCCACGCGGTCAGGAAGGTGGCGCGCTCCATGGTGCGCAGGCGCGTGCGGATCCCCGCCGCCTGCAGATAGCCGCCGATGGCCTCGGCGAGCGAGAAGAACGGCGGAAACGGGGTGAGGTCACCTGCGTCGAAGCCGTTGGGGTAGCCGGCCTCGGCGAGGAGCTTCTTCGCCTGGGCCGGGTCGTAGGCAGGCGGCGGGTAGGCCCGCGCGAAGTCGAGGACGCGCGGGATCAGCCCCCCGGTGGGATGCGAGAGGCCGAGGGTCTCCGCCTGGTTCAGCGCGTCGCGGTCGAGAGCGTAGCTGGCCGCCAGCCGTACGCGCCGGTCGTGCCACGGGGACTTCGGGTCCCACTGCTCGGGCAGGTCGAGGAAGACCACGCCCGGCGGCATCGCGGCGGCGAGGCGCAGCCCCGGCGTGCGCTTCACGTCCTGGGCGGTGGGTCCGCTCAGGAGATAGACGATATCCACGTCGCCCGCCTTGAGCGCGGCGGCCCGCGTGGTCTCGTCGGGCATGCTGCGGAAGACGAGCCGCTTGACGCTGGGCACCTTGCGCCAGTAACCCTCGAAGGCTTCCATCGTCAGGTCCACGCCCGGGTTGAAGCTCACCACCTTGTACGGGCCCGCGCCAATGGGCGCCTTCTTGAAGCCGTCCTCGCCCACCTTCTCCACGTACTTCTTGGGGACGATCCACGCCGCCCCGGTGGCGG
>JBGOVO010000458.1:0-2643 GCA_041478145.1 Methylomirabilia bacterium
CCCAGTGGATGAAGGTGGCGGGCATGGCCGAGGCGTTCAACCTGCCGGTGGTGAGCCACTTGATCCCGGAGATCCACGTGCACCTGATCGCGGCGATCCCCAACGGGCTCACCGTCGAGTACATGCCGTGGACGCTGCGCCTGTACGAGGAGACGCCGAAGATCGAAGCGGGCCAGCTCGTGGTGCCGGACAAGCCCGGGTTCGGGCTCGCCTTCGATCAGGCCGCCATCAAGCGCTACCAGGTCGGCTGAGCCGCACCGGAGCGCCTGGGCTCAGATCTCTCCGGTCCAGGAGGCATCGGCGACCTCGCTCCAGCGCGCGCGAATGCGGTTCACCTCGGCCGCCGGGAGCGGCCCGGCCTCGAGCAGCCGCGCATTCGCCGGCCAGCGCTCCGGGCGCTTGGTACCGACGATCGCGGTGTGGACGCCGGGCGCGGCCAGCGTGAAGCGCAGCGCGGTGGCCACCGCGGCGTCGGAGCCGTCGCGCAGGAACGGATAGTCGAGCGCGCGGAGCCGGGCCCAGTAGGCCTGGTAGTAGGGCTCGGCCGGCTTCCGCGCGTACCGCCAGGCCACGTTCGCGAGGGGCCGCTTGGCGATCACGCCCATCCCGCGGCCCGCGGCCAGGGGCAGCGTCAGCTCGAGCGCCTCCTGGTCGGCCACGCTGACCGAGGTCTGCAGCGTGTCGAAGCGCCCGCACTCCACCGCGTAGCGCGCCGCCTCGCCGTCGCCGCTATAGCCGATGTACCGCGCCCAGCCCTGCCCGCGCGCCCGCTCGAGGGCCTCGATCGCGTCCCCCCGGCGGAGGTCGGCGAGCGCGCAGCTATGGAGCTGGATCAGGTCGAGCCGGTCGGTGCGGAGGCGCTTCAGGCTCCGCTCGATGCTCGCGAGGAGCGAGGCAGGTCGCCATTCGCCGCGTCCGAAGCCACGCGGGTGGCCGCACTTGGTGAGGAGGTAGCACTCACCCCGCCGCGACCCGAGGGCGGCCCCGATGAGCGCCTCGCTCTTCTCGTAGCACTCGGCGGTGTCGATCACGTTGAGGCCGGCATCGAGCGCGCTGCCGAGCAGCCGGGCAACGGTCCGCGCGCTCGCCCGCTCGTAGCCGATCTCGGAGCCGCCGAAGCCGAGCACGCTCACGTCCATGTCGGTCTTGCCGAGCCGGCGCCGCTCCATCGCGTATCGGGTCAGAGGGCCTGGGCGGGGGGCTGGAACTGCATCGCGGGGGGGAGTATACCCTAGGCGAGACGCCCATCACCGAAAGGAGCGCCATGAGCCACTACCACGACTCGGAAGATCTGAAGATCCTCGCGGAGTTCAAGAAGCTCGCCCCGGCAGAGTTCAAGGGCTTCGTCGAGCTGGACTCGATCGTGGGCCGCGACGACGGCAAGATCCCGCGGAAGTACCGCGAGCTGATCGCGCTCGCCGTCGCCTGCACCACCCAGTGCCCGTACTGCCTCGACGTGCACACCCGCAACGCGAAGAAGGCCGGGGCCACCCGAGAGGAGGTCACCGAGGCCGCGCTGCTCTCCGCCGCGCTCCGCGCGGGGGCGGCCACCACCCACGGGGCGCTCGCCCTCAAGCTGTTCGACCGAGCCTAGCCTCGTCCCGCTCGAGCCGCGCCCGCATGCGCGTGCGCACGCCCTCCACGATGTGGGCGGGCGCGGTCTTGGGCGAGCCGGCCGTGAAGGGCGGCTGCGGGTCGTACTCGATGCCGAGCTGGATGGCCTGGGCCACGTCGTCCCCCGCGATGCGGGCGGCCAGCGTGAGCGCCATGTCGATGCCCGAGGACACGCCCGCCGCGGTGATCACCTTGCCCTGCTCGACCACGCGTCTGAGCGTGGGCCGCGCGCCGTACTCGGCCAGGCGGTCGAGCGACATCCAGTGCGTGGTGGCCTCGAGCCCCTTCAGGATGCCGGCCGCGGCCAGCAGCATCGAGCCGGTGCAGACCGAGGTCGTCCAGCGGCTCGTCTCGTGGGCCGCGCGGATCCAGTCGAGCAGCGGGTTCGGTGTCTCGAGCGCGCGGGTGCCGAAGCCCCCCGGCACCATGAGCACTTCCGGATGCGGCACCGCCGAGAGCGGCTCGTCGGCCATGAGGGTGAGCTGGCGATTGTCGGTGCGATAGGGGCCGGGCGTCACCGCGACGAAGCGCACGCGGGCGCCGGGCAGACGCGAGAGCACCTCGTAGGGGCCGATGGCGTCGAGCGCGGTGATGCCCTCGAAGAGCGGGATGGCGATGTCCATGGGGTCGTCTCCTTTGATGGCGGCCGTCACGAGACGGCGCGGAAGTGGCGGCGGTACTGGCCCGGGGTGACCCGGACGCCGCGGCGGAAGGCGCGGTGCATGGTCTCGACGCGCCCGAAGCCGCACGCGGCCGCGACCTCGGCGACGCTCGCCTCGGCGGTCTCGAGCAGCCGGCGCGCGCCCTCGACCCGCTGCGCCTCCACGTAGGCCGCGGGCGTCGCGCCGATCTCGCGGCGGAAGGCGCGGGCGAAGTTGCGCGGGCTCATCCCGGCGCGCCGGGCGAGCGCGGGCACCGAGAGATCGTCGCCCAGGTGATCGGCAAGCCAGGTCTGCAGATCGCGCAGGCCTCGGCGCTCGGCCACCTGCGCGGAGAGCTGCACGCTGAACTGCGACTGGCCGCCCGGGC
>JBGOVO010000236.1:0-6288 GCA_041478145.1 Methylomirabilia bacterium
ACTCGTGGTGCGGCATCTCGCTGAAGTAGTAGAGCTTCACGTCACGCCCTCCCGAGGAAGTCCAGCACCAGGTTCGCGAACACGTCCGGCTGCTCGATCGGGGGCAGGTGACCGCATTGCTCGAGGACGCGCAGCGTCGCGTGGGGCAGCAGGCGCCGGTACTGCTCGCCGCAGATCACCGGCACGATCTGGTCCTCGCGCCCCCAGACGATCAGGGTGGGGTTCGGCACCCGCGGCAGGAAGTGGGGCAGCCGCGGATTGAACATGTAGGGCTTCCAGGTGAGCCGGGCCGCCATCTCCCGGTTGCGCAGCGCGATCTCGATCTCCGCCGGCCCCGGCTTCTGGCCGAACAGCTCGGCCCACTCGGGGACCGTGGCCTGGTCGTGGACGTTGTACTTGAGCAGCTCCTCGGGCGGGTAGAAGAAGATGTCGCGGATCTCGCCCTCGTCGGGCTTGAGGCCGGTGGGGCTCACCAACACCAGGCGGTCGATCACCCCGGGGTGCATCGTGGCCAGCTCGGCCGCCGTCCACCCGCCGATCGAGTGGCCGAGCAGGTGCACCTTCGGGAGGCCCATCACGTGGAGGAACCAGAGGTAGAAGCGGGCCAGGTCGTCGATGGACTCCATCCAGTCGGCCGCGTCGGAGCGGCCGAAGCCGGGATGGGTGGGCGCGTAGACCGTGTAGCGCTCGGCCACCGCGGCCATCCACCGGCGCCAGCCGCGGTTGCCGCCCGCCCCGTGGAGCACGACCAGGGGATCGCCCCGGCCGCCGATCAGAACGTGGACCTTCGTGTTCCCGACGGCGATCGTTTCCTCGCGAGGCGGCACGGGCGGCTGGGCTCCTTCCGATGGAATGACTCCGGGTAGGGAGAATAGCAATCGCCGGCCCCATTTGCTTGCCGGAACGCTCCGGACCTATTGCCCGCCATGAGCGCTGCATCCCGAGGGCGCGGGGAGCCATCCAAAGGACGCAAAGGAGCGTCGAGGAGCGAGAGCATGGCGAAGACCCTGAAGACCGTGCTGGCCGAGGCGCGCGCGCTGGTCCCTGAGCAGGGGCCGGCCGAGGTGCAGCGCCGGCTCGAGGCCGGCGAGCCCCTCGTCCTCATCGACGTGCGCGACCCGGACGAGTACCGCGAGGGCTTCATCGAGCCGGCGACCAATATCAGCCGGGGCTTCCTGGAGTTCCGGGTGGCCGGTGTGGCGAGCGATCCGGACGCCCCGATCGTCCTCTATTGCCAGACCGGGCTGCGCTCGATGCTCGCCGCGAGGGCGCTCACCGAGCTCGGGTACGGGAACGTCGTCAATCTCCAGGGCGGCTTCCAGAAGTGGGTCCAGGCCGGCTTGCCGGTGGTCAAGGACAAGGTGATGGGGCCCGAGCAGATCCAGCGCTACAGCCGCCATTTCCTGCTCGACCAGGTCGGCGAGAAGGGCCAGCGCAAGCTGCTGCGGTCCAAGGTCTTGCTGATCGGGGCGGGGGGCCTGGGCTCGCCGACCGCGCTCTATCTGGCCGCGGCCGGGGTCGGCACCATCGGGCTGATGGACGCCGACGTCGTCGACGTGTCGAATCTCCAGCGACAGGTGCTCCACACGACGGCGGATATCGGCAAGCCCAAGGTGGAGTCGGGCGCGCGCACCCTCACGGCGCTCAATCCCGACGTCAACGTCGTGGCCCTCCCCGAGCGCATCAGCGTGGCCAATGCCATGGACGTGGTGAGCGAGTACGACGTGATCGTCGACGGCTCCGACAACTTCGGGACGCGGTACCTCGTCAACGATGCCTGCTACCTGGCGGGCAAGCCCCACGTCCACGGGTCCATCTTCCAGTTCGAGGGAATGGCCTCCGTGTTCGCCCCCAACCAGGGTCCGTGCTATCGCTGCCTCTATCCGGCGCCGCCCCCGGCGGGCCTCGTGCCTTCGTGCGCCGAAGCGGGCGTGCTCGGCGTGCTGCCGGGGATCGTGGGCGTGATCCAGGCCACGGAGACCATCAAGCTCCTGCTCGGCATCGGCGACCCGCTGATCGGGCGGCTATTGACCTACGACGCCCTCGGCATGCGTTTCCGCGAGGTCAAGTTGCGTCGTGATCCGGGCTGCCCGCTCTGTGGGGTGACTCCGACCATCAAGGACCTCTCCGGCCATCCGGTCGGGGACGAGCTCGCCTGCGAGGTTCCGGCGGCTTCCTTCTCCCTCTCGGGTCCTCGATAGGGGCCGGCTTCGGGCTCCGCAGGCTGAGTGCGGCGCCAACCCTGTTTCGAGTCCCGCGGATCTGCCGGTCGAGCAACCGACCAAGTTCGAGCTGGTGATCAACCTCAAGACCGCCGAGACACTCGGCCTGTCGATTCCGCCGTCGCTCCTGCTGCGCGCGGACCAGGTGATCGAGTAGATCGCCGGTTCTCGCCCCGGCTAGTCGCTCCGCGCGGTCCAGGAGAACGACGCGAAGGGGCGCGCTTGATCCCAGCAGACGAACGTAGCGACGCCTGGTTCTACCTTTGCTCCGGCTGGCCGGTGGGACGCGGCCGAGGGAGGCGGTTGACCACAAGATAGGCGGTCAACCCGGAGGGCCGCTCACTCGTCTTTCAACCGGATAGGCCATGGAATCCTCAGGGGAGGCCACGGCGGCCCCGGTCATCGCGCTCCGGCCGGCCTGGCGGTCCTCACCGTGGACCGGGCTGGGCGGGGTGATGGCGCTCGGGCTCGGGCTAAGGCTGTGGCGGCTCGGCCAGAACGGCTACGGCACGGAGTACTACAGCGCCGGTGTCCGGAGCATGCTGGACAGCCCGCACAACTTCCTCTTCAACTCCTTCGACCCGGCCGGCTTCGTCTCGCTCGACAAGCCGCCGATCGCGCTCTGGGTGCAGGTGGCGAGCGCCAAGCTGCTCGGCTTCAGCGGCCTGAGCGTGCTGCTGCCGCAGGTGCTGGAGGGGCTCGCGTCAGTCGCGCTCGTCTACCACCTCGTGGCGCGCCGCTTCGGCGCGGCGGCCGGCCTGCTCGCCGGGCTGTTCCTGGCCCTCACCCCGATCAGCGTCGTGATCGATCGCTCGAGCAACACCGATAGCTGCCTCGTGCTGGTGCTCCTGCTCGCGGCCTGGGCGCTGACCGTCGCGGCGGAGCGGGGGAGCGCCGCGCTCTTCGCGCTGTCCATGGCACTGGTCGGGATCGGATTCAACGTGAAGATGCTGGCCGCGTTCGTGGTGCTGCCGACGTTCGCGCTCGTCTACTTCGCGGGGGCGCCGGTCGACTGGCGCCGCCGGCTCGCGCACCTCGCGGTCGGCGGCGCGGTGGTGGCGGTCGTCTCGCTCTCGTGGGTCGCCTTCTACGACCTGACGCCGCCCGAGCGGCGGCCGTTCGCGGGCAGCAGCCGGTCCAACTCGATGATCGAGCTGGCGGTGGGCCACAACGGGATGGAGCGGTTCGTGCGCCGCGGCGGCATGTTCGCGCGCGGCCTAGGCAACGCCACCGCCGTGGCGCCGGGCCAGTCGGGCGCGCCCGGCGGGCCCCAGGGCGGGCGGCTGCGCCAGGCGGACAACGTGCCGGTCGGCCCACTGCGCCTGGCCGACCGCCACCTGGCGGGGCAGGTGGGCTGGCTGCTGCCGCTGGCCCTGGCGGGGATGGCGGCGGCCGCCGTCCGCACCGAGCGGCGCTGGCCGCTCGACGCGGCGCACCAGGCGGTGCTGCTCTGGTCCGGCTGGGCGCTCACCTACGCGGTGGTCTACAGCTACGCGGGCGGGATCTTCCACGCCTACTACCTCGTCACGATGGCCCCGCCGCTGGCCGCGCTGGCCGGCGTCGGGGTGATGGCGCTCTGGTCGTGGTATCGCCGGGGCGGGCGCATCGCGCTGCTGCTGCCCGCCGCGCTGCTGCTCACCGCGGGCTGGCAGCTCTTCATCTGGTACGGCGACCTGGCCCGCGCGGCCGGGCCTCTGCGCGACTGGCGCGTCTGGCTCTGCCTCGCGATGCTCGCGGGCGCGCTCGGGGCGAGCGCCGGCCTCCTTGGCGCCCTCGGGCCCCACCTGACACGCCGACCGCCCCGATCGTGGGCCCCGGTGGCCCTCGGGATCGGGCTCGCCGCGCTGCTCGCGACGCCCGTCACGTGGGCGCTCGGCGCCAGCCTCACCCGGGCCAACGTGATGCTGCCGTACGCCGCCCTGCCGGGTGCGCCCGCACTGGACGACCCCGCCGGCCAGCCCTTCTGGCGGGGCGGCGCGGGCATCGCGCGGGACGCGCGGCTGCTCGCCTTTCTCCAGGCCAATCGCCAGGGCGAACGCTATCTGCTGGCCACGCTCAACGCGCGACTGGCCGCTCCCCTCATCATCGAGACGGGCGAGCCGGTCATGGCCATCGGCGGCTTCATGGGCGCCGACCCGATCCTCACGCCGGAGCGCCTCGCCGCGATGACCGTGGCCGGCCAGGTGCGCTTCGTGCTGCTCGGCGGCGATTTCGCCCGTCGCGCCGGCGGCGAGCCCCCCCGGCGGCCGATCACCGACTGGATCAAGGCGAACGGCGCGGTCGTGGATCCGGCGCTCTGGCGCTCGACGCCGGCCCGGGCCGGCGGCCAGGGGCGAGGCGGCACGGTCGAGCTCTACGATCTGCGCCCGTCCGCCGGGCTCGCCCCGCCCGGATCGGGATAGCCGGCTCCCCGTGCTGATCTCGGTCGTGATCCCGGTCTACAACGGCGCCCGCACCATCGGCCCGCTGGTCGAGCGCCTGCTCGTGGCGCTGGCGGGGAGCCCGCTCCAGATCGTGCTCGTCGACGACGGGAGCCTCGACGCGAGCGACGAGGTCTGCCGCGCCCTCGGCGCCCGCTACGTGGGGGTGGTCACCTACGTGAAGCTCGGCCGCAACTTCGGCGAGCACAACGCGGTCATGGCCGGGCTCTGGCACGCGCGCGGCGACTACGCGGTGATCATGGACGACGACTTCCAGAACCCGCCCGAGGAGGTCGGGCGCCTGATCGATCACGCCCGCCGCCACGGCTACGACATCGTCTACACCCATTCCCCGGTCAAGCATCACCACTGGCTCCGCAATCTGGGCAGCCGCCTGAACGATCGCGTGGCCAATTTCATGCTGGACAAGCCGCGGCATCTCTACCTGTCGAGCTTCAAGTGCCTGAGCCGCTTCCTGGTCGGCCAGATCCTCAAGTACCGCGGCCCGTATCCCTACATCGACGGCCTCGCCCTGCGCTGCACCCGGAACATCGGCACCATCGAGGTGGGCCATGCGCCCCGGCGCGAGGGCCGCTCGAACTACACGCTGCGGAAGCTGCTCCACCTCTGGCTCAACATGTTCGTGAACTTCTCGGTGATGCCGCTGCGGGTCAGCACGGTGGTCGGGCTGGCGTGCAGCGCGCTCGGCCTGGCCCTGGGCGCCGAGGTGCTGGTGGAGCGGCTGGTCCGGCCCGGCGTGCCGGTCGGCTGGGCCTCGGTGCTGGTGCCGGTCGTCCTGTTCTCGGGCGTGCAGCTCGTGATGCTCGGTCTGCTCGGCGAGTACCTGGGGCGGCTCTTCCTGACCGAGAACCAGACGCCCCAGTTCGTGGTGCGGGAGGTGGTCGAGTCGGGCGTTCCCACGCCGGTCCCGTCGGAGGCGCATCCCTCATGACCGCCGACCTGGCATGACCGCCGACCTGCACTGCTTCCGTGGCCGGCAGGTGTTGATCACCGGGGGCCTCGGGTTCCTCGGCAGCAACCTCGCGATCCGGCTGGTCGGGCTCGGCGCCCAGGTGACGCTGCTGGACGCGATGCTCGACGACCACGGCGGCAACCTGTTCAACGTCGAGCCGGTCCGGGATCGGGTGATGATCAACTTCAGCGACATCCGGGACGAGGCGAGCCTCAAGTACCTCGTGGCCGGCAAGGACTACGTGTTCCACCTGGCCGGTCAGAACGACCACGTGCTGAGCCTCCGCGACCCGTTCCCCGACATCGACATCAACATCAAGGGCTCGGCCATGCTGCTCGAGACCTGCCGGCGCTCCAATCAGTCCGCGCGGCTCGTCTACGGAGGCACGCGCGGGGAGTACGGGCGGGCGGTGATGCTGCCGGTGGCGGAGGATCACCCGATGCGCCCCCGGGGGATCTACGAGCTGTCGAGCCTGACCGCGCAGCAGCTCTTCCAGATCTACCACGACAACCACGGGGTCGCGTCGGTGACGCTCCGGCTCACCAACATCTACGGCGAGCGCGCCCAGATGAAGCACAGCCGCTTCGGGGTGGCCAACTGGTTCGTGCGGCAGGCCCTCGACGACGGGACGATCCAGGTGTTCGGCGACGGCTCGCTCCTGCGCGACTTCGTC
>JBGOVO010000072.1:0-13057 GCA_041478145.1 Methylomirabilia bacterium
CTGGACGAGCTCGAGCTTCTGAAGAAGGTGGCGATCCCCGCCTGAACGCCGGCCTCGGGCCGGACTTCCAGGGCTGATCAGCCGTGAGGGTGACGGAGCGGTGAGAGTTCGACGATACGGGATCCTTCTCGCGGTGCTACTCGTGTCCCTGCTGCTGCTGACGGTGCAGACGCGCGGCGGCGGAACCGGGCGGGCTGGCGAGTTGGTCGCGATCGCGGTCACGCCCGTACAGAGCCTGCTCGTCCGCGTCCATCGGGGGGCCCTCGGCTTCTGGGCGAACTACCTCGACTGGAAGCTGGTGCGCCGGGAGAACATGGCGCTGCGCGGGGAGAACGAGCAGCTCCGCGTGCAGGCGATGCAAGCGAGTGAGACCCGGGAGGAGAACGGGCGGCTCCGCCGCCTGCTGGTGCTGCGGGACCGGCTGCCCCTGGCCACGGTGGCGGGAGAGGTGATCGGGCGCGAAGCGGGCGGGTGGGTCCGCTCGTTGACCGTGAATCGAGGGCGGGGCGACGGCATCGCCCAGCAGACGCCGGTGATCGTGCCGGACGGGCTGGTGGGACGCGTGGTGCAGGTACATCGCGGCGCCGCCGTGATCCAGCTCCTGAACGACCCCGCCTCCACCGTGGGCGCGGTGGTCCAGCGCACGCGCACGGCCGGGCTCGTCGAGGGTGACGCGGGCGGCACGGTGCGCTTCAAGTTCATGGCCCGCGACGGCGCCAGCGTGGCGCCGGGCGATCTCGTGGTCACCTCGGGCCTGGGGACGCTCTTCCCCAAGGGCCTGCCGGTCGGACGGGTGGTGAAGATCGAGGACAAGGGCTCCGCCCTCTTCCACTTCGCGGTGCTCACGCCCGCGGTGGATTTCTCGCGCGTCGAGGAGGTGCTGCTGGTCACCGGGCAGACGACCCAGGACGTGGCCGCCCTCTTCCCCGCGGACGGCTGAGCCATGCTGCGCTTTCTCTTGCTCCTCGTCACGGTCGGCGGTGGCGTGCTGCAATCGACCGTGGTCGCGGTAGCCGGGGTCGGCGGCATCACCCCCGACGTGCCCCTCATCCTCACCGTCCTCATCGCGCTGCGGTATGGTCCGGAGTCCGGCTGTCTGGCCGGTTTCGTCGCGGGCCTGCTCCAGGACGCGACGGGCGGCGGGCTCGTGGGCGTGCAGGCCCTCACCAAGGGCCTGGCCGGCTTCGGCATGGGGCTGCTCGTCGGGCGCTTCTGGGTGAGCAACCCGCTCGTCCAGGTGCCGGGGCTCGTGCTGCTGAGCATCGCGGAGGGGCTGGGACGCTTCCTCCTCCTCCAGATGTTCCACTACCCGGCCGCCTTCGGTGACTTGATGCTCCACGTCATCCTGCCCCAGGCCCTCTACAACGGCCTGATCGGCACCCTGTGCATCCTGGCCGAGGCGGCCTTCGAGGCGATGCGGAGGCGCGCGTGGAACTGAAGCCGCCCCCCGCGAATCGGCGCGAGGCCTGGGGCCGGCGCGTGCTGGCGCTGGCCGTCGCCACTTCGATCGGCTTCGTCGCGCTGCTGGGCCAGCTCTGGTATCTCCAGGTGCTGGAAGGCGGGCGCATGCACGAGCTATCCGAGAGGAACCGCATCCGCATCCGCCCGGTGGCCGCGCCTCGCGGCATCCTCTTCGACCGGAACGGGCTGGCGCTCGTGGACAACCGGCCCGCCTTCACCCTCTCCCTGATCCCGCGCGAGATGGAAGACCGCAACTCGGTGGTCGCGCGGCTCTCGGTCCTGCTCAAGATCCCGGTGGGCGAGCTGCTCGAGGCGCTGGAGCGGGTGCCCGGGGACTCGATCCGGCCGGTGCGGGTGCGGCGCGGTCTGTCGCTGGAGGACGTCACCAAGGTGGAGGAGCGCAAGCTCGAGCTCCCGGGCGTCATCGTGGAGGTCGAGCCCCAGCGCGTCTATCCCACCCGCACGTTCGCCGCGCACCTCCTGGGCTACGTCCGCGAGGTCAGCGACGAGCAGATGAAACAGGGCCGCTACCGCCGCGGCGACATGATCGGCCAATCGGGGCTGGAGCGACTCCTGGACGAGCACCTGCGGGGGCGGGATGGCGGCGAGCGGATCGAGGTCGACGCGATGGGCCGGCCCGTGCAGATCATGCGGCGCGAGGAGCCCGACCCGGGCGCCCAGGTGATCACGACGGTGGACCGCCGGATCCAGGAAGCGGCCGAGCGGGCGATGGCGGGCCGTGCCGGCTCGGTGGTGGTGATGGACCCTCGCAACGGCGACGTGCTCGCCATGACGTCGAGCCCCGCCTTCCCGCTCGACCGCCTGACCGGGAATCTCGATCGGGACGAGTGGCTGCGGCTCGTGCGCGATCCGATGACCCCGCTCATGAACCGGGCGCTTCAGGGACAGTATCCGCCCGCGTCGGTGTTCAAGATCATCGTGGCGGCGGCCGGACTCCAGGAAGGCTCGCTGACCCCGATGGACCGCATCTTCTGCAACGGCGAGTTCAGTCTCGGCCACTGGACCTTCAAGGACTGGAAGCCGGGCGGGCACGGGCACCTGGACATGCGCGGGGCCATCGCGCAGTCGTGCGACATATTCTTCTACCAGGCCGGGCTGAAGGTGGGTGGGGACGCCATGGCGCGGTACGCGCAGGCCTTCGGCCTCGGCGCGCCCACCGGTATCGATCTGGGCGGAGAGCGGTTCGGCCTCGTGCCGTTCTCTCCCTCGCAGCGTTCTCGCGCCAAGCGCCCGTGGCAAGCCGGCGACACCGTGAACATGTCGATCGGGCAGGGCCAGCTCCTCGTGACCCCGCTGCAGATCGCCCGCATGATGGCGGCGGTGGCCAACGGCGGCATCCTGTGGAAGCCCCGCCTGGTGCAGCGGGTCGAGCGCGCGGATGGGACCCTGGCCTACGGCTCCTCGAGCAAGATGACGGAGCGCGTGGAGCTGTCCCCGGTCGTATGGGCATTCCTGCGCCATTCCCTTACCTCCGTGGTCAAGGAGGGCACCGGGGTGCTGGCCCGCGTGCCCGGCGTCGACATCGCGGGTAAGACGGGCACCGCCCAGACCATCGCCAAGAGCGACGCCTCCAAGGGGCAGGACCATGCGTGGTTCGCCTCGTTCGCGCCCGCCGACGATCCCCAGTACGTCGTGGTGGTGTTGGTGGAGCGGGGCGGCAAGGGCGGCCAGGTCGCGGCTCCGATCGCGCGCCAAATCTACGAAGCCATCTTCCTCCAGAAGGTGGCCCAGGTGACCCTCGGCGAGTCTGGTTGATGCTCCGGCTCGACCGGCGCCTGCTCCAGAACGTCGACTGGCCGTTACTGGGCGCCGCATTCTTCATCATCGGGCTCAGCCTCGTCTGCCTCTGGAGCCTCAACCCCGGCCGCGGGATCTCGACGCTCATGTGGCGCCAGCTCTCCTGGGTGGGGGTGGGGCTCGTCGGTCTGCTGGTGGTGGTCAGCGTGGACTACCGGAATCTGGTGCGCGCCGCTCCGATCCTCTACGTGGTCGGCCTCGGGCTCCTGCTCTCGGTGTTCGTGCTCGGCCGCACGGTCTCGGGGGCGCGGCGCTGGATCCATCTCGGACCGTTGACGGTGCAGCCGTCGGAGCTGTTCAAGCTGATCTTCATCATCACGCTGGCGTGGGCCTTCACCTCGGGCCGCGGCGAGCGGCTCTCCCGCGGAGCGCTGATCGGCACCTTCCTGCTCCTGGGAGTCCCGTTCCTCCTGGTGGTCCGCCAGCCGGACCTGGGCACCGCCCTCGTCCTGGTGCCGGTGCTGGGGGCCACCCTGGTGGGCATCGGGGTGCGGGCGCGGGTCCTCGGAGCCCTCGTGCTGGCGTCGGTGGCCACGATGCCGCTCGGCTGGCTCGTGCTCAAGCCCTACCAGCGGGACCGGCTGCTCGTGTATCTGGATCCGTTCCGCGATCCGCTCGGAACGGCCTACAATGTCATTCAGGCGAAGATCGCCATCGGTTCGGGCCAGCTCCTGGGGAAGGGCGTCGGCGGCGCCACGCAGAGCCGCCTCGCCTTTCTCCCCGAGCGGCATACTGATTTCATTTTTGCCGTGTTCGCAGAGATGTGGGGGTTTCTCGGCTGCCTGGTGCTGATCGTGGCCTACGTGCTCCTGGTGTTGCGGGGGTTCGAGATCGCGGCCGGCACGCGGGAGACCCGGGGGCGCATCCTGGCTCTCGGGGTGACGAGCGTGTTCGCGGTCCAGATCCTGATCAATATTGGCATGGTGACGGGCCTGCTCCCCATCGTGGGGATTCCGCTGCCGCTCATGAGCTACGGCGGCTCCTCCATGGTGGTCTCGCTGACGGCGCTGGGTCTTCTCCTTTCGATCCGAATGCGGCAGTTCCATTAACCGCAGAACTGCCAGCCGGGTCTCCCGCGAGACCCCGGATCGAGGTCGGCCGTGGGAAAGCGCATCGTCGTCAACGCCGGTGTGACGGAAACGCGTCTCGCCGTCCAGGACGGAAATCTCCTCACCGAGTTGTACGTCGAACGCGCCGACCGGCGCTCCATCGTCGGCAGCATCTACAAGGGTGTCGTCACCAACGTGCTGCCCGGCATGCAGGCCGCGTTCGTGGACATCGGACTCTCCAAGGACGCCTTCCTGTACGCGGGCGATTACACCGCCAACCGCGGGGCGGAAGATCGGGCCCCCGATGCGGAGGACGAGGCGGCCGACGTGGACGTGGACGACGGGGAGACCGAGCCCCAACGGGAGGCGGTGGCCCCCATCGAGGAGATGCTCCGTAAGGGCCAGGAGGTTCTGGTCCAGGTGTCGAAGGAATCGCTGGGCACGAAGGGCGCGCGCGTGACCTCGTTCGTGTCCATTCCCGGGCGCTCCATCGTCTACATGCCGCAGGCGCGTCACGTCGGCGTGTCCCGCCGCATCCACGACGACGTCGAGCGCGAGCGGCTTCGCGGGATCGTCAAAGGCCTGCCGCCTCCGCCCGGTGGATTCATCGTGCGGACCGTCGCGGAGGGCAAGGGGGAGGAGGAGCTGGCCGCCGACATCCAGTTCCTGAGCCGGCTCTGGGCGCAGGTGCAGGCGCGGTTCGACTCGGCCAAGGCCCCGTCGCTGCTCCACGAAGAGATGGACGTCACCTTCCGGGTCGTGCGGGACCTCTTCTCGCCCGAGGTGGACGAGTTCCTGGTGGACAGCCCGGCCGCCTACGAAAAGTGCCTGGAGTTCGCCTCCTCCCTCGTGCCCCAGCTCGCGGCGCGCGTCAAGCAATGGGACAAGGACGTGCCGATCTTCGAGGCCACCGGCATCGAGCGCGAGATCGACAAGGCGCTGCGGCGCCGCGTGTGGCTCAAGTCGGGCGGCTACATCGTGATCGACCACACCGAGGCCCTCGTGGCCATCGACGTCAACACCGGCAAGTACGTCGGCAAGCGCGACCTGGAGGAGACGATCCTCAAGATCAACCTGGAGGCGGTGACCGAGGTGGTCCGCCAGATCCGGCTCCGGGATCTGGGCGGGATCATCATCATCGACTTCATCGACATGGAGCGGGCCGAGCACCGCGACCAGGTGTTCAAGGCGCTGAAGCGCGTGCTCGCGGACGACAAGGCCCGGACCAACGTGCTCGAGATCTCGGAGCTGGGACTGGTGGAGATGACCCGCAAGCGCGTCCGGCAGAGCCTGCAGTCCCTCTTCTGCGCGCCGTGTCCCACCTGCAAGGGCAGTGGCGTCGTGAAGTCGGACGCGACGCTGGCCGCCGAGATCTTCCGGAAGATCCAGGCGAGCGCCTCGGAGGGCAACGCGCGGGAGATCGTGATGCGGGTCCATCCGGAGATGGCCCATCATCTGGAGTCGAGCCAGCGCGACGGGATCGAGCGGCTCCAGGCGCTGCTCGGGCGCAAGGTGGCGGTCCAGGCCATGGCGTCCTATCACCGCGAGCAGTACGACCTCACGTTCAGATAGTGACTCGACCCTCGCGCATCAGCCGGGCCGCCATCGTGACCCAGCTTCGGCAGGCCGCCACCAAGGGGGATCGGGCGGCCCTGACCCTCGCCATCGATCAGATGAAGACCTGGGCGTATTCGCCCCGGTACTGGCAGAAATACCTGCAGCTGCTGACGCATCCCATGGCGCGCCTCGTCGATCTCGCCGTGATCAAGCAGGGCGACAAGATCGCCCATCAGAAGGGGTGGGTGAGGCCGAAGCGGGAGCCGCGTAAGCCCAAGCGCGCGGCCGACCGTCGCCCCGCCGGCCGCTCCCGCCGGGGTACGCGGCCACCGCCCGCGAGCGCCCAGCCCTCGCTGTTCCCCGAGCTCTGACGGCACCGCCCGGGCCGCCCGGGACGGCCACGCATCCCCGGGCGCTCCGCCCGCGTCTCGACCCTGGATGACTACCTGGGTAGGGTATACCCTGGGAGGGCCATGGGCCGGCGGGCGGCGATCGGGCTGATCGGGGGACTGGCGGGACTGGCGGGCGGGGCGGCGCTCCTGGTCCCACCGATACCGCAGGACCCCGCCTATCACCGGCTGGCCGACGCCCGCGCGTGGCTCGGCCTCCCCAACGCGCTGAACGTGCTCTCCAACGCGGGCTTCGTCCTGGTCGGCGCCCTCGGCCTGCGCTTCGTGCTCGCGGCCGGGGCGGCGCCGGGTCCCGCGTTCCAGGAGCCGCGCGAGCGTTGGCCCTACGTGGTGTTCTTCGGGGGCCTGCTCCTGACCGGGTTCGGCTCCGCCTACTACCACTGGGCGCCCGGCAACGAGCGGCTCGCCTGGGACCGGCTGCCGCTCGCCATCACCGTGATGGGCTTGCTCGACGCGACGATCGCCGAGCGCATCGGGGTGCGCCCGGCTCTCCGGCTCCTGATCCCGCTCGTGGCGCTGGCCGCGATCTCGGTCGGGTACTGGTACCTGACCGAGCAGCGCGGCGCCGGCGACCTGCGCCTGTACGCCCTCGTACAGTTCTCTCCGCTTCTCGCCATCCCGCTGATGCTGTGGTGGTGGCCGTCACGCTATACGCGGGGCGGGGATCTCCTGGCCGCCGCGGTCACCTACGCGCTCGCCAAGCTGCCGGAGCTCGCGGACGCGGGGATCTTCTCGGTGACCCGCGGGGTGAGCGGGCACACGCTCAAACATCTGATCGCCGCGCTGGCCGGGTACTGGGTACTGCGCATGCTCCAGTACCGCGGGCCGGCCTGAGACGAGGACACCGGACCCATGGACACTCAGACGAAGACGAAGGCGCAGGGCCGGCTCCGCCGCATCGAGGGCCAGGTGCAGGGCATCCAGCGGATGGTCGAGGAGGACAAGTACTGCGTGGACATCCTGCTCCAGCTCACCGCCGTCCAGGGCGCGGTGGAGCAGGTCCAGAAGCTCCTGCTGGGCCAGCACCTCGAATCGTGCGTCGCGGAGGCGGTACGCTCGGGCAGCTCGCGCGACCGGCAGCGGAAGATGGACGAGCTGCTCGAGGTGTTCTCCCGGTTCTCCGGGCGCTAGGATCGAGCCATGCCGCTCCAGACATCCGACCCGGCGCGGCTCGACGTGCCCGTCAAGGGCATGCACTGCGCCGCCTGCGTCGACAAGGTCGAGCGCGCGCTGCGGGCCGTCCCGGGCGTGACGGACGCCGCCGTCAATCTCGCGACCGAGCGCGCGACCATCGCGCTGGGCCCGGAGGCCCCCGCGCTCTCCGCGCTGCGGGCGGCGGTGGCCGCCGCCGGCTACGCCATTCCGGAGGACATCGCGGTCACCCCGGAGAGCCGCGAACGGGAGCAGGCCGAGCGGGCCCGGGAGGTCGAGCGGCTCCGCCGGAAGGTCGTGGTGGGCGCGATCCTGTCCCTGCCGGTGCTGGTCGGCAGCATGCCCGAGATCTTCCCGTGGGCGCCCGCCTGGCTTCGCGACCATCGGCTGCTGTGGGCGTTCGCGACGCCGGTGCAGTTCTGGGTCGGCGGCCAGTTCCACCCGGCCTTCCTGCGGGAGCTGCGCCACCGCACCGCCAGCATGAACACGCTCGTGTCGATCGGCACGAACGCGGCGTACTTCTTCAGCGTGGCGGTCACGCTGTGGCCGCACGCGTTCATGGCCGCGGGCGCCATGCCGTACTTCGAGGCCTCCGCCCTCTTGATGACTTTCCTGGTGCTCGGCCGATGGCTCGAGGCGCGCGCCCGAGGGGGCACCTCGGAGGCGATCCGGCGCCTCGTCGCGCTGCAGCCGCGCACCGCCCGCGTGGTGCGCCCGGGCGGCGAGCAGGACGTCCCCATCACCGAGGTCGTTCCGGGGGATCTGCTGCGGGTCCGGCCGGGCGAGCGGATCGCGGTGGACGGAGAGGTCGTGGACGGGGCCTCCCGCGTGGACGAGGCCATGCTGACCGGCGAGAGCCTCCCCGTCGAGAAGGGCCCGGGCTCGGCGGTGGTGGGCGGCTCGATCAATCGGACCGGTACCTTCACGTTCCGCGCGACCCGCGTCGGGCGCGACACCGTGCTCGCGCAGATCGTCCGGCTGGTCGAGGAGGCCCAGGGCTCGAAGGCGCCGATCCAGCGGCTCGCCGATCGGGTGGCGGCGGTCTTCGTCCCCATCGTGCTCGTGATCGCGACGCTGACCTTCGCGGTCTGGCTGCTCTGGGGCCCCGAGCCCGCGTTCTTCCACGCGCTCACCAACGCCGTGGGCGTGCTGGTCATCGCCTGCCCGTGCGCCATGGGCCTCGCGACGCCGACCGCGGTCATGGTGGCGACCGGCCGCGGCGCCGAGCTGGGCGTGCTCATCAAGAGCGCCGAGGCGCTCGAGGTGCTGCACCGGGTGCAGGTGGTCGTGCTGGACAAGACGGGCACGCTGACCGTCGGGGAACCCGCGGTCACCGACGTGATTCCCGCCGCCGGCCTCGAGGCGGACGCGGTGCTGGCCCTGGCCGCCGCCGTCGAGCAAGGCTCGGAGCATCCGCTCGGCGAGGCCATCGTGACCGAGGCGAAGTCCCGGGGACTGGCGCTGCCGCCGGTCGGTGATTTCCAGGCGGTGCCCGGACAGGGGGTCGAGGCCCTGGCGGACGCCGGCCGGGTCCTCCTCGGCAACCGGCGGCTGATGGCCGGCCGGGGGATCGAGGTCGACACGCTCGAGCCACGGGCGCACGCCCTCGCGCGCGAGGGCAAGAGCGCCGTCTACATCGCCCTGGCCGGTGAAGCGTACGGCCTGGTCGCGGTGGCGGACGGGCTCAAGCCCGAAGCGCGCGAGGCGGTGGGGGCCCTGCGCGCCCTCGGCCTGGAGGTGGTCATGCTCACCGGCGACGCCCGGGCCACCGCCGACGCGATCGCGAGGCAGGCCGGCATCGAGCGGGTGCTCGCCGAGGTCCTCCCGGATCAGAAGGCGGCCGAGATCAAGCGGCTCCAGGGCGAAGGCCGGCGCGTGGCCATGGTCGGCGACGGGATCAACGATGCGCCGGCGCTGGCCCAGGCCGACGTGGGCCTCGCCATGAGCTCGGGCACCGACGTGGCCATCGAGGCCGCCGACGTCACCCTCATGCGCGGCGATCTGCGCGGCGTGGTCACGGCGGTCACGCTGTCCCGCCGCACCATCCGCATCGTGAAGGAGAACCTGGGCTGGGCCTTCGGGTACAACCTCGTGCTCGTGCCGGTGGCCGCGGGTATGCTCTACCCGATCTGGGGCCTTCAGCTCTCGCCGATCCTGGCCGGGCTGGCCATGGCCCTGTCGTCGGTGTCGGTGGTCGCCAACAGCCTGCGGCTCGGCCGCTTCCGCCCGAGCGGGCGGGGAACGGAGCGATGACGATGGCCAAGGATCCGGTGTGCCAGATGGACGTGGACCCGAAGAGCGCGGCCGCGCAGTCGAAACATGAAGGGCAGACGTACTACTTCTGCGCGGTCGGCTGCAAGGTGAAGTTCGACGCGGAGCCCGGGAAGTACCTCGCCAAGTGATCGGCTCGCCGTTCCTGGCCGGCCGCGACCGGTACGAGCGGGTGATGGAAGGCTGGGTGGACAATACCCACGACGCGGCCTTCACCCACACGGTGCGGCTCACCGATCCGGATGGAGGCGTCGAGGTGAGCCTGGTCTGCACGGCGTCACCCGACTACGAAGTCCGCGAGGCCACCGCGCGCATCGTATCGGGGCCCGGCGATCCGAGCATCGCGGCGGATTTCGCAGGCCTCGGCGGCACGCGCATGGTGGGCGGGTTCACCAAGCGGCTGGCCGAGCTCTGCGCCGCGCGGGCGGGCGCGGGCCTGTTCGTCGACGCCGGCATCGAGGTCGCGCGGCTGGCCCGCCAGGTGGCCAGGATGCCCGTCTCGGCGGTTGCCGGTCTCGACCCCGGCGATGCCCTCGCGTGCTGGCGGCTCGACACCACCGGCTGGGCGGACCTACCGGACTCCTGCTTTACGTACAGCCCGGCCGGGCGCGCGCTGTTCGGCACGCGGCCGGTCTCCACGCCCATGGTGCCGGCGTTCTACAGCCCGCCCCCGGGGGCGCGGAAGATCTTCACGAGGAAGAAGGTCGCGCGGCTCGTGCTCACCGGACGCCGCCTGCATCTCTTTCACTCGATGCACGACAACGTCCACGGCTTCGACGTCCACTACGAGCTGGACCTGGACCGGGGCACCGTCGTGGCCGCGGACTCGGTCACCTCTCGGCTGCCGTACGCGGGCATCTGCAGCGAGCCGCAGGGGAAGATCACGTCGCTCCTCGGGCAACCGGCCGACGGGCTGCTCCGCAAGCGGATCCAGACGCTGATCGGCGGTAGTGGCGGCTGCGCCCAGCTCTACGATCTCACGGCCGACCTGCTCAAGCTTCTCTCGCTCCCGGCGTCCTAGATACCCTGTAACTCCCCAATAAGAAAGAGTGTCCTGGCTAAATTTGACAAGCGCCGAGAGTCCCGATATCTTTTTGTACCGACTGGTCGGTAAACCCTGGAGGAGATCGGAAATGGCGAGCCTGAGCGCGGTGGCGACCGAGACGAAGAGCACCAAGGGGGCGGCGACCCGGGACCAGATCCTGAACGCGGCCACCCGTCTCATCCACGTGCAGGGCTATCAGTCGACCTCGCTCGACGACGTGCTACGGGAGAGCGGCGTCGGGAAGGGGAACTTCTACTACTACTTCAAGAGCAAGGAAGACCTGGGCTACGCCATCATCGATCGCACCACCCGCGCCTTCGTCGAGCGCAGTCTGGGGCCGGCCTTCGCGGACACCGAGGCGGATCCGATCGCGCAGATCCACGCGTTTCTCGATCGCGTGCTCGACGCGCAGCGGCAGCGCAACTGCGTGGGTGGCTGCGTCATGGGCAACCTCGCCTCCGAGCTGTCCGACGTGCACGAGGGGTTCCGCCAGCGGTTGGCCGGGATCTTCGACATCTGGCGGACCCATCTCGCCGAGGCGGTGGGCCGCGGGCAACTGCGCGGGCGGCTGCGGGCGGACGTGGATGCCTCGCGGGTGGCCCAGTTCCTCGTGGCGGGTGTCGAGGGCGCTATTCTATTGAGCAAGGTCACCAAGGACATCACGATCATGGAGAGATGCGTGGCGGAGCTGAAGCAGCACCTCACGCTCTATGGGACATGAGCATGTCGACGTTGCACGCACCGAACGGACATCATCATCAGGACACGGCGAGCGCCCCGCGGAAGACCGACCGGGACGCCGAGCTGGTGGAGCGCCTGCGCCGGCAGGACCCGGGCGCGGCCGAGGACCTGGTCGCCACCTACGGCGACCGCGTCTACCGGCTCGCCATCCGCATCACGGGCAACGAGCAGGATGCGGAGGAGGTGGTGCAGGACGCCCTGTGGACGGCGGCCCGCAAGATCGACACGTTCAAGGGCGAGTCCGCCTTCGGCAGCTGGGTCTACCGCATCACGGCCAACGCGGCCTACCAGAAGCTGCGGAGCCGCCAGGGCCAGCGCAACGAGATCTCGTGGGACGCGATGTCGCCCGGCTTCGACGAGCTGGGCCAGCACGCGGAGCCGCTCCGCGACTGGTCGGCGCGCACCGAGGAGCCAGCCCTGCAGACCGAGCTGCGCACGCTGCTGACCACGGCCATCGACGACCTGCCGGGGGACTACAAGACGGCATTCCTCCTGCACGATGTGGAAGGGCTCTCCAATCCGGAGATCGCGGAAGCGCTCCACATCAGCCTGCCCGCGGTGAAATCGCGCGTGCACCGCTCGCGGCTCTTCCTCCGCCAGCGGCTGGCCGACTACATGCGGGCCGCCTAGGTAGGGCTAAAGCCCCGTCCGGCTTGACTTTCGCGGGGGGGCTGTGGTCAGATAGGCGCTCGCGGCACTTCCCGGAGACGGATGCTCTCGGCCGGGCTCGCGCGACAGCGGACGCACACTCACTTGGACTCACGTAGATAGACCACGGTAGATAGAAAGGTCGTTGGCAATGGAAGCCGTCATCGCGACAGGTGGGAAGCAGTACCGGGTTGCGCCGGGCCAGGTCATCAAGGTCGAGCGCCTGGGCAAGGACAAGGGGACCGCGGTGGAGTTCACCAAGGTCCTGCTGGTCAACCAGGACGGGCAGGTGACGGTCGGAGCGAAAGCGCTGGCCTCCGCCAAGGTGACCGGCGAAGTGGTGGCGGAGCGCAAGGGCGACAAGGTCCTGGTCGTGAAGTTCAAGCGGCGGAAGAACTACCGGCGACACCGCGGGCATCGGCAGACCATGACCGCGGTGCGCATCACCAAGATCGAGGTCTAGGCGCATGGCTCACACGCAGGGTGTCGGCAGCTCGAGAAACGGTCGGGACTCGAACCCCCAGATGCTGGGGGTGAAGCGCTTCGGCGGACAGTTCGTCACCGCGGGCAGCATCCTGGTGCGCCAGCGCGGGACCCGCTTCAAGCCGGGCGCGAACGTGGGCCTGGGCGTGGATCACACGCTCTTCGCCAAGGCAGACGGCTACGTGCGGTTCGAGCGCAAGGGCGACGACAAGTACATCAGCATCGCGCAGCAGCAGTCTGCCTGAGCCGATCCGGCCCCGCCGGACCGCTGCGACCACGACATGTTCGTCGACGAGATCGACGTTTTCGTCAAGGGCGGCGATGGGGGCGCCGGGTGCATCAGCTTCCGGCGTGAGAAGTACGTGCCCCGCGGCGGCCCCGACGGCGGCGATGGCGGGGACGGCGGCAGCGTGATCCTCGAA
>JBGOVO010000439.1:0-2971 GCA_041478145.1 Methylomirabilia bacterium
GCCCTTCAATGTCAACTCGGTGGCCCAGGCCGCCGCGCTCGCCGCGCTGGGAGACGACTCCCACGTGCGCGAGTGCCTCAGCATGATCGAGGCGGGCCGCCACTACCTGGTCGAGGAGTTCACCGCGATGGGCCTCAAGTACGCGCCCTCGCGCGCCAACTTCATCCTGGTGGACGTGGGCCGCAGCGCGAGCGAGGTCTTCCACTGGCTGCTCAAGGAAGGCGTGATCGTGCGGCCCATGACGAGCTTCGGCATGGAGAGCGCGCTGCGGGTGACCATCGGCACCCCCGAGGAGAACCGTCGCTTCGTGAAAGCGCTCAAGAAGGTCCTGTCCGGAGCCAAGGGCGCGTGATCCGCCGCCTCAGTCTGGTCGGGCTCGGGCTGCTGGGCGGGTCGGTCGCGAAGGCGGCCCGCGCGGAGGGCCTGGCCGACGAGATCGTGGCGGTCGGACGCGAGCGCGAGCGGCTCGAGCCCGCCCTGCGCGACGGGGTGGTGGATCGCATCAGCACCCGGCTCGAGGAGGGCGTGGCCGGCTCGGATTTCTGCCTCCTCGCCACTCCGGTCGCCACGCTGACCGCGCTGCTCCCGGCGGTGTGGCCGGCCCTGCCCGCGGATGCGGTGCTCACCGACGTGGGCAGCACCAAGGCGTCCATCGTGGAGGCCGCCGAGGCCCTGGGGCGCGTGCGCCCGCTCGCCTTCGTGGGCAGCCATCCCATGGCCGGCTCCGAGCAGAGCGGCTATCGGGTCTCGCGGCGCGATCTCTTCCACGGCGCGACCGTGATCCTCACGCCCACCGAGCGCACCGATTCGCACGCGGTCAAGCGGGTGGGGGCCTTCTGGGAAGCGCTCGGCGGCCGCCTCGTGATCCTGGACCCGGTGACGCACGACCGGGCCACCGCGGCCATCAGCCATCTGCCGCACCTGGTGGCCGACGCGCTCGTGGACGCGGTGGTGCGCATGGACCCGCGCTTCTTCGAGGTCGCCGGGCGCGGCTTCCGGGACACCACGCGCATCGCCGCCTCGGACCCGCGCGTCTGGCGGGAGATCTTCCAGGAGAATCGGGCCGGCCTCACCGAGGCCCTGACCTCCTTCCGGGCCGCCCTCGACGAGCTCGAGCGGCTGCTCGCGGTAGGCGACGTCACCGCCATCGAGGAGGCCCTCGATCGCATCCGACGGACTCGCGAGGCGGTGTGACGCGAGGCGGGGCGTGCGATCGCCCGGCCGGGCGCGCGCCGGGGACGGCGAGCTCGTGAAGCACGGGAGCGGGCGGCCGGATCTCGTGATCACCATCGACGGGCCCGCCGGAGCCGGCAAGTCCACCGTGGCCGCGGCGCTCGCCGACCGGCTCGGCTTCACGCTGGTCGACACCGGCGCGCTCTACCGCGGCCTCGCCTGGGCGGTGCAGGAGGCGGGGGTACCGCTCGAGGACGGCCCCGCGCTCCGGGGCGTGCTCGACCGGACGAGCGTGCGCCTCGAGGGCTCGCGCGTCCTGGTCGACGGCCGGGACGTCAGCGCCGAGATCCGCAGCCCCGCGATCAGCCAGCTCACGTCGCGGTTGACGATGCTGGCCCCGGTGAGAGATAAGATGACGCCCATCCAGCGGAGCCTGGCCGCGGCGGGCGGCGCCATCCTCGAGGGACGCGACACCGGCAGCGTGGTGTGGCCGGCCGCCGAGGTGAAGTTCTACCTCGACGCCGACCTCGACACGCGTGCCCGGCGGCGGCGGGACGACCTCGCGGCGCGGGGCCCGGGCGTCGATCTGCAGACGGTGCGGGAGGAGATGGCCCGGCGCGACCGGCAGGACATGGAGCGCGCGCTGGCGCCGCTCGTCAAGCCGGAGGGCGCGGTGGTGGTGGACACCACCGGGCGGGGGATCTCGGAAGTCGTCGATACGCTGCTGCGGGTGGTCGAGCAGGCGAGATGCTGTACGCGATCCTGAAGCGGATCGCGGTGGCGCTGATGCGCCTCCTGTTCCGGCTCGAGGCGGTGGGCCGGGAGCTGGTGCCGCCGACTGGACCCGTCCTGATCGTGTCCAACCACGTGAGCATGCTCGACCCTCCTCTGGTGGGCGGCTCCGTGCCGCGGCCGGTCTTCTTCCTGGCCAAGGAGGAGCTGTTCCGCATCCCGCTCTTCGGGCGGCTGATCCGGGCGCTCAACGCGCGACCGGTCCGCCGGGACGGCTCCGACACGCGGGCGCTCAAGGCGGCCCTCGCGCTCCTGCAGGACGGGCGGGCGCTGCTGGTGTTTCCGGAGGGGACGCGCGGCGTGGAAGGGGAGGCGCCGCGCGAGGGCAAGGCGGGCGTCGGGATGCTGGCGGTGCTGAGCGGCGCGCCGGTGGTCCCGGTGTACGTCTCCGGGAGCGGGGCGGCGCTGCCCCGCGGGCGGGCCTTGCCCCGTCCCGTCAAGGTGCGGGTGACCTTCGGGCCGCCCCTCACCTTCAAGAGAGCGAGTGACGACGGACGCAAGGAGGCGTATCGTGAAGCGGCCCAGGAGATGATGCGGGCGATCGCGCAGCTCCGGGAGCAGCAACGGAAGTCCTGAGGCACGGCGAGGATGCCGACCGCGGCACGACGGCGCGGCCGACAATATAGATCCAAGGAGAGGTGGAGTCATGGACAGCGACAACCAGAAGTCGAAGGCCCTCGTGGGCGCAGCAAAGGAGGTGGGTGAGGCCTCCGAGGAGAGCATGGAGTTTTGGTTCAACCGCGGCGTCAGCGACGTGGAGGAAGGCGAGGTCGTCCGCGGCCGGGTGGTGGAGGTGCGTGACAGCGAAGTCCTCGTGGACATCGGCTACAAGAGCGAAGGCACGATCGCCATCGAGGAGTTCCGCCACGCGGGCAGCCTGCCCAAGGTCGGCGAGGAGATCGAGGTCTACCTCGAGTCCAAGGAGGACAACGAAGGGCTGATCGTCCTCTCCAAGGACAAGGCGGACAAGATCAAGGTCTGGGACCAGATCTCCAAGGCCCACGAC
>JBGOVO010000018.1:0-22491 GCA_041478145.1 Methylomirabilia bacterium
GCGCAGGACCCGGGCGCCTCGAAGGCGGTGTGGAAGGCGGGGAAGTGGATCGCTTCCGTGCAGAACGACGACGGCGGCTGGGGCGAGAGCTGCGCCAGCTATAGCGAGGCGCGATTCGTGCCCGCGCCGAGCACGCCGTCGCAGACCGCGTGGGCGCTCCTCGGGCTCGTCGCCGCTGGCCAGGGCGACACCGAGGCCCTCGCCCGCGGCGTGCGCTACCTGCTCGACACGCAGAAGCCCGACGGCACGTGGGACGAGTCGCTCGCCACCGGCACCGGCTTCCCGAACGTGTTCTACCTGCGCTACACGCTCTACCGGACCTATTTCCCGCTGCTCGCGCTGGTCCAGGCGCGCCGCGCCATCGAAGAAGCGGCCCGCAGCCTGCGTCTCGTCCAGGAATCCGAGCCGTCGCGCCCGCTGCGCTGAGCGCGGCCGGACGGGCGCGCCGGCCCGTCCGGCTACGCGCTCTGCGCCGCGGCCGCCACCGGCGGCGTCTCGGTCACCACCGAGCCACCCGCCTCCAGCGCCGCCACCGCCGCGTCGACCGTCGCCGCGTCGGGAATCGCCGCGCGAAGCGCCTCGAGCGCGTCCACCTCACGCCACCTGGAGCGTGGGCTCGCCCGCGCGCCAGTTGCATGGGCACAGCTCACCGGTCTGCAGCGCGTCGAGCACGCGCAGCACCTCGTCCACGTTGCGGCCCACCGCGAGGTCGTTCACGCTCACCCAGCGGATCACGCCCCGAGGATCCGAACTCCGAGATCTCGGTGGGGCAGACGAAGGTGAAGTCCATGGGCCAGGAAAACAGCACCAGCCACTGGCCGGGGTAGCTCCGGCTGGTGATCTGGGCGAACTCGCGGCCTTTCTCGAGGCTGACAGCGGCCTGGAGGTCGAACTCGGGCAGACGGTCTCCGACGGGTACCCTAACCGATGCGGCTGTCGACCGGGAGGCGATCAGGCGTCGGGGCGGAGGGCGGCGAAGGCGGCCCGGGCCAGGGCCGGCAGCTCGGGGTCGCGCGCGCCCATGAGGAGCACGGTGTCGCCCGACCGGGCCTCGCCGCGGATCCAGTCGATCACGGCACGGTGGTCGGGGGCGTAGGCGCAGCGCAGCGCCGCGGGCAGGTCCTCGGCGAGCATGCGGCTCGAGATGTCCTTGGCGACGGTGCCCCCCGCGTAGAAGATCTCCGCGTAGCAGAGCCGATCCTCGGGCCGGAGCAGGCGCGGCATCATCTCGCGCAACTCCGGCCGCAAGAAGCGGGCGGGGCCGAAGCCGTGGGGCTGGAACACGGCCAGGATGCGCGGCGCGCCCGCCTGGGCCGTGGTGATCGCGGCGCGCAGCTTCTCACCGTTGTGGGCGTAGTCGTCGACCACCCGGATGCCGTGCGGCGTCACCCCGATCACCTCGAAGCGGCGGGCCACGCCCGGAAAGCGGGCCAGCAGCTCGGCCACCACCGCGGGCGCGAGACCGAGATCGAGCGCGATCAGGGCGGCGGCCGCCGCGTTCTCCAGGTTGTGCAGGCCGGGCTGCGGGACGTCGAGGGCGAGCGGGCCCGTCGCGAGATGAAGGGTTCCGGTGGCGCGGTGCGGCCCGGTGCTCGCCACCTCGAGCCGCGCGTCGGCGCCCGCCTCGGTGCCGTAGCTGCGCGCGCCGACGAGGCGGCCGAGCTCGGCCGCCGCCGGCGAGGCCGTGTTGACCAGCAGCCGCGCGCTGCGCTTGGCGAAGGCCTCGAACTGCGGGCGCAGCGCGTCCACCTCGCCGTGGTCGCGGCTGATGTTGTGGATCAGCCCGAGGCCGGCGTGATAGCCCGTGAGCGTCCCGTCGGATTCACAGGCCTCCGCGGCGACAGGGCCGTCGGCCGCGCCCAGCAGGAAACAGCCGCTCCCGCCCTCGCCGGCCAGTCCGGCGCCGCCGAGCACGGTCGCGGACAGCTTCGCCTCCCGGGTCAGCCATCCGACCATGCCGGTGATGGTGCTCTTGCCGCTGGTGCCGGCGATGGCCACCCCGGGCCGGCCGGCGTCCACGACTTCGGCGAGCAGGGCGGGCCGCGGAATGCGCTCGATGCCGAGCGTCCGGGCGGCGCGCACCTCGGGCGTGTCCGCCTCGACCGCGGTCGAGTAGACGAAGCGGTCCAGGTCCGCGGTCACCGCCGAGCCATCCTGGGGCTTCACGGCGATGCCGAGCGCGGCCAGGCGCCGGGCGACCTCCGTGTTCTTGCCCTGGTCGAAGGAGCGGTCGGAGCCCTGGACAACGTGGCCGCGCGCCCGCATGAGCTGGGCGAGCGGGTTCATGCCCACCCCCGCGATGCCGGAGAAGTGATAGCGCACGGCTCCATCGTCCCATGGATCGGCGACGGAATTGACCAGGATTGACCGGTGGATTTTCGCCCACTCGCCAGGGCGAACCGCCCGGTCCCGTCACGCAAGTCCGTGATCTTGCGTGCCGCTGTTGATGGCACCGCGCTTGCGATCAGTGCGGCCGCAAGGGAGGGTGCCATGGACATTGCCGAGGCCGAAGCTGTCACCGTCAGCGGTCGTTTCTGCGGCGCCCCCAACACCGCCAGCGGCGGCTACATCGCAGGACTGCTCGGGCGGCTCTTCGATGGGCCGGCGCGGGTGAGCCTCGAGCCGTCGATCCCGGTGGGTCAGCCATTCGGGATCGAGCGGCTCCGGGACGGCGGTGTGGTCCTGTCCGGCGGCGCGGGCGTCCTGGCCCACGCGGTGCCGGCCTCCTTGCAGCTCGAGCCCCCGACGCCGCCCTCCTACGCCGAGGCCGAGTGGGCTTCGGAGCGCTACCTCGGGTTCACCGAGCACGCCTTCCCGGGTTGTTTCGTGTGCGGACCCGCCCGCGAGTGGGGCGACGGGCTCGCGATCTTCCCCGGGCCGTTCCCGGGGCGGCGCCTGGTGGCGGCGCCGTGGGCGCCGGATCCCACGCTCTTCGACAAGCACGGCGCGGTGCGCCCCGAGTTCGTCTGGGCCGCGCTCGACTGCCCGAGCGGCTTCGCCCTGTTGGAGGCCTTCGGCCGCCGGAAGGTGGTGCTGAGCCAGCTCACGGCCAGCCTGCTGCGGCCGCTTCAGGTGGGGGCGCGCTGGATCGTGATGGGCTGGCCGTTCGCGGCGGAGGGACGCAATCTGCTGGGCGCCTCCGCGATCTTCTCCGAGCGCGGCGAGCTGCACGCCCTCGCTTCGGCCGTCCTGGTCTGCGTCGACTGACTAGGCTCCCGCGGGCGGGCGGCGCTTGACGAGCTGCATGCTCGTCATGGTGAGGACGGGCTCCCCGCGCTGATTCACGGTGGCCCAGTGCAGCCGCACGATGCCCCGGTCCGGCTTCGACGTGGACGGGCGCTGCTCCAGCACCTGCACGGTCACGCGCAGCGTGTCGCCGGGCCGCACCGGTCGCAGCCAGCGTAGCTCGTCGACGCCCGGCGAGCCCAGGCTGCACGCGGCCAGCGCGCGGGTCTGGGCGAACAGCCGGAACGTGAGGGCCACGGTGTGGAAACCGCTCGCGATGAGGCCGCCGAAGATCGTCGCCTTCGCGGCCTCGGCGTCCAGGTGGAACGGCTGGGGATCGAAGGCGAGCGCGAAGTCGACGATCTGACTCTCGGTGACGGTGACGCCGTCCGAGCGGAACTCGCGCCCCGGCGTGAAGTCCTCGAAGTAGAGATCCCCGTTCACGCGGGCGGCTCGGCGCCGGCGCGCTCGACGATCAGCCGGTAGTGCTCGGGGCGCCGGTGCCGGGCGAAGTTGAAGATCGTCTCCTTGAAGGAGCGCGTGAGGTCGAGATCGCACCGGGCGGTGACGAGCTCGTCGGCGAGCGTGGCGCCGAGCGCGACGATCTCGCCGGAGGGCGCGATGATCGCGCTCTCGCCGATCAGGTCGCAGCCCTCTTCCCGGCCGCACTTGGCCACCCCGACCACCCACGTGCCGTTCTGATAGGCCCCGGCCTGCATCACGAGATGGTTGTGAAAGGGGCCGAGCCGGTCGTGCTCGGGCGCGGGCGGATTGTGGACCGGCGTGTTGTAGCCGAGCAGGATCATCTCCACCCCTTGAAGCCCCATCACCCGATAGGTCTCGGGCCAGCGGCGGTCGTTGCAGATGCACATGCCGAGCACGCCGCCCAGCATCCGCCAGACCGGAAAGCCGAGGTCGCCCACGTCGAAGTAGCGCTTCTCGAGGTGCTGGAACGGCCGCGAGGGCTCGTGCTCGCCATGGCCCGGCAGATGGACCTTGCGGTACTTGCCCACGATGCGCCCGGCGCGATCCACGAGGATCGAGGTGTTGTAGCGCCGGAGGGCGCCGCCTTCCCGGATCAGCTCCGCGTAGCCCAGGCAGAAGGCCAGGCCCAGGCGCGCCGCCTCGTCGAAGAGGGGCTGCGTCTCGGGGCCGGGCATCTCCCGCTCGAAGAAGGCGTCGATCTCCGCCTGCTCTTCCATCCACCAGCGCGGGAAGAACGTGGTCAGCGCCAGCTCGGGAAAGACGACGAGATCGCAGCCGCGGCCGTGCGCCTGTCCGAGCTGCGCCCGGAGCCGCTTGACGACGTCCGTCCGGCTTTCGCTCCGAGCGATGGGCCCGAGCTGCGCGGCCCCGACCGTGATGATTCGCGGCATGGCGAACGGTCGGGAGCCTACCACGGACCGCCGGGCGGCGAAACGAGCCGGGCGGGATCTACTGTGAGGCGACGGCGGCCAGCTTGGCCTGGATCTGAGGCTTCGGGACCGCGCCGACGAGCTGGTCGCGGACCTTGCCGTCCTTCACGAACAGGATCGTCGGGATGGACCGGATGCCGTAACGGGCCGCCAGGCCCGGATTCTCGTCCACGTTCACCTTCGCGAGCGTCACGGTGCCGCCCGAGGCGCGGGCCAGATCCTCCAGCACCGGGGCGACGGCTCGGCACGGGCCGCACCACTCCGCCCAGAAATCCACCATCATCACGCCTTCGGTCGCCACCAGCGCCTCGTCGTAGCTCTTCTCGTCGAGATGCAGGAGCCAAGGGGCTTGATTGCTCATCGGTGTCTCCTCCCGCACTTGAGATGTGTGAAACCGGCCGGGCGATGCACGGGCCGGCCGCCTTCCGGGTAAGATGGGGAGGCCGCCGATGCCCCCGATCCAGCTCGATCATATCGCCATCGCCCTGCCGCGCATCGCCGACGCGCCCGCCGCCCTGGTCGCCGTGCTGGGAGGCGTGCCCGACCGGAGCCAGCCAGCCGGGGCCTTCCGGTGGGCCACCTGGGTGTTCGCGGGCGGGGGCTGCATCGAGATCCTGGAGCCCATGGGGCCGGACGGCTTCCTGCACCGCTTCCTGGCGGCTCGCGGCCGGGGCGTCCATCACGTCACGTTCAAGGTACCGGATCTCGGCGAAGCCTGCCGCCGGGCCGAGGCTCGCGGCTACGACATCGTCGGCCGCGACGCGTCCGACCCGTCGTGGAAGGAAGCGTTCCTTCACCCCAAGCAAGCCCAAGGCATCGTCGTGCAGATCGTGGAGACGGCCGTCACGCCGCCGCGCGCGCTCCCGGGCTCGATCCCGCCGGGGCGGCCCGATGCCCCGCCGCCCGTCCGCATCCTGGGCCTGCGCCTGCGCGCGCACTCGCGGGAGCGCGCGCGGACGCAGTGGCGCGACATCCTGCACGGCGAGATGGAGACGACGCCCGAGGGCAGCCTCGTCTTCCGCTGGCCGGGCTCGCCCATGCGGCTCGTGGTGGACGTCGACCCGACCGCCGCCGAAGGTCCGCTCGCCATCGAGCTGGCGGACGAGCGTCCCGGCACGGCCCTCGAGGCCGCGGGCGCCCGCCTGGGCATCCGGCTCGCGCCGCGCTCCGCCTGATTCCACGCCGTACCAAGGAGGCAAGCCGATGGAATTCGTTCCGAGCACTCTCCGAGCATTTCTGGCCGACGTGGCCGGGTCCACCGTGCAGTCCGCCGGGCGCCTCGTGCTCGTGCTGCTCGGCGGGTACGTCGCCGCGCGCGTGCTGCGGACGCTGATCGTCCATCTCGAGCTCATCCTCGTCACGGCGGGCGAGCGCACGGGCGCGCTGGCCTCCGTCACGCGCTCGCGGGTGGCCACGCTGACCAGCGTGGTGCGCACGCTCGCTCTCGTAGTCCTGTGGTCGGTGGTGACCGTGATCTGTCTGTCCCAGCTCGGCCTCGACGTGCGACCCATCCTGGCCGGCGCCGGCATCGTCGGCCTCGCGGTAGGCTTCGGCGCGCAGTACCTGGTGCGCGACGTCATCGCCGGGTTCTTCCTCGTGCTCGAGGATCAGGTCCGGGTCGGCGACGTGGCGGTGGTCAACGGCACCGGCGGCCTCGTGGAGACCGTGACCTTCCGCACCATCGTGCTGCGGGACGTCGCGGGCACCGTCCACGTCTTCCCCAACGGCAGCGTGACCACGCTCGCCAACATGACCAAGGGCTGGTCGGGCTACGTGGTGGACGTGGAGATCGGCTACAAGGAGGATCCGGACCGGGTCATCACCGTGATGCGACGCGTGGCCGACGCGCTGCGGAGCGATCCCGCCCACGGCCCGCTGATCCTCGAGCCCATCGAGATCTTCGGCGTGGACGCCTTCAAGGACGCGAGCGTGGTCATCAAGGCACGGCTCAAGACCTTGCCCATCCAGCAGTGGGCGGTGGGGCGCGAGTATCGACGCCGCCTGCTGCACGCTTTCGCCGCCGAGGGGATCGAGGTGCCGCCCCGGACGCTCCAGGTCGGCGAGCCGGGCAAACCGCTTCCGGTGCTGCTCTTGCAGGGTGCTCAGCCCAGCGAGGCCGGCGCGGTGCCACGATGAGCCCAGGGGCTGACAGTCGCCGTCACCCGGGTGCCGAGAGTGACCCGGAACATGTTGATTCCCTTGGTCCCGAGCGTGGTCCACTTCTTGAACTCCCAGCCGCGCGGCGGGAGGGCCACGACCGAATGAACCTGGGCGGACTTGGGCGGATGTTCTCGAGCGATCTGGCGGTGGATCTGGGCACCTCCAACACCCGGCTCTATGTCCGGGGCCAGGGCGTGATCCTCGACGAGCCGTCGGTCGTGGCCGTCGACATGAGCGGCGCGGTGCAGGCCGTCGGCAACGCCGCCAAGGCCATGCTGGGCCGGGCCCCCGGCACGGTGCAGGTCGTCCGGCCCCTCCGCCACGGCGTCATCGCCGACTTCGACCGCACCCAGAAGATGTTTCGGTACTTCATCAGCAAGACCCGGCGGAGCTGGAGCTTCGTCCAGCCGCGGCTGGTCATCGTCACCCCCTCCGGCATCACCCAGGTCGAGCGGCGCGCGGTGCGGGATGCCGCCCGCCAGGCGGGGGCGCGTGAGGTCTACCTGATCCAGGCGTCCATGGCGGCGGCCCTCGGCGCGGGCCTGCCGGTGTCCGAGCCCGGCGCGAGCATGATCGTGGACATCGGAGGCGGCACCACCGAGGTCGCGGTCATGTCCCTGTGCGGGGTCGTGTACAGCGAGTCGCTGCGCACGGCGGGCGACGAGATGAACCAGGCGATCATCCAGTACTTGCGGCGCGCCTACGATCTGCTCGTCGGCGAGCGGCGCGCCGAGGACGCGAAGATCCGCCTGGGCTCGGCCTATCCCAAAGGTGACGACAATGAGGGGATCGAGGTCCAGGGCCGCGACCTGCTGGACGGGCTCCCCAAGACGGTGGTGGTCACGGCCCTCGAGCTGCGCGAGGCGATGCGCGAGCCGGTGGCGGACATCGTGGCGGCGGTGCGCGCCTGTCTCGAGAAGACGCCGCCCGAGCTGGCCGCCGACATCAGCGACAACGGGATCGTGCTCACGGGCGGCGGCGCCCTCCTGCGCGGCTTCGACGCGCTGCTGCACCACGAGACGGGTCTCTCGATCCGCGTGACCGACGAGCCGCTCACCTGCGTGGCCCGCGGAGCCGGGACCGTCCTCGACCAGCTCGGCATCCTCAAGCGAGTCGCGATTCCCGCCTGACGCTCCGGCCGGCTCCCCGCCGGCCCGGTTGCCTGCCGGCCGTCCTGAGGATACGCTCGGGGAGGTCATGACACCCCGCGGAGGCGTTGCACCCAGGTGGTCGCGCTGGCCCACGCTCCTGGCCTGCGCCGGGCTCCTGGCGGTGGGTTGCTCGGCCGAGCCCGTCTCGCATCGCCACGAAACGGCCGGGACGACGGCCGCGACGCCCCCGCTCTTCGACAACCTGGGCCGCTATCATCGCGGGGTCACGACCACGTCCCCGCCGGCCCAGGCCTACTTCGATCAAGGGCTGCGCCTCGCATACGGCTTCAACCACTACGAGGCCCAGGCCGCCTTCCGCGAGGCCTTGCGCCTCGATCCGGCGTGCGGCATGTGTGCCTGGGGCATCGCGCTGACCTACGGGTCCAACTACAACAGCCCCACCGATGTCGAGCGTGAGCGCGGCGCGCTGGCCGCGGTGACGCAGGCGCAGGCGCTGTCGGCCGCCGCCGGCACCGAGCGGGAGCGGGCGATCATCGGAGCGCTCGCGGCCCGGCACTCGGCCTCGCCGGGAGCCGATCGCGCGGCGCTCGATCGCGCCTACGCGGACGCGATGCGCGAGGTCGCGCGGCGGTTCCCGGACGACCTCGACGCGGCCACCCTCTTCGCCGACGCCCTCATGAATCTCCGCCCGTGGAGCCTGTGGACGCCCGCGGGCGCCCCGCAGCCCGGCACCGCGGAGATCGTCGCCACCCTCGAGCGGGTGCTCGCGGTCGATCCCATGCACCCCGGGGCCAACCACCTCTACATCCACGCGGTGGAGGCGAGCCCGGATCCGCGCCGGGCCGAGGCCGCGGCGGACCGGCTGCTGCGCCTCATGCCGGGGGCGGGGCACATGGTCCACATGCCGTCGCACATCTACTACCGCATCGGGCGCTACGCGGACGCGGCGTCCGTCAACGTGCAGGCGGTGGCGGCCGATCGCGTTTACTTCACGAAGAGCCGGCCGAGCCCGATCTACCGGGGAATGTACTACCCGCACAATCTCGATTTCATCTGGCACGCGGCCGGCATGGAAGGCCGCGGCGCCGAGTGCGTGCGGGCGGCGCGCGAGTTCGCGGCGGAGGTGCCGACCGAGGCGGTGCTCGAGATGCCGGACATGGAGACTGCCCCCGCGGCGCCGCTGCTCGCGCTGGTGCGCTTCGCCCGGTGGGACGAGGCGCTGGCCCAGCCCGCGCCGCCGGCCCGGATGCTCTACGTGACCGGCGCCTGGCGCTACGCGCGCGGCCTGGCCCTCGTCGCCACGGGCCGTCGCGACGAGGCGGCGCGGGAGCTGGCCGAGCTGGGGGCGGTGCGGCAGAGCGTGCCCGCCGAGCGGACGCTGGCCGGCTTCTTCAAGATGTCGGACATGCTGGCGCTTGCCTCCGAGGTGCTGGCCGGGGAGATCGCCGCGCGCGGCGGTGATGCCGACACCGCGGTCAAGCATCTGGCTGAGGCGGTGCGCATGCAGGACGAGCACTGGTTCACCGAGCCGCCGCCCTGGTACTACCCCGTGCGCCAATCCCTCGGCGCCGCGCTGCTCCAGGTCGGCCGGGCCGCCGAAGCCGAGGCGGTGTATCGCGAGGACCTGCGCAGGAATCCCGAGAATGGCTGGTCGCTCTTCGGCCTGGCGCAGAGCCTGCGCGCGCAGGGCAAGACCGCCGACGCGGCCGCCGTGGATCAGCGCTTCCGCCGCGCATGGGTCCGGGCCGACGTCGCGTTGACCTCGTCACGCTTCTAGACCCGGCCCCGATGGCGGAAGACCGTTACGGCCTGTCGCTCTCCACCTCCTCCGCGGCCGCCGTCCAGGCATACGTCGATGGGGTGGATCGGTTCCTGGCCGCGCGCGAGGACTCCGAGGCGGCCTTCGATCGCGCCCTCGCCGCCGACCCCGCCTTCGCCCTGGCCCATATCGGCCGGGCTCGGAGCCTGCAGCTCCACGGCCGCGGGGCGGAGGCGCAGGCCGCCGCGGCGCAGGCGCGCGCGCTGACCGGCTCGCTCGGCCGGCGCGAGCACCAGCACGTGGAGGCGCTGGCGCTCGCCGTCGCGGGCCAGGGCGCGCGCGCCCTCGCCCTGGTGCGCGAGCACGTCGCCGAGTTTCCGCGTGACGCGATGGCGCTGGCGGCGGCCAACGGCGTCTACGGCCTCATCGGCTTCAGCGGGCGAGTGGAGCGCAACGAGGACCTGCTGGCCCTGCTCGACGGCGTCGCCCCCGCCTACGGAGCGGACTGGTGGTTCCTCGGGGCCCACGGCTTCGCGCGGACGGAAGCGCTCGGCTGGAAGGCCGGCGCGCCCCTGATCGAGCGGGCCCTCGAGCTCGCGCCCCGCAACGCGCACGCCGCCCACGCCTTTGCCCACGTGCTCTACGAGCAGGGCGCCGACGAGCCCGGAGCCGCCTTCGTCGAGGGCTGGATGGCCGGCTATGCCCGTGCCGCCCCGCTCCACTGCCACATCTCCTGGCATCAGGCGCTCTTCGAGCTGGGCCGCGGGCGCCCCGACCGCGCGCTCGCCGTGTACGAGGCCAGCATCCGGCCCGGCAGTTCTCTGGGGCCGCCATTCTCGACGGTGGTGGACTCCGCCTCGCTGCTCTGGCGTCGGGAGCTGGCGGGGGCGGCGCGCCGGCCGGAAGCGTGGAGCGCGGTGGCCGCGCACGCACGCGCCTCCTTCCCGGCCGTCGGTCTGGCCTTCCTCGACGTGCACTGCGCGGTGGCGCTCGCCGCGGCGGGCGACGGCGAGGGGCTCGAGCGCTGGGTCTCGCGGCTGCGCCAGGCCGATGCGGAGGGCCGGGTGCCCGCGGGCTCCGTGGTACCGATCGTGGCCGAGGCCATGGGCGCGTTCGCGACGGGCCGCTACGAGGAGACCATCGCCGCGCTCGCGCCGGTGCTCGACCAGCTCGTGCGCGTGGGCGGGAGCGGGGCGCAGCGCGATCTCTTCGAGCACACGCTGCTGGCCGCCTACCTTCGGACCGGTCGCGCGGACGCCGCGCAGGCCCTGCTGCGCCGCCGCGTCGATCGGCAACCCTCGGTGCCGGTGGCGGGGGCGTGATGGCGGAGGGGGCGCGCGAGTACCGCTACCACGTCGACCGCGACGGCCGGATCTTCCACGACGGCACCGAGATCGTCGATCCTGCGGTGCTGCGGTTCTTCCTGCGCGCCATGACCCGGACGGAGGACGGCCGCTGTCTGGTCCTCTGCCAGGGCGAGCGGAACTGGTTCGAAGCGCCTGACACGCCGTTCGTGGTCCAGCGCCTGCGCCTCTCCGTCGAGCGCGAGATCCTGCAGGCGGCCGAGCTGTGCTTCCAGGGAGACTACCGCGAGCCGCTCGATCCGCGCACGCTCGAGAGCGAGCGCGACCTGCTCTTCTGCCGGATCCGCGGCGGCGCCTTCCGCGCCCGCTTCGGCCGGATCGCGGTGCAGCAGCTCGCGCCGTTCCTGACGGACACCGGCGAGGGATCGGCCCTGCTCCTGGGCGGGGCCCGCCATCCGGTCCGCAGCGGAGCCTGGACCGCCTCATGAGGTGGCCGCGATGGCACGGCCTGCTCCCGGCGGCCGCGCCCCTCCTCGCCGTCGTCGCGATCACGGCGGTTGCCTGCAGCGGAACCGCCACCCCGCGCGCCGGGGAAGCGGCGGACCGCCCGGCCGCCGTCGCCCCGGGAAACAACGCCTCTGAGCCGGGCGAGCCCGTGGCCGAGCCCGCGACCTTCCACTCGCTCGGCGTCCGCTGGCCGGTGCGCGGCGATGCCAACGCCGATGCCGCGATCGGCGTGCGCTATCGCCGGCAGGGCGAAGCCGCGTGGCAGGAGGCGCTGCCGCTCTTCCGGACTGATCCCGAGTCCGTCTCGGACGAGAATCGCGTCGCGGACGGATGGCTGTTCGCGGGGAGCATCGTGGACCTCGTTCCCGACACCGAATACGAGGTGGCGCTCTCCCTGACCGATCCGGACGGCGGCGGCACGCAGCGACCCCTCGTGATGCGGACCGGCGCCGAGCCCCGCGAGCCGGCGGGCATGCGGGTGCGCCACGTGGTGCCGGCGGGGTCCTTCGCTGGCGGTCCCGGGACCGGCGCGGCCGGTGATCCGTTCCGCGGGCTCCGGGTCGCGCAGGCTGCGGCGGCGCCCGGCGACCTGTTCCTCCTGCACGCGGGCGTCTACGCGGAAGGCACCTGGACCATCGACCGGCACGGCACCGCCGAGCGGCCGATCATCTACCGCGGTGCGGGCGACGGCGAGGCGATCCTGGACGGCGGCGGGGGCGAGCGGCTCGTCAGCGCCAACGGGGTGCAGCACGTGTGGCTCGAGGGCCTCACCCTGCGTCGGGCCAACTTCCTCTTCGTCGGCCACTCCGGCTCCCACTTCGTGATCCGGCGCTGCCGGCTCGAGGTGGTGGAGACCGGCATCACCGCCATCAACGGCGGCTACGCCGAGTCGCGGGGCTTCGTCATCACCGACAACGTGTTCCAGGGGCCGACCACGTGGCCCCGGAGCCAGGGCATCGAGGACGTCAACGGCGTGATCATCACGGGGGCGGGGCACGTGGTGGCCTACAACCGCATGAGCAACCTCGGCGACGGCGTGCACGGGAGCCAGTACGGGCAGCTCTCGGCGAGCGACATCTACAACAACGACATCGAGGCCTCCACCGACGACGGCATCGAGGGCGACTACGGCGACACCAACGTCCGGATCTTCCGCAACCGCATCACCAATGCGTTCTCCGGCATCAGTGCCCAGCCCAGCAACGGGGGGCCGATGTACATCTTCCGGAACGCGATCTACAATGTGCTCTACTCGCCCTTCAAGCTCCACAACGACACCTCGGGGGTGCTGATCCTCCACAACACCTCGGTGCGGTCCGGCATCCCCTGGCACATCGAGCCGGGCGGCGAGACGGTCAACGACGTGGCGACGCGCAACAACCTCTTCATCGGCACGAGCGGACCCGCGCTGCGCTCGACCGGCCACATGATTCGCTGCGACTTCGACAGCGACGGCTACGGGGGCGCGGGCGGCCCCGGTTCGCTCCTCGCGGTCTTCAACGTGTTCGCGGAGTGGAACGGGGAGATGTACTCCACGCCCGAGTCGGCGCGGCGCTCCGGAGCCCTCTATCGCCGGCGCGGCGCCGTCCTCGTCGAGGCCCGGGGCAACTTCGCGAGCGGCCTCGGCGCGCCCGGGAATCCGAGTACGCGCTTCCCGGGGGAGAAGACCGACTTGCGCCTCGACCCGGGCTCCCGGGCGGTGGACGCGGGCGTCCGGCTGCCCAACTTCAACGACGGCTTCACGGGCAAGGCGCCCGATCTCGGCTGCTGCGAGCTCGGCGAGCCGCTGCCCCACTACGGGCCGCGCCCCTGAAGGGGGCGGTGCCCCCGCGAGGAGCGATCATGGCCGAGCGAGTCGGATTCATCGGGCTGGGTACGATGGGATTGCCGATGGCGACCAACCTGGCCAAGGGGGGCGTGGGCCTGGTGGTGCACGACGCGAGCGCCCCCGCGCTCGCGGCGGCGGCGCGGCTGCCCGGCGCGAGCGCGGCCGGGTCCGTCGCGGAGGTGGTGGCCCAGTGCGCGGTGCTCTTCACGTGCTTGCCCAACGACGCTATCGTGCGCGAGGTCTATCTGGGCGACGGCGGCATCGCCTCCGCGGCGCGCCCCGGCCTCGTGACCTGCGACTGCTCGACGGTGAGCCCCGAGGCGACGACCGCGGTGCACGCCGCGCTGAAGGGCCGCGGGGTGGACCACATGGACACGCCGATGCTGGGCTCGCAGCCCCAGGCGGTGGCCGGGCAGATCTTCTTCATCGTGGGCGGCGAGCCCGCGCGCGTGGCGACCATCGCGCCCTATCTCGCGCTCATGGGCAAGATGCACATGTACGTGGGTGGCACCGGCATGGGCAATCGCGTGAAGCTCATCCACAACGGCCTGGCCGCGGTCACGTCGGTCGCGGTGGCGGAGGCCCTCGCGGTCTGCGTGCAGTCGGGCGTCGATCCGGCCACGTTCTACGAGGTGGTGCGGAGCGGCGGGGGCATGGCCTACGGCACCTACTTCGAGCGCCGGGCCAAGCGCATCTTCGACGGCGAGTTCTCGCCGACCTTCATGCTCGAGCTGATGCGCAAGGACGCGATACTCGCGCTGGCGTTGGCGCGCTCCGCGCAGGTGCCCGCGCCGCTGCTGGAAGAGACCAAGCGGACCTACGACGAGGCGGTGGATAGCGGCTGGGGGCGCGAGGACTTCTCGGCGGTCACCCACGTGGTCGAGAAGCGCATCGGGCGACGGCTCTCCGGCCGGTAGCGCACCCGCCCGCCGGGTAGTAGGATGGGCGCCGGCGCGCCCCCCGGGCGCCGGGTCCGCCCACCGTAGGAGAGTCAGGAGGTCTGCGATGCCGCTCGTCGAGCCTGGACGCAAGGCTCCCGCTTTCGCGCTCCCCGATCAGGACGGCAAGCTCCACCGGCTCAAGGACTACGCGGGCCGCCCGCTCATTCTCTACTTCTATCCGAAGGACGACACGCCCGGCTGCACCAAGGAGGCCTGCGCCTTCCGCGACGCGCTGCCCGACTTCAAGAAAGGCAAGGCCGCCGTCCTCGGCGTGAGTGTGCTGGACGTGGCGAGCAAGGCCAAGTTCGCGCGCAAGCACGCGCTGAACTTCCCGCTGCTCGCCGATCCGGAGCACGAGCTGGCCGACAAGTACGGGGCCTGGAAGAAGAAGAGCCTCTACGGGCGCACCTACATGGGCGTGGCGCGCGTGACCTATCTCATCGGGCCGACCGGCACCGTGGCCCGGCGCTGGGACGACGTCAAGGTGGATGGCCACGCCGCCGACGTCCTCCGCGCGGTCGACGAGCTCTGAGACTAGGGTGAGCTCCGTCATCATCGGAGCGTACGAGGACGCGGCCGCCGCGGTGGCGGACCTGGCCGCGGCTGGCGGCAAGCGGCGGGCCGCGGTGCTGCCGCGGCAGGCGGTGGACGACGAGGCGAGGGTGCGCCTGCGCCAGGCGCAGGTCGAATGCCTCAGCACGCTCGACGGCGGCGACCTGCGCGCGGCTCGCTGGCTGGCCGCCACGCTCGCGGAGGCGGAAGGCTGGGACCAGGCCGACCCGCGTCCGACCCCGCCCGCGGAGCCGAGCGTCCCCGGTGACGTGATCGGCTGGTGCGAGCTGCGCATCGGCTCGGGCGCCCTCACCACCGACCGGCCCATCACCCAGCTCCACGGCTCGCGGCGCTATATCGCCTCGTTCAACCTGCTGGGGCAGGCCCGGCTCAACCAGGCCTGCGGCGACCTCCTCTATCGTCGCCTCGTGGACGAAGGCATCGCGCTCGGTGAGGTGTTTGACGTGGTGGTGTGCTCGGAGTCGAAGGCGGTGGGCATGGCGCAGGTGGTGGTGGAGTGCTTCGGTCAGGACCGCTACGTCGTGCTCCGGAAGGGCCTCAAGAACTACATGCCGCGCCGGCCGCGCGAGCCCCTGGTGGAGGAAGCGGCCAGCATCACCACCGCGGGGGCGCAGGCGCTGGTGCTGGATCCCCTGGACTGGCCGCTGCTGGAAGGCCGCCGCGTGCTGCTCGTGGACGACGTGATCGCGACCGGCGGCACCGCGCGCGCGGCGTGCCGGCTGCTGGAGCGCGCCGGCGCCCGCGTCACCGCGACCGCGACGGTACTGCTCAAGGGACCCGAGCCCGACCTGCCCCGGCTCGTGGTCCTGGCGCGGCCGCTGCTCTGATGGGCAGTCATCCCCAGTCATCCCGACAAGGAGCGCACCGATGGGTCAGATGATCACACTCACCGCTGAAGACAAGCACCGCCTCTCCGCCTACCGCGCGGCCCCGAGCGGGACGCCCAGGGGCGGCCTCGTGGTCGTCCAGGAGATCTTCGGCGTCAACCATCACATCCAGGGCCTGTGCGACCGCTTCGCGGCCGACGGCTACGTGGCGCTCGCGCCCGCCATCTTCGACCGCGTGGAGCCCGGCATCAATCTCGGCTACACCGCCGACGACATCGAGCGGGGCCGCTCGATCCGGGGCAAGGTGGACATCGCGGACATGGTCCGTGACGTGCGGGCGGCGGCCGAAGCCCTGAAGGTGGAGGGGCTGCCCGTCGGCGTGGTGGGGTATTGCCTCGGCGGCACCCTGGCCTGGCTCGCGTGCACGCGCATCGACGGCGTGAAGGCGGCGGTGGGCTATTACGGCGGCGGGATCGCGGAGACCGCGAGCGAGACGCCCCGCTGCCCCGTGCTGCTGCACTTCGGCGAGACCGACCAGGGCATCCCGGCCGAGCACTGGGCGCGGATTCGCGCCGCCCATCCGGAAGTTCCGATCCACACCTACCCGGCCGGTCACGGCTTCAGCTGCGACGAGCGGGGGAGCTTCCACGAGCCGAGCGCGCGGCTGGCACGCCAGCGGACACTCGGGTTCTTCCAGGCGCTGCTCTAGGTCGGTCGAGGGCGGGGGGGCCGGCCGCGATCCCCGCCCTCCCTAGGCGGTGCGCAGCGCGCTGCTGAACGCCACCTCCACCTGCTCGCGCATCCACGACCATTCCCAGAGCACGTTGCCCTTGCACACCGCGCAGTACGAGGGCTCGGCGGCGGGGACGCTCGACAGCAATGGCAGCCCACACGTCGGGCAGCATTCGGCGGGGAACCCCGCCGCCGCCGCCTTCGCCTTCGGCAGGACGGCGGCCAGCTTCGCGCGGCGCTCCTGGGCGATCGCCTCGCCCCGCTCGGTGTAGAACCAGTCGGGCACTTTGAGCTCGGCGGGGTCCCACAGGATGGAGCCGTCCTCGGTGGTCAGCGGTTCCGCCGGCCGCGGGTCGAGATAGTCCTGGATGCGAAGCGTGATGAATTGCAGCAGCGGCTTGGCGCCGTAGACCACCTGAGCGTCACGGTCGTTGTGGCCCTGGAGCGCTCGATCGAGACGCTGGGCGAACTGCTCGAGGAAGGTGAACTTGGCCTTCCTCCGTTTGTTCTCTCTGACCGCGCCGGACACGGACTGGCGGCCCTCGCGGACCGACTGCAGGGTCTCCTTGTCGCCGTCCCTCAACAGGCGTTTGGCGTCGTTGACCAGATCCTCTCCGACGCCCATCAGAGTGGACGCCTGGGCCGCGGTCAAATACGGGGAAGTCCCGGTATTACCCCGCGGGCGCAGCTTGCACATCTCGGCCGCGACCAGCGCCCGCTGCGACGTCGTCAAGTGCCGTCGATGGAAGTTCAGGCCCAGGACCAGCTGGGCGGCCGCGCGCGGATTGCCCTCGAACCGCACCACTCTCGGCTCCCGGTCCAGCTCGAGGCAGGCCCGGTACCGGTGGAGCCCGTCGAGGATCTTGCCCTCGTACAGGGTGATCGGCTCGTGCTGCCCGTGCTCGCGGATGTCCTCCTTGAGCGCGGCGAACTCGGGCTCGGTCATCGGGGGGAACACCAGGGCCAGCTCGTGGGCTGCGTACTTGGTCATGGCGGCGTCACCTCCCATCGGTCAAGCATAGGAGCCTGGAATTTTTCAGGAAACGACGGCGTGTCCTTTCGCGGCACCCAACATGTAGTGGGTGCTTGACCCGGGGGCGGATGGGGATATCCTGCGTCGGCAGGAAGGGCCGCTCTTCACGCGAGCGCCCGGACCCGGGAGGGGACAGATCAGCGAGCCAGAGGACCTGATCGCATCGAGCTTCACGTGCGCCGTGCGCCCGGAGTGGATCGACAGCAACGGGCACATGAACATGGGGTACTACGTGGTCGTGTTCGACCTCGCCACCGATGAGTGGATGCGCCGCATCGGTCTGGACGCGGCGCATCGGCAGGCGCGAGAGGTGACGACGTTCTGCCTCGAGGCCCACGTCACCTACCATCGCGAGGTCCGGGAGAGCGATCCGCTCCGGTTCACGACGCGGCTCCTGGCTCACGACGCCCAGCGCATCCACTACCTCCACGAGATGTATCACGGCGACGCCGGCTATCTCGCCGCCACCAACGAGCTGATGTCGCTTCACGTGAGCCAGAAGACGCGGCGGGGTGCCCCGATGGCGGCCGAGATCCTGGGGCGCCTCGGGCAGATCCAGGCCTCGCACGATCGCCTGCCGCGGCCGCCCCAGGTGGGCCGCGTGATGGGACTCGGGGCGCGCCCGACGACGCGGTAGCGGGGGTGGCGTGATGACGGATACGGACGGGTTGGCGAGGTGAAGCCGAAGGCGAGCCGAGCGGATACGAGAGTGAAGGTCCGGTAGCTGCTACTGGAGGGACCAGCGGTCAGTGGCTGTTGGCGCTGGGGTGGCCGTTGGTGAGCGAGGCGGAGGCGGCCTCGGCCCGGTGGGTGGCCCAGGGCGAGGTGGCAACCAGCAGCGCGGGCACGCGGTCGCTGCTCATGGGCTTCGCGAAGAAGTAGCCCTGGCCGTGATCGCAGCCGAGCGCGCGGAGATGCTCCAGCTGCTCGGCGGTCTCGATACCCTCGGCGGTCACCGAGAGGTTGAGGCTCTTGGCCACCGTGATGACGGCCCGCACGATGGCGCTGTCCTCCACGTCGCGGCCGATGCCCTTCACGAACGAGCGGTCGATCTTGAGGGTGTCCACCGGGAAGCGCTTGAGGTAGCCGAGCGAGGAGTAGCCGGTCCCGAAGTCGTCGATGGCGAGCTGTACCCCGAGCGCCTTCAGCGCCTCGAGCTTGGCCAGCGTGACCGGCGCGTCGTGCATGACCACCGTTTCCGTGATCTCGAGCCGGAGCGCCCCCGGCTCGAGGCGGGTCTCGCGGAGGACCGCGGCGATCTCCTCGACCAGGCCGGGCTGCTGGAGCTGGCGCGCGGAGAGGTTGACGCTGATCGCCAGGTTCGCCCCCGGGGAAGCGAGCTGCCACTGCCGCGTCTGGCGGCAGGCCTCGTGGAGCACCCAGCGGCCGAGCGGCACGATCAGGCCGGTCTCTTCGGAGAGGGCGACGAAATCGCCGGGCAGGAGCAGCCCGCGCTTCGGGTGCTTCCAGCGGACCAGCGCTTCCACCTCGGTGATGCGCCCGGTGGGCAGCTCGACGACCGGCTGGTAGTGCAGGATGAACTCGCCGCGCGCCACCGCGTTGCGCAGATCCAGCTCCAGATCCATGCGCTCCTGGGCGGGCGCGTTCATGCTCTTGTCGAAGACCTCGTAGCGCGCCTTGCCCTTGCCCTTGGCGTGATACATGGCGAGGTCCGCGTCGCGCAGGATGTCCTCGGGCGTCATCCGTCTCGCGGTGCTCATCGCGATGCCGATGCTCACCGTGATGACGACCTCGCGGCCCTCGACGCCGAACGGGTGCTGCAGCTCGCCGGTGAGGCGGTCGGCCACCGACGTCGGGCCCTTGTCGTCCTTCACGTCCTCGAGCAGGATCGCGAACTCGTCGCCACCCAGGCGCGCGATCGTGTCCTCGGGGCGGAGGCAGGCGGACAGCCGCTGGCTGACCCCGATGAGGAGCTGATCGCCCACGCCGTGACCCATGCTGTCGTTGACGACCTTGAACCGATCGAGGTCCAGGAAGAGCACGGCGAGCTGCTCGCCGCGCCGCTCGGTGCGGGTGAGGGCGTGGGTGAGCCGGTCCATGAACAGCGCCCGGTTCGGCAAGCTCGTGAGGGGATCGCGGAAGGCCTGGCGGGCGAGCTGGTCGAGCCGGCGGGGGAACTGGTTGATCTCGTCCGTCTGCTGCTCGATGGTGGAGAGCATCTTGGCGAACGAGCTCATGAGCGTGCCGATCTCGTCCTTGCGGCTGGGCACCACCGGCAGGTCGGCCACCTTGGTGGCGGTCGCCAGGTGCGCGGCGCGCGAGATGGCCGAGGCCACGTCCCACACCACGAAGCCGCCGCCCGCCATGAGCAGGCCGGTGAAGATGAGCAGCGCCGGCATCGTGAAGGCCTCGGTGTAGAGCCCGATCGGCCCGAGGATCTGCCGGACGGGGGCCTGGAAGGCGTAGGTTAGGATCAGGAGCGGGATGACCGACGCGAGGGTGAGGGCGAAGATGACCTTCTGCTTGACCCGCTGGCCCGCGAAGGCGATTTCTCGATTCAGATCGTCGGCGCTCACGTCTCTCCTGTCGCTGTGGTGATGGGGCGTGACGAGGTCAGGTCGGCGGGCAATGGCCAAGCAACCGAAGTGCCAGCCATTGCATGGGGAGAAGCCCAGACAAATCGGTCGCTTGGGTTCTCGTTATCGGATCTTGCCGGGCGGCGCGTGTCAATTTTGCGTGATGTCGCTGACGGATTGAAGGAACGCGGACAGCGGCACGCCTCACTGCCATACATCTGACGAGGCAGGCCGCCGTCGGGCCGGAGCGCCAGGATGTGTTATACTCCGCGGGGTTTGTAGGCATTCAGGGGAGGTAGCCTGTGGCTGGGTATCTGCCGGTCGTCATCTATCTGGGGCTGATCGTGGCATTCGCGGTGGTGTCGCTGGGCATGGCCTTCGTCCTGCGCCCGGCCCGCCCCTACGCCTCCAAGCTCGAGAGCTACGAGTGCGGAGCCGAGCCCATCGGAGAGGCCTGGGTGCAGTTCCCGGTGGCCTTCTACCTCGTGGCGCTCATCTTCGTCGTTTTCGACACCCTGGCCGTGTTCCTGTTCCCGTGGGCGCTCGTGCTGCGCAGCTTCGGGCTGTGGGCCATGGGGACCATGGGGTTGTTCCTCGGCATCCTCTCGCTGGGCTGGGTGTATGCCTATAAGGAGGGGATCCTCGAATGGAAATAAAGGCGCCGACCCCGCAGATTCCCCCGGCGGTCTGGACGGAGTTCAAGGACCTCCAGGAGCTGGAGAAGTACCGCCAGGAGCGACCGGAAGGCGACAAGCACTCGGCCCTGTTCGAGAGCGTGACGGAGGGGATCGCTCACTTCCCGGGTGGCTTCGCCGTGACGAGCGTCGCCGACGCCTTTCTCAACTGGGCCCGGAAGTCCTCGGTGTGGCCGGTGACCTTCGGCCTGGCCTGCTGCGCCATCGAGATGATGGCCACCTTCGCCTCGCGCTTCGACGTGGAGCGCCTGGGGATGGTGCCCTGGGCCTCGCCGCGCCACTCCGATTTGATGATCGTTTCCGGCACCGTCACGATCAAGATGGCCCCGATGCTCAAGCGCATCTACGACCAGATGCCGGATCCGAAGTGGGCGGTGTCGATGGGCTCCTGCGCCAACTCGGGCGGGCCGTTCCGCCACGGCTACCACGTGGTCAAGGGCGTGGATCGGGTGATCCCGGTGGACGTCTACGTGCCGGGGTGCCCGCCGCCGCCCGAATCCCTGCTGAACGGGCTGCTCCTCCTTCAGGAGCAGATCGCGCACTTCCGCACGACCGGAACACGCGCCGCCCCCACCGCGAAGATCGACTGACCGCGTGATCCACGATCAGGCGCGGGCCAGGATCCAGGAGCGCTTCGGCGTCGTCGTCGAGGGCGACGGGCCGCTCCTCACGGTGGCGGTGCCTCCGGACCGGTGGGTCGACCTGGCGCGCTTCGCCAAGGAGACGCTCGGCTGTCTCTACTTCAACTTTCTGAGCGCGGTCGACTGGAAGGAGCAGGGGCTCGAGGTGGTGACGCGCGTCGAGAACCTGGACGTGGGGCTCGCGCTCGTGATGAAGACGCGGCTCGGCGCCGGCCAGTCGGCCTGCGCGTCGCTCGTGCCCCTCTACCGGGGGGCGAACTGGATGGAGCGCGAGTGCTACGACATGTTCGGGATCCGCTTCGAGGGGCACCCAGACCTGCGCCGCATCCTGCTGCCCCAGGACTGGGAGGGTCATCCCCTGTTGAAGTCGTACGCGGTGGACACTCCTCACCCGCCGTATCGCTGACGCGAGGCGCGACATGATCTACGAGCTCCGCACGTATACGCTGATGCCCGGCAAGGTCCCCGAGTATCTGAAGCTCAACGGGGAGATCGGCCGCAAGATACGCGGCGACAAGTACGGCAAGCTCGAGGGCTACTGGTCCACCGAGTTCGGCACGCTGAACCAGCTCGTGCACCTCTGGAGCTACGCCGATCTCGGCGAGCGCGAGCAGGTGCGGGCGGCGCTGGCCAAGAACGAGGCGTGGACCAAGGAGTACATTCCGAAGATCCGGCCGATGATGCTCGCCCAGGAGAACAAGATCCTCTCCGCGGTGGTGCCGATGACGCCGCCCGCGGATACCGGTAACGTCTACGAGCTGCGCTGGTATCGCGCGCACGTCGGCCGGGCCGGGGAGTGGCTCGGGCTGTTCAAGGACATCCTGCCGTTTCGCGACAAGTACACGCGGCGCGTGGGGGTCTGGCAGACCGAGGTCGCGCAGCTCAACGAGGTCGTGCACCTGTGGGTGTACCGCGATCTGAACGATCGCGCGGCGGCCCGGAGCAAGATGGCCTCGGAAGCCGAGTGGCAGACCTTCCTCGGCAAGTCCACCCCGCTCCTCGCCAGCATGCAGGCGGTCGTCCTCAACCCGGCGCCGTTCTCACCGATGCGATAGGCGGGCGACCAAGTATCGTGGATCCGGAAGCGCGCAAGGTCATCGAGCTGGGGTACGGGGGCAGCGAGCGCCTCACCATGAACATGGGGCCGCAGCACCCGTCCGCCCACGGCGTCTTCCGCGCCATCCTGACCCTCGAGGGCGAGA
>JBGOVO010000434.1:0-3078 GCA_041478145.1 Methylomirabilia bacterium
AGATGGGCGCCACCGCGGTGGTCAAGTTCAAGGTGATCAAGGGCGCGGGCAAGACGCTGGCGCGCGGCCCGCGCTTCCGGCACCGCGACTACTTCGCCCCGCCGGAGTGGGCGGCCCCGAAGCGGTTCCTGGCCACCACCGGCATGCCCATCCGCGAGGACGGGGTGAACGAGGGCGAGAACCTGACGCTCGCCTGCCGCAACGCGCTGCTCAACATGATCGACCTGCTGCAGGAGCGGGGATGGACTCGCGAGCAGGCCTACGTGATCTCGAGCGTGGCGGTGGACCTGCGCGTCAGCAACGTGGTGGACGTGCCGAACTACGTCGTCTCCGCGCTCATCCCGGAGGGGATCTTCGACCGCTGAGGCGCGGAGGCGCCCCGACCGGCCTCAGGGGCTTAGCCCCGCGCCACCGTGAAGGCGACGTAGAGCGACTGCGGGCCGCGCTGCAGCAGCACGGTGACGCGGTCGCCGTCCTTCACGTCCTTGGTGGCCTTCTCGAAGTCGGGCAGGCTCCGGACGCGCTGGCGGTTGACCTCGCGGATGACGTCGCCGCGCTGGAGCCCCGCCTCGGCCGCCGCGCTCTCGTCGTCCACCGAGAAGACGATGACGCCCTCCGGGTTGCGGAGGTTGAGCTGGCGGGCCAGCTCGGGCGTGATCGGCCGCACGTCGAGGCCGAGCAGGCTCTTGCCCTTGTTGGTGGACTTCAGCGCGACGCTGTCGTCGGGCGTCTCGCCGATCTTGATCTCGAGGGTCTTCTCGCCCTTGTCCCGCCAGACCTTCAAGGGCACCGCGCGGCCGGGCGCCGTCGCGGCCACCACCTTCTGCAGCTCCTGGGGCGAGTCCACCTTCTTCTTGTCGAACTCGACGATGATGTCGCCGGAGGCGATGCCGGCCACCGCGGCCGGGCTGTCCTGCACCACGTCGGAGATCAGCACGCCGTTCGGCTCCTTGAGGCCGAAGCCCTTGGCCAGGTCGGGGGTGAGCGGCTGGATGGACACCCCGAGCCACCCGCGCGTGATCTTGCCCTTGGCGGCCAGCTCGGTGTAGATCCGCTTGGCCATGTTCACCGGGATCGAGAAGCCGATGCCCACGTTGCCGCCGGTCTTGGAGAGGATCGCGCTGTTGATGCCGACCACCTCGCCCGACATGTTCACGAGCGGGCCGCCCGAGTTGCCGGGGTTGATCGCGGCGTCGGTCTGGAGGAAGTCGTCGAAGGGCCCCTGCCCGATGGAGCGGCCCTTGGCGCTGATGATGCCGGCGGTCACCGTCTGCTGCAGGCCGAACGGCGAGCCGATGGCGAGCACCCAGTCGCCCACCCTGACGCGGTCGGAGTCCCCCAGGTTCGCGGCCGGGTAGGCCCCGCCGCCCTGGAGCTTGAGCACGGCCAGGTCGGTCTTGCGGTCCACCCCCATCACCTTGGCCTTGTGCTTCTTGCCGTCCGCGGTCGCCACCTCGATCTCGGTGGCGCGCTCGACCACGTGGGCGTTGGTGAGGACGACGCCGGAGGGATCGACGATGACGCCGGAGCCGAGGCTCCGCTGCACCTGCTGGCGCTCCTCGCCGAAGAAGCGCTTGAAGAACTCGTCGCCGAAGAACTCCTCCACCGGCGTGCGGCCGCTCACCCGCGTCACCGTGTTGATGTTGACCACCGCCGGCCCCACGCTCTCGGCCACCTGGGCGAAGCTGCCCGACGGGATCGGCAGGGCGGCGGGCACGATGCGCGGCTGCGTGCCCGAGGGCAGGGTACTGGGCGACAGCGGGCCGGGCAGGGCCGGCTTGATCTGCTCCACCGCGCCCGCCCCCCAGGTGCCGAGCCCCGCGCCCACCACGAGCGCGACGAGAACCATGAACGCCAAGGTGCTGCGCTTGACCGAGATCATCATCGTGCCCCCACGGGCTCCCCGGCCAGCAGCTCCCGCAGCCGGTCGCCCTCCAGCGTTTCTTTTTGTTTCAGTTCGGCTGCGGCCTCCACCAGCACCCGCTTCCGGGCGGTGAGGAGGTCACGCACGCGGTCGTAGATTCGATCGATGATGGCGCGCGTCTCTCCGTCGATGCGACGCGCGCTCTCTTCACTGTATTCACGGTCCTGGGCCAGCCCGGCCCCCCGGAGGAACATCGACTGCTGCCCGCCCCCGAAGGTCATCGGGCCGAGCTGCTCGGACATGCCGTACTGCATCACCATCAGGCGGGCCAGCTCGGTGGCGCGCTCCAGGTCGTTGTGCGCCCCGGTCGAGACCTCGCCGTAGATGACCTCCTCGGCCACGCGCCCGCCCAGCAGGACCGCGATGCGATCCTCCAGCTCGCTGCGCGTGAGCAGGTAACGGTCCTCCAGCGGGAGCTGATAGGTGGCGCCCAGCGCGGCCACGCCCCGCGGGATGATGGTCACCTTGTGCACGGGATCGGCGTTGGGGACGGAGGAGGCGATCAAGGCGTGGCCAATTTCGTGATGCGCGACGATGTCGCGCTCTTTCTCGGAGAGCACCCGGCTCTTCCGCTCGAGGCCGCCCACCACCCGGTCGACGGCTTCCTCCAGATCGGCCATGTCGACCGCGTCCTTGCCCTTGCGCGCGGCCAGCAGGGCGGCCTCGTTGATGATATTGGCCAGGTCGGCGCCCGCCATGCCCGGGGTGCGCGCGGCGAGCACGTGCAGATCCACGCTCGGCGCCAGCGTCACGTTGCGGGCGTGGACGTCGAGGATGGCCTCGCGCCCCCTGACGTCGGGCTTGTCCACCACCACCTGGCGGTCGAACCGGCCGGCGCGCAGGAGCGCCGCGTCCAGCACCTCGGGCCGATTGGTCGCCGCCATGATGATCACGCCCTTGGACGAGTCGAAACCGTCCATCTCGGCCAGGAGCTGGTTCAGGGTCTGCTCCCGCTCGTCGTGCCCCGACAGGAAGCCGGTATTCCCCGCCCGCGTCTTGCCGATGGCGTCGAGCTCGTCGATGAAGACGATGCAGGGGGCCTTCTCCTTGGCCTGCTCGAAGAGATCGCGGACGCGGGAGGCGCCCACGCCCACGAACATCTCCACGAACTCCGAGCCCGAGAGGAAGAAGAACGGCACGTCGGCCTCGCCCGC
>JBGOVO010000402.1:0-3442 GCA_041478145.1 Methylomirabilia bacterium
CCTGCACATCGTGCCGATGTTCCACGCCAACGCCTGGTGCGTGCCGTTCGCGGGCGTGATGAACGGGTGCACCCAGATCTTCGGCGGGCCCAATCCGCAGCCGCGCGACATCATCGAGATCGTCCACCACGAGAAGGTCACCCTGGTCGGGGCGGTGCCCACGGTGTGGATCGCCATCCAGGCCATCCTGGAGAAGGAGCCGCAGTGGGACATCTCCTCGATCCGCTGCATCCCCATCGGCGGATCGGCGGCGCCGCGGACCCTCATCGAGCTCTTCGACAAGAAGTACGGCGCCTACATGCTCCACGCCTGGGGCATGACCGAGATGACCCCGCTCGGCAGCGTGTGCCGGCCGCGCTCCTACATGGACGCGCTGACCGAGGACGAGCGCTACGCGGTGCGGGCCAAGCAGGGGGCGCCAGTCGCCGGTGTCGATATGAGAATCGTCGACGACGCCGGCACGGTGCTGCCATGGGACGGGCATAGCGCGGGCGAGATCCAGGTGCGGGGGCCGTGGATCACCAGCGGGTACTACAACAACCCGGAGGGCGCCGCCCAGTTCACGGACGACGGCTGGTTCCGCACCGGCGATGTGGCCACCCTCGATCCGGACGGCTACATCCAGATCACCGACCGCACCAAGGACCTGATCAAGTCGGGCGGCGAGTGGATCTCGAGCGTGGACATGGAGACGACCATCATGGGCCACCCCAAGGTGCTGGAGGCCGCCGTCATCGCGGTGCCGCACGAGCGCTGGGTGGAGCGGCCGCTCGCCTGCATCGTGCCCAAGCCCGAGTACAAGGGCGCGCTCACCGCGGACGAGATCTACGAGTACCTGAAGCCGCGCGTGGCCAAGTGGTGGCTGCCGGACGAGGTCGTCTTCATCGACGCCGTCCCCAAGACCAGCGTCGGCAAGTTCGACAAGAAGGTCCTGCGCGAGCGCTTCAAGGGCTGGAAGCCCAAGGGCTAGCCGCGAGACCGCGGAGTCGTCAGCAGCGCTTGGTCAGGTCGGGCCAGTCCTCGTTCGGGAGCAGGGGGGCGGGCGTGCCCTTCCAGCCGGCGGCCATGGCCTTCAGCCGGGCGATGCGCTCGGCCGGCATCGGGTGTGTGGACAGGTAGGTCAGCGCCGCGGCCTGGGAGCCTTCCTCCTTCTGCATGGTCTCGAAGAAGGTGATCATGCCCGCCGGGTCCACGCGGGCGGCCAGGAGCATCTTCATCCCCTCGATGTCGGCCTCCTCCTCCGCGCGCCGCGAGTAGCGCAGATCCCCGAGGGTGCGGGCGGTCTGGAGCCCGTAGGCGAGCGGGCCCGTCACGTCGCCGGTGAGCGCCATCAGCAAGAGGCCCGTCGAGACGTCCTGGATCACCGCGCGCGTGGCGTGGCGCCGCAGCACGTGCTGCAACTCGTGCGCGAGCACGCCCGCCAGCTCTTCCGGGGTGCGCGTGCGCTCGAGCAGGCCGTGGAAGATGACGACGTAGCCGCCGGGCACCGCCAGCGCGTTCACCACCGTCCGGTTCACCACGTGGACCCGCAGGGTGTAGGGCACCGGCGGGCCGGGCGCGGTGAGCCGCCGCACCATCTCGTCCATCGCCGCGCCGAGCCGTGCGTCGGCGCAGCGGCGCTCGGGAGGCGCCAGGTAGGCGATGGCCGACCGCCCCACGCTTTCCTCCCACGCCACCGGCACCCGCGGCGCGGCCAGCGCGGCGAGCGCCGGGATGCCCCAGGCATAGATCGCGGCGGTGGCCGCGATCACCGCGACCGCGGCCACGATGGTCCAGCGCAGCCGCGCGCGGCGACGGCCCGGGTCGTGGAAGCGAAGCCCCACGTGCGGCGCCACCTCGTGGAGGCTCTCGAGGAAGCCGGTGTCGGGGATCAGGAGCGTCTCGGGCAGGTCCCCGCCCCGCTCGAGCCGCACCTCCTCGCCGGTGTAGAAGCCCTGCGTCTGGCGCAGCTCGCGATAGGGCCAGAGCCGCGTCCCGGCGCCCGCGGTGGTGATCTCGATCCCCTCACGCATGAGCCGGGTGGTGGCCGGCTGCCGGGCCGCCGTCCGCCCGTCGAGATAGACGCCCGACCAGTCGGTGCGCATCAGTCGGTGTGGGTCCGGAACACTCAGGCCAGGTCGAAGCCGGAATCGAAGAAGCCGGAGAGACCCTCGCCGATGCTCCCGACCTGCTGCGCCTGCTGCTGGATGCGGGCCAGGTCCAGCGGCCCCATCAAGGCCAGGTAGCGGAAGGAGAAGTTGATGTTCCGCACACGCACCCAGGGCCACGCGAGCCCCAGCGTGCCCACGAGCAGGAGCACGTTCACCACCCAGAGGCCGAGCAGCGCGCCGCCGGTCACGGTGCAGGAAAAGCGCGCGGCGCCGAAGACGGTGTGGCCCCAGAAGTAGCGGCGCTTCAGCGCCACGTACCACAGCCAGCCCAGGCCGAGCGTGGGGAGGGTGAGCAGGATCGCCACCACGTACGGGGCGAACAGCGCGCGGCCGCGGCCGGTGAAGTCGAACCGCTCGCTGCCGAAGTACGAGTGCGACACCATGAACGCCTGGCGGGACACCAGGAAGAACGGGTAGTACAGCCCGAGCGTGATGCCGGTCAGGAAGCTGCCCAGGATGAAGATCTTGATCAGCTCCCACACGCGGCCGCGGAACGAGAAGCGGATGCCTCGCCAGGAGGTGCGGCTCAGACGGTAGCGACGGGCGCCCACCATGGCGATCGGGAAGAAGACGAAGAACAGGCTGCCCGAGATCACCCCCGCCGCGACCTTCACGAGGACCGGCACGTCGAGGACGTCGCGGATGACGTTCAGGAAGAGGATCGGCAGGCCGAAGACGAGCACCGCCTTGAGCGTGCCCAGGAGCAGCTCGCGGGCGGTGCCGTGGTAGGCGAAGCGGTCGCTCTCGATCTCGGTCTGGCCGGAGAGATAGCGGCGCACCCGCGTCTTGGCCCAGAAGTAGTAGATCCCGAGCGTCACCAGGGTCAGCAGCACGTTGACCACGTGGATCCCGAAGAGCGTGCGCCCGGCCCCGTGGAAGCTGGGGCGCCGCAGGGCGGTGGAGGCCGGGATCTCCGGGCCGGGCCCGGGCGGCGGCGCGGGCAGGTCGACGGGGGGCCGCGGCGGGACGGGCGGAGGCGGTGGGGTTGCGGGCGGCGGGACGGGCGGCAGTGCCGGCGGGGGCGCGACGGGCCGCGGCGCGGCGGGCGCGCTCGGCGGCGCGGGCTTGCGGAAGAACGACGGCCGGCCCGCGGGATCCTGCCCGTCCATAGGTGATGACTATGGGCAAAAGCCTCCCGGGGAGTCAACTTTTCGCGGGTCAGGCCCCCTAGCAGGGTGCGGAAAAACCCGACTTTGGATGCCGGGGCAAGAGGAGAGTTCGGCTACGATGCGCGTAACCCTTTTCAAGGAGGCGCGCATGCGAGGTGACGACCGACAGCAAGGGGCAATGTA
>JBGOVO010000260.1:0-5796 GCA_041478145.1 Methylomirabilia bacterium
ACCGCGCCCGGCCTCACCCCGACCATCGTCAGGATGTCCCGCAGCCGCGCGCCGACCCATTCGGCATTACCCATGGCGCCGTCGCCCCACTGGCCGCCGAGCACCCGCGGCAAGAAGCGGCCGCGGCTGTTCCCCGAACACTGGTTCACCGCGACGACCCGGACCGGCGGGAACTTGCGCTTGAGATCGTCCATGCTGAGCTCGACGGGCCGATCCACTCGACCATGGACCTTGAGCCGCCACGTCCCCAGATCCACCTCGGTGGGGACAGGGAAGACGTGGTACCGGACGAAGAAGGCGTCGTTCGGCGTGATGGCGCGGTCGAAGTATTTCATCGGCGTCTCGAGTTGCGGCGGGCGCGATGTGAGCAGGATAAGTTCCGTCTTCTCCGGGTAGCGCACGAGCGGACGTCCGGCCAGGATCGGGTCGTCCGCGGCCTCGGCCGGGCGGCGTAGCGTGCCTGCACCTGCACCGGCCAGGAGCAAGGCGCCGCCTCGACCGGCAGTCGCGAGAAAGCCTCGGCGGGTAATGTCGGCCATACGTGCCTCCCAGGGCCGCTCGGCTGAGCGCCGTCGCGCGGCGATCGTGAGGGGCCACTGTATCCCCGGGGCCGGCGAGGGGTCAAGGCCTGGAGCGCGATCACGGCGCAAGTCGCTTGAAGCCCTCGGCCCCCGCGCTCGGCCGCAGATTCAGTGCTGCCCTGCTAAGCCCCTGGCGCTTCAGATAGGCCTCGACGGCGGGAGTCCACAACGCGGGGAAGTCCCGACCAGCCGCCGACGAAGTTGATCACGCCCTTGAGCTGCTCGGGGTGGAGGCCGGCATCGGCCACACTGAGAATCCCGCCGCGCGATTGCCCGCCGATCACGACGCGGTCGCGATCCACGAACGGCATGGCGAGGATCGCGGTCATCGCGGCCTCGATGTCGCGCAGGGCGCGATCCGCTCCCGGGATCGCGCGGGAGGGATCGCAGGCGTAGCCGAGCGCGGGGACGACCTCGAAGCCCTCGTCGTACTCACCCCCGGAGCCGCCCCGGCCGCGGCGGGCCGGCATGACGACGGCCCAGCCCGCGCGGGACGAGGACCTGGGCGAGCGCCGGGAAGTCGATGGGTCGCGTGAAGCGGCCCGGATCCACCAGGGTCGCCGCTGGCCCGAGCGTGGCAGGAGCGCAGCCACCAGCGCCAGCGATGCCGTCGCGGCGCTCATCGGCAGAGTCGAGCTGCGGGAAGCTCCCGGACCTTGTCGACCGCGTCCTTCCAGGTGTGGTACACGACGCGGTAGCCCGTGGACTCCTTCGACTCATCCTTGGCGGCGACGTAGTCCATCAGATAGATGGTGGCCGTTGGGGCGGCCGCGCGATAGGCGGCCAGGTCACTGGGTCGATTGCCGAAGGCGAAGTCGACGATGAAGCGAGGACCACCAGGCCCTTCTGCCCCCCTGGCCGCTTCGAGGAACCGGCGCTTGAACTCGGCGGCCCTGGGACCCGTGAGCCCCAGCGGCGACCTGGACAGGTGGACCACGCCCCGGGGGAAGCGCCAGTGCTCCCGCCACATCCGCGTCGCGTCCGTCATCTCGTGCGTGCGCGCGGTGAGGTACACGATCAGGCACCCGCGCTCCCGAAGGGTCTCGGCGAGGTCGACGCCGAAGGGGCGCGGCTCGGCGAGATAGCCCTGCAGGAACGCGGGCCAGACCTCGCTTCGCGTGAGGGTGCCGTCGACGTCGAACACCGCGAGGTGTGTCCCCTTGGCGCGCACGAAGATCGTTGCCTCGGCCCCGGTTCCGTCCTGGGGCATCTCCAGCCGGACGGGGTAGTCGCCCGGGTTGGCGATGGGACTCAGCGCTACCAACACCCAGCCCCACGCGCTCGACCGGCCTTCCCCACGAAGCACCCAACGGACGCCATCGGTCCTTGTGTAAGCACAGACGCGAACGTTGGCGCTGGCAAAGCGACCCGTGACGGAAACCGTCTCGTGGTCGATGACGAGGGCGTCGTCAGCGATGTGGCGGGGCGGCCCGCTGGCGATCGCGCCGCTGGGCTCCGGGGCACAGGCCGGCGATGCGCCGGGCGGCAGCGATTCGCAGCCCGCCGCGACGATGGCGAGCAGCGCCCACGCGACGGATCGAATCGCTCGGCTAAGCGCAGCGCTCAGGGACGAGAGTCTCCACATCCGGGATAGGTCGGATCGCGCGCGAGCTTGCCCCCGGCGAACTTGATGCATTTCGCAAGATCGAAGCCCAGGTCGCGATACGCCTTGTACTGCTCCTCGGAGTAGAAGATATCCTGCGTGCCATCGTGAGGGAAGATCTTCTGGTACTTGTGGAAGTACTTCCGAACCCCGCACCGGTAGCGGTCCCCAGGGAGGCACTGCGCGTCCCATGTGCCGGGATCTTCGCTGCCGAATTTGGCCGTCTCCTGGTCGATGGCCAGCTTCACGTAGAAGATGTTGAGGCGGTTGGGGTCGTCGTCGCACGTCGGGGTTCCACTGAGGCAGATCCAGCCCTGCAGGTAGGGGAAGGCCCTGCCCTGGACCGGGAACTGCATCTCCGACCGAGCGAACGTGGTGTTGCAGGGAGTGGGATCGGAAGACCGATCCCCCTCCGTCTTGCGCTTGTAGTCGAAGAGATCCGTTCCGTCTTTTTCGATCATCAGGTGCAAGCCGTGTTCGGCATACAGGCGGCATCGCAGCTCCTGCAGCGCCGCGAAGCCGGCCTCGAAGTGTCCATCCGACGATCGGTGCTCTTGCTCCGCATCGAGGACGACGATGTTCTTGACCTTTCTCTTGATGAGCGCATACAGCCCCAGGTTCTCGGCGTGTCCGCCGTCGGTCAGGTAGATCCTGGGCGCCGCCTCGTCGTGGATCGATCGATGGAATCCGTAGAGTGGGAACGGGAGCCATTGATGCGTGAGGCGTACCGAGTCGTCCACGCGGGGATTGTCGACATAGCGGCCGATGGCGGCGTTCAAGACGTCCAGCAGGACGTTGACGGTCGGGTTGACGCCGTCGACCGCCGCGCCGGACGCACCGACGATGCGCCCGTATTTCAGGTAGGAGGGGTCCACGGCCTTGCAGCCGCGGTACGCCTCACCCGCTGACGGGTCGAGCTTGTAGTCGCAGTAGCCGAGCCGCGGTGAGCCATAGTGAAGGGGCGTGAACTCGTAGATGGTATCCCGGAGGTCGTGGCTGAATCCACCCCAGGACGCCTCGCGGAACATCTTGGCCTTGCCGCCGTAGACCGCGGTGGCGTTGATGATCCAGAACGGCGGGATGGATACGGGGGCCTGGCCCTGGGCCCGATGGACCGCCTGGATCTCCTCGAAGGACGGGTCGTTGGCCTCGAAGCGGGGGATGAACGCAAGCTCGGTGTCGAGGAGCCGCAGCCCCGACTCGTTTCGGAAGACGGGGGGCGGGTTGCCTTCTGGATAGAGCCCGTACGCCCGCTCGAGGCCCGCATGATAGTAGTGGGTCAGGGGATTGAGATTGTCCTTCCGGTCGAACAGGCCCGCGGTGAGCCAATGGAGAGGAATCATCGGCAGCCAGCTCAACAGCTCGCCGGCCATCTCGAGGCGGGAGGTCACCGGACCCTGCGACTTCGAGGCGAGACGGCTGTTCTGGCTGACCTGGAGCTGGAATCGGCGATCGTCGCGAAAGAGTTCGGCATAGCGGTCTTCGATCCGCGTGGCGTCACGGAGGACGCCGCGCTCGTTAGGCTCGTTGGGCTTGTTGGCCTTCTCCGCGTTGTACAGGTGCGAGTAGAACCAGTAGGAGGCATAGCTGCCTCCGGACACCGAGGAGATCAGGTCCACCTGCGCAAGGATGCCCTTATGATCCAGGCCGCTCAGGAACCCGATCGAGGTCGAGGCGGAGCGGGCGCCTCCGCCGGACAGCGTGACGCCGAGCAGGGGAAGCGCGGCGTCCCCCTGCCCATAGGCGGTTCCCTTCACGAGAGACGGATAGTAGGCCCGCTCGAGCTGCAGCGCGTCCTTGCTGCACGCATCGTTGTCGATGTCGGTGCGGAAGAGCGTGTCGGGGCAGGGCGTGCCGCCGGGGCAGGGTTTCGGCGATCGTGCCCGGTAACAGGCGCAGGGCTCTCCGTCGGCCGGGCACGACTGAGCCCGCTCCCATGTCCCGGGCCCGTGCGCCAGCCCGTACGGTGTCTGGTACACCGGTGCGCACGCGGCCAGCGCGAATACGGCAATGACGAGAAGCAGCGACTTCCGGTGATCGGCCATGCTCGTCTCCTCTGTCCGTCGGTCTACGATGCGAGCGAGACCCACGGGGAGGAAGCTGACGCCGTCGACCTCAGGAGTCAACTCTCTTCTTGTGCTTACTGAGTCGCAAACCTCAGGCGCGGCCCTCGATGGCGACGTCCAGCAGGAAGGGCCGGCCGGCAGCGAGCGCCTTGACGAGCGCGGGGCGCAGTTCGCTCGGCGTGCTCACGCGCATGCCCTCCACGCCCAGGCCGCGCGCGATGTCGACGAAGCCGAGGTCGGGCGCGACGAGGTCCATGTTCGGGTAGCCGCGATCGAGTTTCGCGCCGAAGCGCTGTCGGTAGGTATCCATGTTGTGCTTCAGGATGCGGTACTCGCGGTTGTTCAGGATCACGAAGACGACCGGGAGATCGTGATGGGCCGCGGTCCAGAGGGCCTGGATGCTGTACATCGCCGAGCCGTCCCCGGAGAGGGCGACCACCGGCCGATCGGGATGGGCCAGCTTCACGCCCAGCGCGCCGGGCAGCGCCTGGCCGATGCCGCCGCCCCGCGCGCCGACGTAGTCGCCCGCGCGCTCGAACTGGACGGTGCGGGCCAGGTCGATGCTGGCGGTGATGGACTCGTCGACGACGATGGCGTCGGGGGGCAGCGCCGCCTCGATCTCAGCCATGAAGCGGGGGACCGAGATCGGCGCGTGATCCCAGCGCTTGGCCGCCCGGGCGCGCTGGGCTTCCACGTCCTGGGCCTTGAGGGCGCGGAGGGTATCGTTCCGTAAGGCCGCGGCATCCCGGAATGCGCGGCTCTCGCCGCGCGTGTTGCGCTCGATGGCGGCCCGGAGCGCCGCCAGCGCGGTCCGCGGGTCGCTCACCAGCCCGACGCTCACCGGGAGATTATGGGCCAGGCGCTCGGGCGAGGATTCCACGTGGATGGCCGCGGCGCCCGGCGGGAGCGGGGAGCCGGGCGCGTACCAGACTTCCTCGAAGAACGGGCCGCCGACGAGGAGCACGACGTCCACGTCGTCGAGCGCCTTGCGGATGGCGATCGCGTCGAAGGGCAGGCCGAGGCGGAAGTTCGGGTGCGCGCTCGGCAGCGCCTGCCGCGCCCGGATCCCTTCGCACCAGACGGCGGCCCCGACCTGCTCGGCCAGCGCCGCCACCTCGGCGGCCGCGCTCGCCGCGTCGTCTCCGACGACGATCGCCGGACGCTGGCTGCCGAGCAGCAGCTCCGCGGCCGCCCGGATGCCGGCCGGATCGGGCTCGGGCGCGCGGTAGAGCCGGCCCGGAGGCAACGGGGCGAGGTCGGTCTCCTGCTCGAGCACGTCGATCGGGAGCGCGACGAACACCGGGCCCGCGGGCGGGTCGGTGGCGATCTTGAGGGCGCGGTGCATGATCAGCGCGAACTCGTCGGCCCGCTCGACCTGGACGCTCCACTTGGTGAGCGGCGCCGCCATCGCCACCAGATCGTGTCCCAGCACGGGCCCGCGCAGCCGGAGGCGGGTGTCCTGCTGCCCGGCCGTCACGACCAGCGGCGCCCGGGCCTTGAAGGCGTTGTAGAGCATGCCGAGGGCGTTGCCGAGTCCCGGCGCGAC
>JBGOVO010000396.1:0-3520 GCA_041478145.1 Methylomirabilia bacterium
CCACGCCCCGCGCGAGCCGCGTGTAGATCGGGAAGCCCACGATGGCGATGGCCACCATCGCGTTGGCGAGGCCGGGCCCGAGGCCGGCCCCGATCGCGATGGCGTGCAGGAGGTAGGGGCAGGCCATCAGGATGTCGGTCAGGCGCATCACCACCGTGTCCACCCGCCCGCCCCAGTAGCCCGCGTGCACGCCGAGCAGCACCCCGATCAGCATGGACGCGGTGGCGGTGCCCAGGCCGGCCAGCAGCGAGATGCGCGCGCCCCAGACCAGGCGGGCCAGCATGTCGCGGCCGAACTCGTCGGTGCCGAGCCAGTGCCCCGGGCTCCCGGGTGGCCGCAGCCGATTCGGCGTGTCCACCGCGTCGGGATCGATCAGGGGCAGCAGGGGTGCGAGCAGGGCCAGCCCGACCGCGGCCGCGATGACGGCGGCGGCCGCCCAGGCGAGCCGGTTCCGCGGGGCCCGCCGTATCCGGCCCGTCCGTCGTGGCCGGGTCATTCGTAGCGGATGCGGGGATCGAGGACGGCGTAGAGCAGATCCACGGCCAGGTTGAAGAAGACGAAGACGAGGGCGATGACGAGCACGCAGCCCTGGACGAGCGGGAAGTCGCGCGCCAGGATGCCCTGGACCATCAGGGTGCCCACGCCCGGCCACGCGAACACGGTCTCCGTGAAGATGGCGCCGCCCAGGAGATAGCCCGCCTGCACGCCGACCACGGTCACGGTGGGGATCAGGGCGTTCCGCAGCGCGTGGCGGAGCACGACGCCCCGCTCGACCAGCCCCTTGGCCCGCGCGGTGCGCACGAAGTCCTGGCGGAGGATGTCGAGCATGGTGGAGCGGGTGAGCCGCGCGATGATGGTCATGGACGCGGCGGCGAGCGTGACGGCGGGCAGGACGAGGTGGCTCAGCAGATCGGCGAGGCCGCCCCCGCCGTGCGCGCCGTACATGCCGGACGCGGGCAGCCAGCCGAGCCAGAGCGAGAAGCACACCATGAGCACCAGGCCGAGCCAGAAGCTCGGCATGCTGGCGCCGAAGATGGAGCCGACCGTGCTGAGCCGGTCCACGATCGAGTTGGGCCGCGACGCCGAGAGCACGCCGAGCGTGATGCCGCCCGCGGTGGAGAGCAGGAGCGCGGTCGCGGTGAGGAGCAAGGTGGCGCGGAAGCGCGTCAGCACCTCGCCGAGCACGGGCTGCCGCATGCGGATCGAGCGGCCCAGGTCGCCCTGGAGCACGTGCGCCATCCAGCGCACGTACTGCAGCGGCAGCGGCTCGTCCAGGCCCAGATCGGTCCGCAGGCGCGAGACGTCCTCCTGGGTGGCCTGCGGACCCAGCATGATCTCGGCGGGGTCGCCGGGGGCCAGGTGCAGGACGAGGAAGACCACCACCGACACGCCCAGCAGCACCGGCCCCAGCAGGAGCAGGCGACGGAGGAGGTAGCGGCTCACCGCGCGTCCGGCCGACCGGCTACTTGAGCGAGATCGTCTCCACGCGCAGGTCGAAGCTCGGATGGAGCTTCAAGCCCTGCACGCGCTTGGCGTACGCGGCGGTCTGCACCTCGTGGTCGATGAAGATCCACGGCGGATCGTCGTGCAGCAGGCGCTGCGCCTCGCGATAGAGCTCGGCCCGCTTGGCCTGGTCGGTCACCAGTCGCGCCTGGGCGAGGATCTCGTCGAAGCGCGTGTTCTTGTACATCGCCCGGTTCGGGCCCCCGGGCGTCCACTGGCTCGAGTGGAGCAGCGGGTACATGACGAGGTCGGGGTCTTCCGAGCCCGCCATCCAGGAGAGGGCGAACATGTCCTGCTCCTTGGTGCGGAGCTTGGCGAGGAACGTGCCCCACTCCATGGTCTGGAGGGTCACGTTCACCCCCACCGCCTTGAGGTTCGACTGGATGATGGTGCTCATGGCCACCGGCGACTGCATGCCCGAGCCCGACTCGGGCACCCAGAGGGTGGTGGAGAAGCCGCTGCCCAGGCCGGCCTCGGCCAGCAGTTTCTTCGCGCGCTCCGGATCGTAGGGGAATGGCTTGAGCCCACCGTTGTCGCCCCAGGTCCCCGGCAGCACCGGGCCCTTGGAGACCGCGCCCGTGCCCTTGAGCACGTCGCGGACGATCGCCTCCTTGTTGACGGCGTAGTTCAGCGCCTGGCGGACGCGCTTGTCGTCGAAGGGCTTCTTGCTGTTGTTGAACCCGAGATACCAGACGTGTGCGCCCACCTGCCGCTGCAACGTCACCTTCGGGTGGTTCTCGAGCTGCGCCACGAAGTCGGGCGGGGTGCCGACGATGAGATCGAGGCCGCCCGTCAGCAGCTCGGTGAGCCGGGCCTGGTCCTCCGCGATAGGCCGATAGATCACTCGATCGACGCTGACGGGGAAGCGCCAGTAGCTCGGGTTCTTGTCGAGCACGACGCGCTGGCCGCGGTCCCAGCTCGAGAACTTGAAGGGGCCGGTGCCGACCGGGCTCACCGTGAAATCCTGGCCGAGCTTCATGGCGGCGGTGGGGCTCACGATCGAGGCGGCCGGCGCGACGAGAATGGCCAGGAAGGAGGCGCGGGGCTCCTTCAAGATGAAGCGAATGGTGGTGTCGTCCATCGCCTCGACCGCCTTGACGTTGCCGAAGAAGTAGGCGGCGAAGGGATACTTGCCGAGCTTGTTGGCGGGATGTTCGGCGTTGATCTGCCGCTCGATGGAAAACTTCACCGCCTGGGCGTTGAACGGGGTGCCGTCGTGGAAGGAGATGCCCTTTCGCAGCTTGAACGTGTAGGAGAGGCCGTCCTTGGAGACGGTCCACGACTCGGCCAGATAGGGAACGATCTCGGTGCTCTCGTCCGCGTACCTGACCAGGGTCTCCACCACCCGCCGCCCGATGCGGGTGGAGTTGAGATCGGTGACCTGCGCGGGGTCGAGCCCGACCGGCTCCGCCACGAGCCCCACCACCAGCGTGTTCGCGGGCTGGGCGAGCCCCGTCGACACGCTCGCGGCCAGCAGGACGAGGACCGCCAGGGCCGCGCACGACCAGCGCATTCCGAGTCTCATCACCACTACCTCCTGAGCATGGGAGAAGGGGAGCCGCCGGGCGCGCCGAGTATATCACCGCGCGCCGCGGCCTTGACATCGCCCGCGCCCACACCTCGGGTGTGGGCCGACTCGAAAGGAGGCCTCATGGCCAAGCTCAAGTTCGGGGCGTGGATCCCCACCTACGCGTGGAGCGGCAAGAAGACGGACCCGAGGAACATGCGCCGCATCCGCGAGTCCATCGTCAAGTGCGAGAAGTACGGCATCGACGTATGGGTGATCGATCACCTCCTCTCCGCGCCGGGCCTCTACGGCAACGCGTGGCTCGAGCCGCTCTCCTCGCTCGCCTACGCGGCCGCGCTCACCGCCAAGGTGAAGATCGCCACCGGCATCCTGGTGCTGCCGGTGCGCCATCCGGTGCTGCTGGCCAAGGAGATCTCCACCCTCTGCCACCTCTCCGACAACCGCTACGTCTTCGGAGTGGGCCCCGGCTGGTACGCGCGCGAGTACGAG
>JBGOVO010000167.1:0-7858 GCA_041478145.1 Methylomirabilia bacterium
CGGGCTCTCGTTCTACTACCGGTTCTTCCACCACAGCTTCTCCAAGGGCCGCAAGGCCCTCTTCATGCTGAAGCCCGATCTGCTGATCCCGGACGAGGACGTGACGGTGGACATGATCAAGCGCGCCCTCGTCATCGCGGGGAGCCCCCGCCGCGTGCTCGATCAGCTCGTGGCGTTGCGCGAGGAGACGGGACACTTCGGCACGCTGCTCATGGGCGGCCACGACTGGGACCAACCCGCCCTGTGGCGCCGCTCGATGGAGCTCCTGGCCACCGACGTGATGCCGAAGTTCTCCCGCCACGCCGAGACGCCCCGGACGTGAAGGTCGCCACCTGGCGTGGGGGCAGCCGGTTCAGCCTCGACGAGGCGGCCGAGCCCGTCGCGGGTCCGGGGCAGGTGGTGGTGGACGTGGCCGCCGCCGGGATCTGCGGCACCGACGTGCACGCCACCCAGGGCCTCTTCCCCTGGACGCCCCCCATGGTGCTGGGCCACGAGTACTCGGGCGTGGTGCGTGAGGTCGGCCGCGGCGTGAGCCGGCGCCTGATCGGGCGCGCGGTGGCCTGCGAGCCGTCCTACGGCTGCGGCGCCTGCCGGGAGTGCCGGAACGGCCGCGTGAGCCAGTGCCCGAATCTCACGCGGGTCGGCGGCTTCGCGGAGCGGGCCGCGCTACCCGTCCACTGCGTCCACCCGCTGCCGAAGGGACTCGACCCCGTCACCGCCGCGCTCGCCGAGCCCGCTTCCTGCTGCCTCTCCGGGCTCGAGATGTTCCGGATGCCGCGCGGGGCCACCGTGGTGGTGATGGGCGGCGGGATCATGGGGCTGCTCACCATGGTCCTGGCCCGCCGCCGCGGCGCGGCGCGGCTCGTCCTGTCCGATCCGCTGGAGGAGCGGCGGCAGATCGCCCGCAAGCTCGGGGCGCGCGTGGTGGTGGATCCCACCACGGAGAGTCTGCGCGATCGCGTCATGGCCCTCACGGACGGGCGCGGCGCCGACGTCGTGTGCGAGGCGGTGGGCAAGCCGGAGCTGGTGGGCGAGGCGTTCGCGCTCGTGAAGCCCTCGGGGGTCCTGCAGCTCGTCGGCGTCAACCCCAAGGGCAGCCGCATGCCGATCGACCTCTTCGAGGTGCACTTCCGCGAGGTCCGGATCCACGGCGCCTACGGCCGGGGCACCGCCTTCCGCCGCGCGCTCGCGCTCCTGCCCACGCTCGGGGTGAAGCGGCTGATCGGCGCGCGCTTCCCGCTTGCCCGCATCGAGGATGGCTTCGCCCACGCGGCGGCCGGCCGCGGGGCGAAGACCGTGATCACGCCCGGCGGATAGGGCACCGTCGCTCCCTTGACACGGGGGTCGCCGCGACCTATCCTCGCGGTCTCCTGTCCTTCTGATTCTCTCGGCTCGAGCAGCAGGGGCAGGGAGGGCCCCGGCCTGGAGGCGCCGCGCTGTGTTCATCCTCCGGTTGTCTCTCTACTAGATTCCTAGAGTCCCCTGGATGGAGAGCTATCCTACGCGTCTGCTGAGCGAGCTCGTCCGGACGACGGGGGAGGTCAGGCCCGACCCTCCGAGAAGGAGCGCGTCCAATGACTAGGCCATCGCCGGGTCACGGCGAGGGCCCGTCCAGCCTCGGCCGAGGCATGCCTCCGTTCGTTGGCCGCACTCAGGAGCTCGAGTCGCTGGAGCGCTGGTTCCAGGACGCGGCCGCCGGACGCCCTCGCGTCGTGCTGATTCAAGGCGAGGCCGGCATCGGCAAGACGCGATTGCTCCAGGAGGCGATGTCGATCGCCCGGCTCCTCCGCATGGAGGTCTGCTTCGGCCGCTGCTACGAGGACCTCTCGTTGCCGTACCTGCCCTTCGTCGAACACTTGCTTCCTCGGCTGGAGCAGATGCCCGAGGAGACCAAGCAATCGATCGGCGCGGACTTTCAGCTGATCACCCAGCTCCTCCATCGGGCGGGGACTCTTCCCCCGGGGGCCCGTCCATCGATCTCCGGACAGGCCGACCAGGAGAAGCTCCAACTGTTCCTGGCTGTCGGCCATGCCACCGTCAAGCTCGCCCAGGCCCACCCGATGCTGTTCGTGGTCGAAGATCTGCACTGGGCGGACCGGCTGTCCCTCGACTTGTTCGATCACGTCGCCTTCACGGTCGCCGACACCGCGACGAAGGAGCCGGTTCCTCTCGTGATCGTCGGCACCCACCGGCCGCTGGCGGCCGAGGAGAGAGTCTCCCGGCTGGCGGCGCGCCTGCAGCGTGAAGAGGTCTGCCGAACCATCGCGCTCTCCGGCCTCAACGAGCCCGAGATCCACGATTTGATCGGCGGCCTGGGGGTGGCGCGTCCGTCGCACCAGCTCACCGTCACGGTGAGCGACGCGACTCACGGCAACCCCCTCTTCATCCAGGAGGTCATGCACCACCTGGTGCAGCAAGACGCGCTGGAGGAGCAGGGCGGATACGTCGTCACGACCACGGCCGCCTCCGAGCTCCGGCTTCCCGACCAGGTCACCGGGGCGATCGTCACCCGGGTGGAGGCGCTTGGCGAGGCGTGCCACAAGGTTCTCACCCTGGCGTCGTGCCTGGGTGACAGCTTCTCGCTGCTGACGCTCGGGGCGGTCAGCGGGGTGAGCGAGGACGACTTGCTGAACTTGCTGGAGGAGGGCATGCGCCAGCACCTCCTCCGGAGCGAAGGGCCGACTTTCCAGTTCGCCCACCCCTTGATCCGCCACGTGTTCTATCACGAGCCGAGCGCGCCCCGGCGCCAGCGCTTCCACAAGCAGATCGCCGACAGCCTGCAGCGCCTCTACGCCGACGACCTCGACAAGCACGTCCTGGAGATCGCCCATCACCTGGTGAAGGCAGGCTCGGTCGCCGGAGAGGACGTGGTCGTGCGGTTCGCCCGGCGCGCCGCCGATCAGGCGTTTTCCGTCTTCGCGTGGAGCGAGGCCGCCTCCTACTACGAGGCGGCGCTGTCGGCCACCGGATCCACCCGCCATCTTGCCGCCCAGGACCGGGCCGACCTCCACTATCGGGCCGGGCTGGCGCACTACTACGACCAGGACGTCGGGCCCTGCCTCCATCACTACGAGAAAGCCATCGAGATCTATCGACAGGCCGGGGACGTTCGTGGCCTGGCGCAAGCCCTGATGGAGAAGACGAGGACCCATTTCACGCTCGCTACCGTACCGCTGGGTACCTTGGCCGACATCAAGCCCCTCGAGGATGTGCTGGTGACTCTGGGCGAGCGCGAGCCCGGCCTGCGAGGCCATGCCCTGGCCGTGATCGCCGAGGCCTACCGAAACGGCCGCCAGGCGGAGAAGGCGAGAGCGCGCGCCCAGGAGGCCCTGGAGATCGGACGGCGGCTCGAGGATGACCTGCTCTGCGCCTATGCCAGCTTTGCCCTGGCGCTGGCGTACATCAACGATCTGCACGTGGTCGAAGCACTCGACGGCTGGCAGAATGCCCTGGTCTACGCCCGGCGCGCCGAGGACGTCATCCGCGAAGGCTGGGCTCTGCATCGCATCCCGCTCGCGCTCACCCTGCTCGGGCGCTTCGAGGAGACCGAGACCGTTTCGGTGAAGGCGTGCGAGACGACCCGCGGGTCCCAGGATTGGAGCAGCTATTCGCTCGGCCTGTCGCACCTCGCGTCGGTGGGGGTCGCAAGAGGTAACTTCGACGCGGCGGAGCGCTGGGCGCACGAAACGATGCTGATGGTGTCTCGGTCTCGCTACCCCTGGGGCGGGTTCCGCTCTCTCCTGGCGTTGACCTGCGCGCGCGCGCTGCGCGGGGCCTGGACCGAGGCGGAGGATGCGCTCGACGTCCTGATGGAGCCGGGCCGGGTCTTCGAAGACGCCGGACTGATCGTCCGGACGTTCTCGCGCGTGTTCCGGCAGGTCGTGCGTGCCCAGTCGCACTCCATGGATGAGGGCCTGGAGGGGTTGGCCCAGGACTTGATGAGAGTGGTCGGCACCGATACGTATTCGGTCGCCCCGCTGTGCGCCCTGGTCGAGCTCGCCGACCTCGCCGGTGCGCCCGCCATCGCCGACCTTCCGTACCGGGCGTTGTCGAGCGCGGCGGAGCGCGGAGTCCTCTTCTCGAGCGGGTGGATGTACTCGGTTCCGCGGATCCTGGGGGGGATCGACGCGCTCAGCCGCCGCTGGGACGCGGCGGAGGCCCACTTCCGGCTCGCCATCGACTCGGCCGGGCGGGCGGGCGCCCTGCCCGAGCTGGGGCGCACCTATCTCGACCATGCGCGCATGCTGGTGACCCAGGGCGAGGCGAGTAGCCGCTCGCGGGCGATCGAATCGTTGAGACTCGGCTTCCAGATCCTGGTGGATCTCGGGATGCACCCCTTCGTCCGGCAAGCCCAGCAGGTGGCGGAGGTCTTGAAGATCCGTCTCCCCGCTGCGGTGCCGCGCCCCGCGGCGCACCCGGACAATCTCAGCGAGCGAGAGGTCGAAGTTCTCGTGCGGATGGCCCAGGGCCACAGCCGCCAGAGGATCGCGGGCGACCTGGTCCTGGGCCCGCGGACGATCGCCGGCCACTTGAGCAGCATCTTCCGGAAGATCGGAGTGAGCGACGAGGCGGCGGCCACCGCGTACACCGTTGAGCAGGGTTTGACGCCGCGAGCCGACCGCGGACGCCAGCTTCAGGTTCTGGACCCGGCCGCCGGACCCAATCGGGCCCTCCGCATCATCCTGGTCAGCGACGTGGTGGCTTCCGGGGACCTGATCCGGCGCACCGGCGACGCGAGAGCGCACGAGCTCATCCGGATGCACAACACGTTCATCCGCCGATGCCTCGCCTCCCACAACGGCATGGAGATCGCGCATACCGGCGACGGCATCGAGGCGGCCTTCTCGTCCGGCTCCGCCGCCGTCGAGTGCGCGATCGCCATCCAGAAGGCGTTCGCCAAGCACAACCGAGAGAACCAAGCCGAATCCATTCACGTACGCATCGGGATCAACGCGGGCGAGCCGATTCCCACCGAAGGGCGATTGTTCGGAACCGCGGTGCACGCCGCGTTCGGCATCTGTGCCCGCGCCCAGCCCGGTGAGATCCTCCTTTCCGAGGTCGTGCATCAGCTCGTGGCCGGCAAAGGGTTCGGGCTGGTCGGCCGCGGGCGCGTCGAGCTCAAGGGTCTGGGTCGCGTGCGGGTGCACAGCGTGGCATGGGAGGAGGACGGGGCGTAGCGAAGCGGCACACCGGTTGCGGACAGGAACATTCCCGGAGCAGGTCACCGTGAAAGGAGCGAACGATGGGCGACTTGGTGATGTCGGGAGCGATCTCCAAAGGGGTCATCCACAAGATGGTCGACAACGTGGTCAACGAGAGGGACAGCGCGGGCAAGTTCCACAAACGGGACGCGTTCCTCGCGGCGCTCCGGCAAGCCGGCAGCCCGTCAGCCTACCTGACCCTCCTCGCGGAGCAGGCGGGGGCGACGCGCGATCAGATCACGTACCTGCGAGACAAGTTTTACAGCACCCCGAACGCCTGGAAGGCCGACGGCAAGGCCGTCTATCCCATTCTCCGCATCGGATTGATCAAGGCCCTCGAGGAAGCCGGCGGCACGCTGCTGCTCGACTCCTACTGGCTGGCCGCCGCGGGGGGGAAGACGACCGAGACCATCGTCTGCCGGAGTGCGGCCCAGGTCACCCGAATCTTTCTCACCCCTCCGATCCCGATGCCCAAGGCGCCCCGGCCGAAGCGGCACACGGATGTGCCCATGTGGGTGGTCGCCCCGCGGAGCGATGCGAGGCAAAAAGCGGGATTCGAGACGAGTGACGCGATCGTCAGAGCGGTGAGCGGGAAGGTCGTCACCTGGCAGCGGAGAGAGTTCCCGTGACCCCGGCGGCCCGGCCTCGGCGGGAAGCGGCGTGAGCGGCTCGTCGGGCCACTCGGCGCCTGGGCGGGCCGGCTCCCCGCCGCGGGCCGGCGACGATTGCCGTCTGCAGGAGGGCATCTACTTTCGCCGGGGCAAGCAGCCGGGCCGTTGCTATCGCCTCCTCCTGCTGAACATTCGCCCGGGCGCCACCCGGAGTCAGGCGAAGACGAGCATCACGAAGGTCTGGGCGGAAGTTCAGAAGTTGCGGAGCGACCTCGTCGCGGATCTCCGCGAGCCGCGACTGAAGGCCCGCTCCCGCAGCGCGCCGGAGCCTCCGGATCCCGAGCTGACTTGCTTGCTTGGGTTCGGCGCTCCTCTGTTCGAGCGCTACCCGGAGCTCGAACGGCCGCAGGAAGTGGTCGGGATCGACGACCAGCCCGCGCCATTCCGGGCGCTGGGCTGGGTGGACAGGGCAGATCGGGCAACCGGGGAGGCCGATCTGGCGCTTCAGTTCATCGCGGGGTCGGAGCTCGCGGTGAGCCGAGCGGTGGTCGAGACCTGGATGCTGATCAAGAGCCTCAAGCTGGACGTGGTGGCGCTCCACGGCGGGTTCAACCGAGAGGACCGGCGGAGCTGGCTCGGCTTCCACGACGGGATCGCAAACATCGCGCCGGATCGGCGACGAGAGGCGATCGAGACGAGAGTGGGCACGTCGATCCCGGACGAGCCGTCGTGGATGGACGGCGGGACGTACATGGGCTTCCTCCGCCTGGCCATCGACCTCGAGACGTGGCGAGACCTGTCGCGCCCGGAGCAAGAGGCGTCCGTGGGGAGGGACCGCGAGACCGGGTGTCCGCTGATACACATCACCGAGCGCTCGAACGATCCCCTCGAGGGATGCCCGGAGGCGCACGGACCGGCCTCGCCGGAATACCGGGATCCCCCGCTCCCCTCGTTCGAGCTCGACGACCTCGCGCAGTTCAGCCATATCAATCGGACCAACCTCAACCGCCCACACGGCCCGATCGCGGATACCGACAACCGGATCTTTCGCCAAGGATACGAGTTCCTGGAGTGCCTTCCCGGCGGGCGACTCCGTCTCGGACTGAACTTCGTCAGCTTTCAGCGCAAAGTGTCTTGCCTGACCAACATCCTCACAAAGGACAACTGGCTCGGCGATGCCAACTTCGGAGGCAAGCCTTCGGCGACTCTGCTGAGGCTAATCGGAGGCGGCTACTACGCGGTCCCGCCCATGGGGAGGCCGTTCCCGGGGGCCGGCATCTTCTAGAACACGATGTCGATGTGGCGGCGCGCGTCGGTGTCGTGGTAGGGGACGCCGCCCACCAGATCGGCGCCGGCCCGCAGGGCCTCGCGCAGGAGCGCCTCGGTGCCGGGGGCCTGGAGGATGCCTTCCTGGGCGAAGGCGCAGAGCTGCAGGTCGATCGCGGGTGCGTACTCGCGCTTGAGCGCGGCGAGCGCCTCGAAGCCCATCAGCCCGACGATGGGATCCACCTCGGTGTGGCTCCGCATCGCGGTGGTCCCCTGGCGCACCGCCATGTCGAGCACCCGGCGCGCCCGGGCCTGGATGTCCTTGCGGGTGAAGCCGCGCTTGGCCTCCCCGGTCACGCGCAGGGCCTCGGCCAGCGAGCCCTCGCGGCTCGGGGCGCTGTCGCTCAAGAGCGCCTTGTCGAGGTGGATGTGGGCGTCCACCAGGCCGGGCGTCACCGCCCGGCCCTCGCAGGCGATCACGCGATCGGCCCCGCTCCCGGCGAGCGGGCTAATCACCGCAATTCGCCCCGCCCGACACCCAATATCGGCCGCCCATCCGGTAGCCGACACTCCAGCAACAACAGATCGAAGGCGGCCGTCACACGCGAGTCCGCGCCGGAACGAGTGTCCGCCATTGGGGGAGTGCGGGGGCCATGTCTGGGCCCCCGCAGACAGACAATGGACAGTTCCTAGGACTCACGGAGTGAGGGGCACGGTGCGGGGGCCATGTCTGGGCCCCCGCAGACAGACAATGGACAGTTCCTAGGGCTCACGGAGTGA
>JBGOVO010000279.1:0-5519 GCA_041478145.1 Methylomirabilia bacterium
CTCCTGCCCTCGCATCCGGCGTGCGGCGAGGGCTTCCGTCCCGCCGCGCCTCGGCTGCCCGCCGGCACCTGGATCTGAGCATGGCCGTGTCAGCGTGGGCGCTCCACGACGCCCTGGCCGACATCGCCGGGCGCGAGCACGTGCTGCGCGAGGCCGCCGCGCTCGCGCCTTACGCGGTGGACGGCATGGTCCCGGGCGTGGTGATCCGGCCAGACGGCGCGGAGCAAGTGAGCCGCGTGCTGGCTCTCTGCGCCACCGAGCGGCTCGCGGTGGTGCCGCGCGGCGCCGGCACGAGCCAGGGCCTCGGGAACCCGCCGCGCCGGCTCGACGTGGTCCTGGAGCTGAGCCGTCTCGCCGCGGTGCGGGAGTACGTGCCCGAGGACATGGTGGCGACCGTCGAGGCGGGCGTGACCCTCGACGCGCTCGCGGCCCGTCTGGCGCCGCATCGTCAGATGCTGGCGCTCGATCCGCCGGGTGGCGGCTCCCGCAGTGTGGGCGGCGTGCTCACCACCCACGCCAGTGGCCCGCTGCGCTTCCGCTACGGCACCGGACGCGACCTGCTGCTGGGCGTGCGCTTCGTCCAGGCCGACGGCACCCTGACCTGGGGCGGGGCCAAGGTGGTGAAGTCGGTCACGGGCTACGACGTGCCGAAGCTCGTGGTCGGCTCGCTGGGCACCCTTGGCGTGGTGGTGGAGGCGACACTGCGGCTGCACCCGATGCCGCCGGCATCCCGGTCCTGGCGCCTGGGCTTCCCCTCCCACGAAGCGGCGGGCGGCTTCCTGGCGGCGCTGCTCGACTCGCCGATCCAGCCGGACCGTGCCGCGCTGATCGATGCCGCGGGCCTGCGCCGGGCCGGCCTGCCAGTGGATCCGCTCGCGATGCTGCTCTCGATCGGCAGCGTGGCCGAGGCGGTGGAGGCTCAGGGTCAGGCCATCGAGCGGCTGGCCGTGGAGTACCGGGGCCGCAGCGAGCCGCTCGCGGAAACCGCGTGGGCAGGCCTCGGCCTCGCGGTGAGCGGGCCAGTCCTGCTCCGCGCGGCCGGCGAGCCGCGCCGCCTGCTCCACTGGGTGTCGCAGGCCCAGGCCGCCGCGAGCCGGGTCGGCGTCGAGATGGCGCTGCTCGGCCAGCCGGGCAACGGAGTGCTCCAGGTATCGATCTGGGGGACCCAGGATCCCACGCGAGCCGTCGATGATCTGGTGCTGCCGCTCCGCCGGGGGCTGGAGGCTGACGGGGGAAGCCTGATCCTCGAGCGCGCGCCGGTCTCGCTCAAGAATCAGTGTGAGGCATGGGGATCTATCCATCCGGAAATACTGGCGATCATGAGCAGGATCAAGCGGGAGTTCGATCCGCATGGCCTGCTCAGCCCCGGCCGCTTCGTAGGAGGCCTGTGAGCGCGCCTCTTCCCATGCCGCTGGGCGCGTTCGACAGCAAGGACGCGCCGTCCATGGACGGCCTCAGGGCCTGCGTGCACTGCGGGATCTGCCTGCCCCAGTGCCCGACCTATCGCGTGCTGGGGGAGGAGATGGACTCGCCCCGTGGCCGGATCTATCTGATGCGGGCGGCCGCCGAGGATCGGATCGGGCTCACGCCGACCATGGCGCACCATCTCGATCTCTGTCTCGGCTGCCGCGCATGCGAGACGGCCTGTCCCTCCGGCGTGCCCTTCGGCCAGCTCCTCGAGGCCACGCGCGGTCAGCTCGAGCGCCGGGGCGTCACCGCGCCGGGACGCGACGGCGCGACGCTCCGGTTCCTGCTCGACGTCTTTCCCCATCCGGGCCGCCTCGGCCCGATGCTCCACGCCCTGCGGATGTACCAGTGGTCCGGCATGCAGGCACTGGTACGCGGGTTCGGCCTGCTGGCGCCATTCAAGAAGCTGCAGGCGATGGAGGCGCTCCTGCCCTGGCTGCCCGCACCGGCCAGGCCGCTCCCGGAGCTGATCCCGGCCCGCGGCCCGCGCCGCGGCCGCGTCGGGCTGCTGGTCGGGTGCGTGCAGCGCTTCTTCTATCCCGACGTCAACGCCGATACGGCCCGGCTCCTCTCCGCCGCGGGCTACGAGGTCGTGGTGCCCCGGACCCAGGAGTGCTGCGGCGCGCTGCACCTGCACGCGGGGCGCATCGACGAGTTCCGCGCGATGGCGCGACGCCTGATCCCGGCCTTCGCCGACGTCGACCTCGTGGTGGTCAACGCCGCCGGCTGCGGCTCCGCCCTCAAGGAATACGGCCACTGGCTCGCGGACGATGCGGCCCGGTCCTTTGCCGAGCGCGTGCGGGACGTCTCGGAGGTGCTCGTCGGCTGCGATCTCCCGCTGCGCCCGTTGCGGGAGACCGTGACGTATCATGACGCCTGCCATCTCGCCCACGGCCAGCGGATCCGCGCGGAGCCCCGCGAGCTGCTGCGACGCATCCCCGGCCTCACCCTGGTGGACTTGCCGGACTCGGACCTCTGCTGCGGGAGCGCGGGGGTCTACAATCTGCTCGAGCCCGAGATGGCCGGCGAGCTCGGCCGGCGGAAGGCGCGGCGCATCCGGGAGACCGGTGCCCGTGTGGTGGTCGCGGGCAATCCGGGATGCCTCATGCAGATGCGCCAGCACTTCCGGGCCGAAGGGCTGTCGGTGGAGGTCGCGCATCCGGTGACGCTCCTGGCCAGGGCATTGGAGGAGTGATGAAGATCCGCGTGCGGGACCACGTGAAGGTGACCGCCGACAAGATGGCCAAGATCGGCCTCTCGTCGACGGCGCGCACCCAGCTCGACCTCTACTGCGTGGCGCCGGGCCAGTCGCAGGCGGTCCACCGCCACGAGGGTGAGGACAAGATCTACTACGTGGTCGAGGGGACCGGGCGCTTCTCGGTCGGCGGCGCGGAGGAGCGGCTCACCGCCGGCGAGGCGGTGGTGGCGCCGGCCGGCGTCGACCACGGCCTCACCAACGACTCCACCGAGCTACTCCTCGTGCTCGTGATGGTGGCGCCGCCGCCGGCTCACATGAAGCGCTCGGGCTCCGAGCCGGCGAGGTAGGGCCCGGTGGCCGCTCCCGTCCGGGCCTCGCTGATGATCACCTGCCTCGGCGACATGTTCTTTCCCGAGGTGGGGGTCGCGATGGTTCGGCTGCTGCGGCGTCTGGGTGTCGAGCCGGATTTTCCCGAGGGCCAGACCTGCTGCGGCATGCCCCTCTTCAATTCGGGCTATCATCACGACGCGGCCCAGGTGGCGGCCCGGACCGTGAAGCTCTTCGAGCGGGCGGAGCATGTGGTGGTGCCGTCCGGCTCCTGTGCCTGGATGGTGAAGGCCGAGTACCCGGGCCTGCTCCGGCACGACCCGGGGTTGCGAGCCGCCGCGGAGTCGCTCGCCCGCCGCACGCGCGAGCTATCGCAGTTCCTCGTGGAGGTGCTCGGCGTCACCCGGATCGAATCACCGTTCACAGGAAGGGTCACCTACCACGACTCCTGCCATCTCCTGCGCGGGCTCGGCGAGTCCGCCTCGCCGCGGGCGCTCCTGCGCGGGGTGCCGGGGGTGGAGCTGATCGAGCTGCCCGGCGCCGATCAGTGCTGCGGTTTCGGCGGCTCCTTCTCGGTGCGGCTGCCCGAGGTGTCGACCGCCATCCTCGACAAGAAGCTCGGCAACGTGGAGGCCACCGGCGCGCGCTGCCTGGTGGCCTGCGACGCGGGCTGCCTCATGCAGATGGGCGGCGGGCTGACCCGGCGCGGCTCCGCCGTGAAGGCGGTGCACCTGGCCCAGGTGCTGGCCGGCGAGGTCGAGGCGTGAGCGACACCGCGCTCCGTACCCCGTTCCCGGAGCGAGCGGGCGCGGCTCTGAAGGACACGTTTCTCCAGGAAGCGCTCACGATCGCCACGACGAAGTTCATCGATCTCCGCAAGGAGTCCTTCGCGGACTTCCCGCAGGGCGAGGCGCTCCGGGATCGGGCGCGGTCCATCAAGGAGGCCACGCTCCAGCACCTGGACGTCCACCTGGAGCGCCTCGCCGACAACGTGGAGCGACTGGGCGGCAGCGTGCACTGGGCCACGAGCGCCGAGGAGGCGCGGGAGATCGTCCTGCGCCTCTGCCGGGACCGCGGCGTGCGGATGGCGGTCAAGTCCAAGTCCATGGCGACCGAGGAGATCGATCTCAACGAGGCGCTGGAGCACGCGGGGGTGACCCCGGTCGAGACCGATCTCGGCGAGTACATCATCCAGCTCGCCCACGAGAAGCCGTCGCACATCATCGCCCCCGCCATCCACAAGACCAAGGGGCAGGTGGCGGAGCTCTTCTCGCGCGAGCTACGTGGGGAGTTTCCTGCCGATCCGGAAGTCCTGACCGCGGTGGCGCGCAAGGCCCTGCGCGAGAAGTTCCTGCGGGCGGACATGGGCATCACGGGAGCCAACTTCGCGGTCGCGGAGACCGGCACGGTGGTGCTCGTCACCAACGAGGGCAATGGCCGGATGGTGACCTCGCTGCCCCGGATTCACGTGGCGCTGATGGGGATCGAGAAGGTCATCCCGTCGATGAGCGATCTCGTGGTGTTCCTGGCCATCCTGGCCCGGAGCGCGACCGGGCAGAAGCTCTCCTCCTATACGACCCTGGTGCGCGGGCCGCGGCGGGCGGGGGAGCTGGAGGGCCCGGAGGAGTTCCACCTGATCCTGCTCGACAACGGGCGCTCCCGGCAGATCGCCTCCACGCTGCGCGAGGCGCTCTACTGTCTCCGCTGCGGCGCCTGCCTCAACGTCTGCCCGGTCTATCGGCAGATCGGCGGGCACGCCTACGGCCACACGTATCCGGGCCCCATCGGCATCCTGCTCACCGCCATGCTCAAGGGCCACGAGTCGGTGCGCGAGCTGGCTCACGCCTCGTCTCTCTGTGGGGCGTGCAAGGACGTCTGCCCGGTCCGCATCGACATCCCGCGGATGCTCATCGAGCTGCGCGAGCACCTCGACCGGGAGAAGATCGCCCCGTGGACCGAGCGGATGGCCTTCAAGGCGCTCCGGCGCCTGCTCCTCTCCCCCGTCGCGTTCCGGCTCTCCGCGCGGGTGGGGCGCTGGCTTCAGATTCCGTTCGTCCGCCACGGGCGGCTGCGGGGGCTGCCGGGGCTCTTCTCGAAGTGGACGCGCACCCGCGATCTGCCGCCGGTGGCCGCGCGAACGTTCCACGAGCGGTGGAAGGAGCTGCGATAGCATGACGGCCCGCGCCGAATTCCTCGAGCGGATCCGCCGGGAGATGTCGAAGACCCGGGGGCTCTTCGGCGCGTCCCCCGCGCCGCGCCCGGCGCAGCCGGCTGCCGCCGCGGACGCGATCCGGCGGGAGCTCACCGAGCGCTGGCCGGAGGCGCTCGAGCGATTCGTCCTGGAGTTCGAGCGCGTCGCGGGGGTCTTTCACCGCGCGCCGAGCCTGGAGGCCGTTCCCGCGGTCATCGCGGCCATCGCGCGGGAGCGCGGGGCCACGAGCCTCGTCACGTGGGATCCCGTCGCGCTCGGCTTCGACGCGGCGCCGGCGCTCACGCGCGACGGGTTCGCGGTGGTCGCCGCTCGGGC
>JBGOVO010000234.1:0-6333 GCA_041478145.1 Methylomirabilia bacterium
CCGTGGTCGTGATGCTGCAGTTCTTGGCCACCGTGGCGCTCACGCTGAGGTTGGCCGTGGCCGTCTGGGCCAGGGCGGGAGCGGCCATCCCGAGAACCAATCCACCGAACATCAGGGCGACTCGAGCGCTGCGGTTCATGTTCGTTCCTCCAAGTAAGTATTTTGAAGATTGCGGCCGCCCTATCGCGGCCCCTGCTGCACACGCCGTCTGGTAAGGGCAACAACGGTGCCACGGACTCCGGACAGCATGGTCCAGTGGGCCGCAGGGCTTGGTAACATGCGGCCAGCGCGTCGAAATTCTGGATGGCGACGGCGATCGGCGATGGCCGTCCACGCGGCATGCGGTGGCCTTGGAGGCTACGAGATTCGGAGCCGGCGCGGCCGGCTCCTACAAACTGCGGAGGATTACTGGCTCGACGCGGTGCTAGCGGCCGGGCGCGAGCCGGGCCATCACCTCCAGCGCCTGATCCAGCGCGGCGCCGCCCGGCGAGAAGTTGGCCTCGAGGAACAGCTCGGTGAGGCCGGCCTCCGCATAGCGCCCGATGTCCTCGTGGATCTCCTCGAGCGTGCCCCAGAGCGGGCGCCGGTCCTTACCCTGGGGGGCATCGTGCACGCGGTAGCTGCCGCGGCAGACGATGTGGAGCGCGTCGGGGTCCTTGCCGCGCGCGGCCGCCGCCGCGCGCACCTCCCGCACCAGCGGCGCGACGCTCGCCATGGGCACGTTGCCGCCGTTGAAGCCGTCGCCCAGCTCCACGGCCCGCTTGACCACCGTGGAGCCGTAGCCGCCGATGGTGATGGGCGGGCGCGGCTTCTGCACCGGCTTCGGCTCCACCCGGCAGCGCGGCACGTGATAGAACTCGCCGTGGAACTCGATGACGTCCTGAGTCCAGATCATGTCCAGGCAGCGCAGGAACTCGTCGGCGCGCCGGCCCCGCTGCTTGAAGGGCACGCCGACCGCCTCGTACTCGTCCTCGGACCAGCCGATGCCGAGCCCCACGTGGAGCCGCCCGCCCGACAGCACGTCGAGCGTGGCGAGCTGCTTGGCCAGGACCACCGGCGCGTAGAACGGCATGATGAGCACGCTCGTGCCGAGGCGGATCCGCGACGTCGCCGCCGCCACGTAGGCCAGCGTGACGATGGGATCGAACACGCACTCGAAGGGCTTCGGCCACACCTTGCCAGGCACGGGCGGGTACTCGTTCTTCGGCTCGAGCGCGTAGAGCAGGCGCTGGAAGACCCAGAGCGAGTGGTAGCCGAGGGCTTCGGCCTGTCGCGCGATGCGGATCTGATTCTCCGGCGTGGCCCAGTCACCCGCGGTGGGGAGCGAGAACCCGAGCTTCATGGAGCGACATGATACACGAGGCGGCCGGCCGGGACGGTGCTGCTCTCGCCGCTCGAGCTGGCGGCGCCGCGGCCGTGGCGCGCCTACTTCGACTCGGACACGAAGACGCCGTCCCAGTCGTCGGGCGGCGGCTGCGCGAGCAGCGCCCGGGCGCGCCGGCGGTAGAGCGCGACGGGCCCATCGTCGGGCGCCTCGCGCCCCAGCTCGTCGAGCAGCCGCAGCGCCTCCGCCCACCCCCGCGCGCGATAGAGCTCGAGGGCGTGGTGATAGCGCGCGAGCGCGTGCTCGGCCGCCGCCGGGAACGCGCCCGCGCGGGCCAGCACCTCGTAGCACCGGAGCGGCTCGGCCCGGCCCTTCACCGCCACCAGGTCGAGGAAGCGGTACACGAGGTCCCGCGGCGCGGCGGCGACGGTGGCCTCGCCCACCACGAGGCGGACGCCGTATTCCTTGGACAGGCCCTCGAGTCGCGAGGCCACGTTGACCGGATCGCCCACCGCGGTGTAGATCAGCCGGTCCTTCGAGCCCATGTTGCCCACCACCATCGACCCGGTGTTGATCCCGACTCCCATGTCGAGCTGCGTCCATCCCCGCCGCTCGAACTCCGGACGCAGGGCCTCGAGCGCCGCGACCATGTCGAGCGCGGTCTCACACGCGCGGCGGGCGTGGTCGGCCTGGTCCATGGGCGCGTTCCAGAAGGCCTCGATGGCGTCGCCCGCGTACTGGGCGAGCACGCCGTCGTGGCGGAAGACCACGTCGGTCATCCGGGCCCGGTAGGTGTTGAGCAGGGCCACCAGCGTCTCCGGATGGAGCGCGTGGGCCAGGGTGGTGAAGCTGCGCAGGTCGCTGAACAGCACCGTCATCTCCCGGGTCTCGCCGCCCAGCTTCAGGCGGTCGGGATCGGCGAGCACCCACTGGCTCACCACCGGCGAGAGATAGCGCCCCATCGCCTCGCGCACCATGCGCTGCTCGGCCTGCTCCACCACGAGGCGGGAGGACAGCGCCGCCACGAAGCTTACGAGGAGCGCGGCGGGCGGGAAGATCAGGTCGAGCACGAGGCCGCGCTCGAAGAGCAGGGCCGCCGTCGTGCCGTACAGTGCGAGCCCGGCCGCCACCGCGAGCCCGGCCGGCAGCGGCCGCCACGCGGCCACCACCAGCGCGGCCAGCAGCGCGAGTAGCACGATGAGCAGCACGGTCACCGGTGGTGAGACCGGCACCAGGAAGCGCTGGTGGAGGACGGTCTCGACCGCGTTGCCCAGGATCTCGACGCCCCACATGCGCGTGTCGCCGGTGGTCGGCGTGGCGTGCTCGTCCACGCCCCGGATGGTGGGGCCCAGCAGCACGATGTGGTCGCGGACCAGCGCGGGATCGAAGCGGCCCTCGAGCACGTCCACGAAGGAGATGATGCGGAAGGGGCCGCCGCGGTCGGGCTCGGACGGCGGGCCGAGAAAGTCGATCAGCATCGTGTCGTGCTCGGCCACCGGGATGGACCGCCCGGCCGCGTGCACGACCGAGGGCTCGGGCTTGCCGTCGAGCACCGAGGGCCGCCGCGTGAAGTGGGCCACGATGGTCAGGGCCAGGCTCGGCAATTCCTCGCCGCCCGCGCGCAGGAGGAGCGGCAGGCTCCGCACCACGCTGTCCCGGTTGGTGGTGATATTGGCGAGTCCCTCGTCCAGGGCGCCGCTCCGCACCGTCGCCGCGGGTCGCGCGAAGGCTTCGAACTCCTGGGCCACCCCCGGGCGCGGATCGAAGGCGCGGGGACCCTGGGCCACCACCGGGACGACCACGTTGCCCGCCCGGCGCATCGCCTCGGCCAGGCGGGCATCATCGGGCCGCGAGGCGTCGAAGAAGATCGCGAAGGCGACCACCCGCGGCCCGGCGGGCCCGAGCGCGTCGAGGGCCTGCGCGTAGAGCGTGCGGGGCCAGGCGGACAGGGGGCCGTGGCGCGGCAGCAGCGCCTGGTAGCTCTTCTGGTCGATGCCGACGATGACGGTGGAGCGGGCCGCCTGGGCCGGGCGCACCGCGAAGAGCAGGTCGCTCACCCGCGCCCGCGTCGCGGCCAGGAGGCCGAGCAGGGAGGCGCACGCCAGCACCAGCGCCACGCCGAGCGCGGGGACCCCGCTCGCGAGCAGGCGCTTGCGCTCGTTGCGCGTCAGCGCTCTCACCGGCTCACCGTGACCAGCGAGATCTCGGGGGGCACGCGGAAGCGCACCGGGATGATGCTGGTGCCGATGCCGGGGGTCACGAAGAGATCGCGGCCGTCCTCGTGGATGTGGCCGATGGCGTAGCGGCTGCCGTACCGCGAGGGCACGATGAGCCGTCCGAGGAAAGGCAGGAACACCTGGCCGCCGTGGGTGTGGCCGGCGAGCGTGAGCAGCACCCGCCCCGGCATCCGCGGGAAGACGTCGGGATTGTGGGTGACCACGATCACCGGCGCGTCCTCCGGGACGGCCGCGAGGGCCCGGGCGATGTCGGCCCGGCGGGTCCAGGCGTCGCTCATGCCCGCGATCCAGAGGGGCCGGCCGTTCACCGCGACCGGCACCGCCGCGTCTTCCAGGACGCGGATCCCCGCGTCCTGGAGCGCGCGCGCCACCCGCTCGCCGTCGTACCACCAGTCGTGATTGCCCAGCACCGCGAAGACGCCGAGCGGCGCCTTCAGATCCCGCAACGCGTCCGCCGTCCGCTCGGGCTCCACGAAGCGGCCGCCTCTCACCCCGTGGATGACGTAGTCGCCCAGCAGGACGATCAGGTCCGGCCGGGCGCGGTTCACCATCGCGACGATGGCGCGGAGCTTCTCTAGCGTGATATGAGGCGCGCCCGTGTGCAGGTCGGAGACGGCGGCGATCTTGAGCGGGGCGAGCGGGGCGGGCCAGCGGGTGATCGGCAACCGGATCTCCCGCGCCACCACCCAGCCCGGCTCCACCAGCACCGCCCAGACCGCGAGCGCGAGCGTGGTCGCGAGCGGGATCGCCAGGACGAGGCCCGCGATCCGCAGCCGGGAGCGCGTCGCGGTCAGCGGTACTCCCGGAAGAAGGCGTGGAGGTCCGCCGCGAGCGCCGCCGGCTCCTCCATCGCCGCGAAGTGGCCGCCCGCCTCCATCACGGTCCACCGGCGGATGTTGTACATGCGCTCGGCCCACGCGCGGGGCGGCCGCACGATCTCTTTCGGGAAGGCCGCGTAGCCGGTCGGCACCTCAATGCGCTGGCCGTCGGCGATGGGCCACGGGGCGTGGTAGCGGGCGTAGTACGGCCAGAAGGACGCGTTGATCGTCCCGGTCACCCAGTAGATCATCACGTTGGTGAGCAGCTCGTCCTTGCTGAAGCGCCGCTCGACGTCGCCCCCGCAGTCGCTCCAGGTCCGGAACTTCTCCACGATCCAGGCCGCGAGGCCGACCGGGGAGTCGCTCAGGCCGAAGGCGAGGGTCTGGGGCTTGGTGCCCTGGATCCACTGGTAGCCCGTCTCCTCGCGCAGCCATCGGCCCAGGTCGTCGAGGTACTGCTTCTCCTCCGGGGTCGGCTGCGCGGGCGGCTTGATGTCCCGTCGCAGCGAGAGGAGGTTCACGTGGATACCCACCAGCCGGTCCGCATAGGCAAGCGCCAGTCTAGACGTGATGAAGCCGCCCCAGTCGCCGCCCTGCGCGGCGAAGCGCCGGTAGCCGAGCACGTCGGTCATGAGCGCGGCGAAGGCGTCGGCGATCTCGGCGACCCCGAAGCGCGGCTGGCCGGGCTGGAAGGAGAAGCCGTAGCCGGGCAGCGAGGGCGCGATCACCGTGAACGAGTCGGCGGGATCGCCGCCGAATCGGGCCGGGTCGGTGAGCATGGGCAGGATCTTGTGAAACTCCCAGACCGAGCCGGGCCAGCCGTGGGAGAGCAGGAGCGGCAGGGGCTTCGGTCCCCGGCCTTCCTCGTGGATGAAGTGGAGATCGATGCCCGCCACCGGCGTCCGGAACTGGCGGAACGCGTTGAGCCGTGCCTCGTGCGCGCGCCAGTCGTAGCGGTCCTTCCAGTGGGCGACCAGATCCTTCATATAGGCGAGGCTCGTGCCGTGGGCCCATTCGGCGCCGGGCGCCTGATCGGGCCAGCGCACGCGGGCCAGGCGCTCGCGCAGGTCGGTGAGCACCGGGCCGGGAACCTGGATGCGGAAAGGTTGGGGCGGCATCAGAAGACCGGCCTTTCGATATAGGAGCCGAAGACCTGGCGCAGCCGGGCCACGATCTCACCCAGCGACGCCCGCGCCTTCACGAGCTCGATGGTGACCGGCATGAGGTTGGTGGACGGCTCGCGGGCCTCCCGCTCCATGCGGTCGAGCAGGCGCGCGACGAGGGCCTGGTCGCGGCGGCGTCGCACGTCGGTGAGCCGCCGGATCTGGCGCGTCTCGACGGCGGGGTCGACCTTGTGGATCGGGATCGGGGGCGGCGCGGACGGCTCCACCAGGGTGTTGACCCCGATCACCGGCTGCTCCCCCGCCGCCTTGCGCCGCGCGAAGTCGTAGGCGGAGTCGGCGATCTCGCGCTGGAAGAAGCCCTCCTCGATGGCCTTGATGGTGCCGCCCATCGCGTCCACCTTGGCGAGAATGCGCAGCACCTCGGCCTCGATGCGGTTGGTGAGCGCCTCGACGTAGTAGGAGCCGCCCAGCGGATCCACCACGTTGGGCACGCGGGTCTCCAGCGCGATGATCTGCTGGGTGCGGAGCGCGACCTTCATCGCCTCCTCGGAGGGGATCGCGTAGGCCTCGTCCATGCCGTTGGTGTGCAGCGACTGAGCGCCCCCCAGCACCGCGGACAGGGCCTGGAGCGCGGTGCGGATGATGTTGTTGAGGGGCTGGGCCTTGGTGAGGGTGGCCGCGGCGGTCTGGCAATGGAAGCGGAGGCGCATCGACTCGGCCTTGGTGGCCCCGAAGCGCTCCTTCATGAGGCGGGCGTAGATGCGGCGGGCCGCGCGGAACTTGGCCACCTCCTCGAAGAAGTCGGCCTGGGCCACGAAGTAGAAGGCCAG
>JBGOVO010000405.1:0-3386 GCA_041478145.1 Methylomirabilia bacterium
CTACCTGGCCGTCGACCGCTTCGTCAAGCAGCCCGGCCTCGAGCCCGGGATCTTCGGCCTGATCCTGGTGCTCTTCATCCTCTTCGAGCCGCTCGGCATCTACGGCCGGTGGCGGAAGGTGCAGCTCTTCTTCTCGACCTTCCCGCTCTACAAGCGCGCCACCTTCCGACGCCAGAAGACCTACCTGCGCTCGGAGCGGCTGCGATGACCTTCTTCGCCGCCGCCGACCTCGTGGTGAACTTCGGGGGCATCCGGGCCGTGGACGGCGTGAGCTTCGAGGTGGAGCAGGGCCAGGTCTTCACCATCATCGGGCCCAACGGCGCGGGCAAGACCACCATCTTCAACCTGATCTCGCGCATCTACGACCCGACCCAGGGCCGCCTGCTCTTCCGCGACGAGGACATCACCCGGGTGCCGCCCCACGAGATCGCCCGCCGCGGCATCGCGCGGACCTTCCAGAACATCGAGCTGTTCGAGCACGCGAGCGTGCTCCAGAACCTGCTCCTGGGCCGCCACGCCCACGCCCAGCCGTGGCTGTTCCAGGATATGCTCTTCCTACCCCGAGTGCGCGCTCGGGAGCGCGCCCATTACGAGGCGGCCGAGAAGGTGATCGACTTCCTCGATCTGCAGCCGTACCGCGACAGCCTCGTCGTCAATCTCCCGTATGGAGCCCGAAAAGTCGTGGAGATGGGCCGGGCGCTCTGCACCGAGCCGGCGCTCCTCCTGCTCGACGAGCCGTCCTCGGGGCTCAGCGTGGAGGAGACCGCGGACATGGCCTTCTGGATCCAGGACATCCGGACGCTGCTCGGCATCACCGTGCTCATGGTCGAGCACGACATGAGCCTGGTCAGCGCGGTCTCCGACCGGGTGCTCGCGCTCAACTACGGGCGCGCCGTCGCCTGCGGGACCGCTCGCGAGGTCCAGGAGCATCCGGACGTGATCAAGGCGTATCTCGGGGGCTGATCGGTGGCCGACGCGCTCCTGACCGTGAGCAACGTCGAGACCTACTACGGCCCGATCATGGCCCTGCGGGGCGTGAGCTTCAGCGTCCCGCCGGGCACCATCGTGACCATCCTCGGCGCCAACGGGGCGGGCAAGACCACCATCCTCAAGACGGTCTCCGGCGTCATGGACCCGCAGAAGGGCACCGTGACGCTCGAGGGCCGCCAGATCCAGGGCCTCGACCCGGACCGGGTCGCGCGCCTCGGGCTGAGCCACGTGCCGGAGGGGCGCGAGGTGTTCCCGTTCCTGACGGTGCGCGAGAACCTGCGCATGGGCGCCTATTCCCGCCGGGACGCCGACGGGGTGGCGCAGGATCTCGAGATGGTCGGCGAGTACTTCCCGGTGCTGCAGGCGCGCGCCGAGCAGCGCGCGGGCTCGCTCTCGGGCGGCGAGCAGCAGATGCTGGCCATCGGGCGGGCCCTGATGGCGCGCCCCAAGGTGATGCTGCTCGACGAGCCCTCGCTCGGGCTCGCGCCCAAGCTGGTCAAGGACATCTTCGAGATCATCCAGCGGATCAATCGCGAGCGCGGGGTGACGGTGCTGCTGGTGGAGCAGAACGCCAACCTGGCGCTCCACATCGCGGACTACGGCTACGTGCTCGAGCTGGGGCGGATCGTGATGGAGGACACCTGCCCGCGCCTCCTCGAGAAGGACGACATCCGCGAGTTCTACCTGGGCCTCAAGGAATCGAGCGTCCGCGGCACGCGACGCTGGAAGAGGAAGAAGACATGGCGCTGAGGACCGAGCCCGCTCCGTCCGCTCCCTCGATGGGCCGCGCCGTCACGGTGCACGGCCAGGACACCCTGCCCCGGCTCTTCCGCCACGTGGTGCGGGAGCGCGGCGACCGGGTGGCCATGCGCGAGAAGGACCTCGGCATCTGGCGCGGCATCTCGTGGCGCGAGTACGGGGAGCAGGCCCGGCGCGTCGGTCTGGGGCTGGTGGCCCTGGGCCTCCGGCCGCGCGACGTGGTCTCGATCCTCGCCGACAACGGCCCCGAGTGGCTCTACACCGATCTCGGCGTCATGTCGGTAGCCGGCGTCCCCAACGGCATCTACACCACCGACTCGGCCCGCCAGGTCGAGTACATCGTCAACGACAGCGGCACCCGCTTCTTCTTCGCGGAGAACGAAGAGCAGCTCGACAAGATCCTCGAGGTCCGCACGAAGTGCCCTGAGCTGGTCAAGATCTTCGTCTACGACATGGAAGGCCTCCACGGCTTCCAGGACGACCAGGTGATGCCCTTCGAGGCGCTGCTCGCGCTGGGGGCGCGCTACGACCGCGAGCACCCGGGCGCCTTCGACCGGATGGTCGAGATCGCGCAGCCCGACGACCTGGCCATCCTCGTCTACACCTCCGGCACCACCGGCCCGCCCAAGGGGGCGATGCTGAGCCACCGCAACATCCTCTTCCAGCTCGCCTACGCGGACTTCATCACCCCCCTGCACGAGGGCGATCAGCAGCTCTCCTTCCTGCCCCTCTGCCACATCGCGGAGCGGACCTTCACGGTGTTCAACCCGCTCTACACCGGCTCCACCGTGAACTTCGCGGAGTCCATCGACACGGTCCCCGACAATATCCGTGAAGTGGCCCCCGCCCTGTTCTTCGCGGTGCCCCGGATCTGGGAGAAGTTCTACTCGGGCGTGGCCCTGCGCATGCGCGACGCGACCTGGCTCGGCCGCTTCGCCTACGCGCAGGCCGTCGGGATCGGGCGGCGCGTGGCCGACCGGCGCATCGCGGGCCGCCGGCCGTCGCTGCCGCTGCGCCTGGCCTTCCGCGTCGCCGACTTCCTGGTGCTCGACAACGTCAAGCGGTCCATCGGGCTGCACCGCGCCCGCGGCGCCGCCACCGGCGCGGCCCCCATCGCCCCGGACCTGATCCGCTGGTATCTGGCGCTCGGCCTCGACATGTTGGAGGTGTATGGCCAGACCGAGAACACCGGGCTCGCCACCGCGATGCCGCCCGACCACATCAAGCTCGGCACGGTGGGCACGGCCCGGCCGGGAACGGAGGTGCGCCTGTCGCCCGAGGGCGAAATTCTCTTGAAGGGCCCCCACGTCTTCCTGGGCTACTACGGCAAGCCGGAGAAGACGGCGGAGACCATCGTGGACGGGTGGCTGCACACCGGCGACGTGGGCACGATCGACGACGAGGGCTTCGTGCGCATCACCGACCGGATGAAGGACATCATCATCACCGCGGGAGGCAAGAACGTCACCCCGTCGGAGATCGAGAACCTGCTCAAGTTCTCGCCCTTCATCTCGGACGCGGTGGTGATCGGGGACCGCCGCAAGTTCCTCTCCTGCCTGGTCATGATCGACCACGAGACGGTGGCCCAGTTCGCCCAGGAGCGGAACGTGCCCTTCAGCAACTTCGCCTCCCTCTGC
>JBGOVO010000011.1:0-26854 GCA_041478145.1 Methylomirabilia bacterium
CGACTACTTCAAGCTCGTGCGCGAGGTCTGCGACCGCCACCAGGTGCTGTTCATCGCCGACGAGGTCATCACCGGCTTCTGCCGGACCGGCAAGTGGTTCGCGCTCGAGCACTGGAACGTGCTGCCCGACATCGTCTCCTTCGCCAAGGGCGTGTCCTCCGGCTATCTCCCGCTGGGCGGCATCATGGTCTCGAAGACCATCAAGCAGGCCATGGACGAGGTGAAACCAGAAGACAAGTGGATGCACGCCTACACGTACTCGGGGCATCCGACCTGCTGCGCGGTCGGCCTCAAGAACCTCGAGATCATGGAGCGCGAGCGGTTGTGGGAGCGCGCGGCCGCCATGGGCACGCGGCTTCACCAGGGGCTGAAGGCCGCGCTCGGCGATCACAAGCACGTGGGCGACATCCGCGGCGGCAAGGGCCTGCTGGCGGCGGTCGAGCTGGTCGAGGACCGTGGCACCAAGGCGCCGTTCGGCGTCGACAAGAAGGTCGGCCCGCGCGTGCTGGCCGAGATGACCAAGCGGGGCGTGATCACGCGCGCCCGGCTCGAGCACGTCTTCTTCGCCCCGCCGCTCGTGGTCAGCGAGCAGCAGGTGGACCGCCTCGTCTCGGTGACCCACGACGCCATCAAGGCGGTCACCGGCGTTTAGCAACCCTCTCCCCTCCCAGGGGGAGAGGGCAGGGTGAGGGGATCCCCTTCAGGCGACGGGGATCACCTCGCGGGCACGATCCAGAGATACAGAGTGTGGCTGCCCTCGTTGCTGGACACCTGGAGCGTCCGCGACGGAACCCAGTCGCCCATGTCGAAGCTGTGGGAGACGATGCGCGCGCCCGGTCGGAGCTCGCTCAGGAGCTTGGGCCGCAACCGGCGATTGAGGTCGGGGGAGAGGTAGAGCGTCACCACCGTCGCGGGCCTGAGATCGGCCTGAAACAGGTCGGCCTGCGTGAAGCTCACCCGATCGGCGAGGCCCTGCCGGCGCGCCCGGTCGGTTGCCTGCGCCACCAGCGCCGGATCGATCTCGAAGCCCACTCCGCGAGCCCCGTGGTCGCGCGCCGCCGCGATGACGATGCGGCCATCGCCGGATCCCAGGTCATAGACGGTGTCGCCCGCAGTTACCGACGCCAGCTTCAGCATCTCGTTCACCACGACCAGCGGTGTCCGCACATCGGGGACGTCCTGACCGGGTACCCGGGCGCAGCCGGCGAGGGTCACCAGGAGTAGCAGCGTCATACCGCGGCCCCATCTCATGGCCGGACATTCTATCTCATCCTCGACCGCTTGCCTTTTAACTCGTCTTGTGTTTAGTCTATTGACGCCATGGACCGGGCTCAACGCTTCAGGATCCTAGCCGACGCCGCCGCGGACGATCGCGAGACCGAGTTGCCCGGTCGGCTGCGGCTGAACGAAGGGCCGGTCGGGATCCGCCCGGTTCGCCTGCCCGGCGGCGGGTCCACGACGCTGATGCGGGTGATGCAGACCAATGCCTGCTCGCTCTCGTGCGGCTACTGCCCCACCTTCTGCGGCGGGCGAGTCAAGCGCACCGCGCTCTCGCCGGAGGAGGTGGCGCGGACCTTCATGGAATCGCATCGCGCGGGGGTGGCGCAGGGCCTGTTTCTCACCTCCGGCGTACCCGGGCGTCCGCCGCGGGCGGTGGATCGCATGCTCGCCGCGGTCGAGATCTTGAGAAAGCGGGAGGGCTTCGCGGGCTACGTCCACGTCAAGCTGCTCCCGGGCGCGGAGCGTGAGCAGGTGGTGCAGGCGACCCGGCTCGCCACCCGGGTCTCGGTCAATCTCGAGGGCCCCAACGACACGGTGGTGCGCGGGCTGGCACGGGAGAAGGACTACTCGGGCGATCTGCTCCCGAACCTGATGCTGGCCGGTCGCCTTTCGCGCGAGGCCCGGCTCGAGGGCCGCGAGGGGATCGCGGCGGCCGGCACCACGACCCAGTTCGTGGTGGGCGCGCAGGGCGAGCGGGACCGTGAGATTCTGGGCGTGGTCGCCGGTCTCGAGCGGCGGGGACTGCTCCACCACGCCCACTTCAGCGCCTTCCAGCCGGTGGAAGGGACGCCGATGGAAGCGCTCCCGCCCACGCCCGCCGCGCGCGAATGGCGCCTCTACCAGGCCGAGCATCTGCTCCGCCAGTACGGGTTCCGCTTCGAGGAGCTGGTCTTCGGCGGCGACGGCAACCTCTCGCTCGACCACGATCCGAAAACCGCGTGGGCGCTGGCGCATGCCGAGCAGTTCCCGGTGGCTCTCGAGCGCGTGCCCTACGAGCTCCTGCTACGTGTGCCGGGGATCGGCCCGACCGCCGCGCGGCGCCTGGTCACCGAGCGCCGGCGGACCCTGCCACGAGACGCGCAGGACCTGCGCCGCCTCGGGGTGGATGCCGCGCGCGCCGGATACTTCCTCACGGTGCGCGGGCGCCGTGTGCGGGCTGCGCGGCCCGCCGAGCAGCTCCGCCTCTTCCCGCCCGGCGAGCATCTGACCCACGGGCCCTGGCGGACCGTCGTGCCGCCGTGCGCCTACCGCTGACCGCCCGGGCGTACAATGGTGGCCGATGACCTCGAAGCTCGACGAGCGGCAGGCGCCGGCCAGCGGCGCGCGCGCGGTCCTGATCTACGACGGCACCTGCGGGCTCTGCCGCGGCGGCGTGTCGTGGCTCTCCCGCCGCGCGGTCCGCGGTCACTTCGAGTTCTTGCCCTGCCAGGCGGCGGAGCGCCGCGCGCGCTATCCGTGGATGGACGAGCGCGCCTGCCTCGAGGCGATGCAGCTCATCCTCCCGGACGGGCAGATCCTCAAGGGTGACGCCGCGATTCCCGAGATCCTTCGCCGGCTGCGCGGCTGGCGCTGGCTGGCCGGCCTCTTCCGGCTTCCAGGCGTCGAGGTGCTCGCCCCCCGCCTCTACGCCTGGGTCGCTCGCCACCGCTACCAGATCTCCTGCATGCTGGGCCGCCCGCGCGGCTGACCGGCCGCGGCTTCACCGCGCCGGCCGAAAGCCGGCCCTGCTCCCAGTCATCGCGTCTCCACGTGGCGGATCGTCGCGAAGAGCATCACATCGTAGAGGATCTTCAGGCCGCCCCCCAGGAAGAAGGGCGCCGTGAGCGAGACGCTGGCCATCACCCAGCCGGTGAGGGCCGGGCTCACGGACTGGGCCAGCGTGCGGCTCATGTTGGTGAGGCTGGCCGCGCCCTCGCGCTCGTGATCGTGCACCGCCAGCATGAGGAAGGTCTGGCGCGTGGGGACATCCATCTGGGAGAGGAGGTGCCGGGCCAGCAGGAGCGCCACCGCCAGCCCGGCCGACGGCGCCAGGGCGACGCCGATCAGGAACACGTTCGAGATCAGGTGGGAGAACACCATGGTGTTGACGAGACCGAGGCGCGGTGCCAGGCGCGCCGCGAGGAGGAGCGAGAGCCCGGAGAGCACCTGGGCGCCGAAGAAGGTCCAGCCCAGCGCGGTGAGGTCCATCCCGAAGCGGGTGTAGAACCAGTACGCGATCAGGCTCTGGAGCACGAAGCCGCCGGCCAGCGAGTCGAGCGCGAAGAGCGCGGCCAGGCGGTGGACGAGCGGGCGCGACGGCGTCGCGGCGGCCTGGCGCGCGGCGGGCGCGCGGCCCGGATCGGGACGCATCAGCGCATAGGCCGCGATCTGGACGAGACCGCCCAGCAGGAAGACGACGAACAGCACGCGAGGCGAGGCGCCCGCCAGTCCCACCGCCGCGGCCCCGAGCGCGGAGGCGCCGTAGCCGGCCAGATTGTACAGGCTGAGCGCAGTCGTGAGCCGCTCGCGGGGGGTCGCCCGCGTGACCGCGACCTGCTCGAGGGTCAGGAAGGGGCCGGTCTCGCCGGTGCCCACCGCCAGGTTGCCGACCATGGCCGCGACGACGACCAGCCAGGGCTGTTCGGTCGCGAGGAAGATCAGGGCCGAGACGACGATGAGCCCGGCCTGGGCGAGCAGCGCCGCTCGTGCCCCGTAGCGCTCGGCGGGCCGCCGGATCGAGAAGGTCATGGCCGCGCTCGCGAGCAGCGTCAGGGTGACCGCCACGCCGATCTGGCGCGCGTCCATGCCGCGCTCGGCCAGATAGACCGGGAAGAGCACGCCGAGGAAGCCGTAGCAGAACGTGCGTGCCGTCTTCGCGACGAAGACGAGGCGGCCGTCGCGGCTCACGCGCGCCCGGTCCGGCAATAGGCGTAGAGCGCGTCGTACACCGGGAACTGGAGCGTCATGTTCTCCACGTCGTCGCGGCTGATCTCGCGGAAGCCGCTGGCCACCGCGTAGAGGCCCCAAGCCTCGCGCGCGATGTGACGGGCATCCGTGTCGGCGCCCCGCACGATCTCGGCCAGTGCCTGGAGCGCCGGATCCGTGAGCTGATACTTCTGGAGGAACGCGTCGAAGGAGCAATGGTCGCCGTGATGCCCGAGCTCCACGCCGGGCACGTCGAAGGGCAGCGCTTCTTCACGCCGCGCCGTCTCCATGACCTGATCCTCGGGCACGAACAGGAACTCGGCCTGCCGGTCGATGAAGCGCCGGATCAGCCAAGGGCACGCGATGCGGTCCACCCGTGCCTTGCGCCGCGTGACCCACTTCATAGGGTTGCCCGGCCCGTCGATTGGGCGCATTCCTCGACGAGCCGCTCCAGATGGCGCCGGATCACGGCGCGGGCGGTGGGCAGATCGTCGCTCACCGCGGGCACGTCGGTCCACTGCTCGATGGGTATCGCCGGTGAGGCCGCCTCGCCCAGGTCACAGCCGAACGCCACGACGCGCGAGGCGGTGGCGACGTCTTGATGCGTGACCTTCCGCGGCTGCTGGCCTTTCAGGTCGAGTCCTTCGGCGAGCAGGGTCCGGAGGACCCCGGGGGCGATCGCCGGGTCCGGCTCGGTCCCCGCCGAGTCCGCCGTGACGCCGAGGCCGCGCTGGGCGGCCATGCGGCGAAAGTCGGCGGCGGCCAGGACGCTCTTGGCGGCGCCGTGGAGACAGACGAAGAGAATCTTGTCGTTGGTGCTCATGGCTTGCCCTCGTGGTGGAAGTTGTCGAACTCGGTGACGCTGTCGGCCTTGGACCAGATCCCCACCGCGCCCGCGTCCGAGAAGGTCTCGTCGCGCACGGTGAAGAGCCGGCGACCGTCATAGGTGACGACGAACTCGCCGCCCGTGAAATCGACCCGAAGCGTGTGCCAGGTGCCCGCGGCCACGGGAACCTTCATCCCGTACGTGCCTGGCGTCGCGCCCACCGGGGTCAAGTCGGTGCGTCGCCCCCTGACCATCCGGTAGGCGACGACGTTGTCCTCGAGGGCGTTGCCCCGGGCGACGTAGTAGTTGTCCGCGTCGCGCCAGCGCCACACCACCCCGCCGGCACGATCCTCGCGGCCGTCGACGGGCTTGAAGCGCGCCTCGACCCACCCGTCGCGCAGAGACGTGCCCTCGAGCACCGCCCAGCCGAAGGCGGCTCCGCCCTGATACGTGAGGACGCCGTCCGGCCGGCTCCAGCGCGCGATGCCGCGGCCGGTTTGCCCGGTGAGCCAGTCTCTCGCGGGCTGCGCCGAGGCCAGCGCGGTCACCGCCAGGACCGCGGCGCCGAGGAAGAAGAGGCTTCTCACGGCGTGCCCCGGAGCCAGAAGATCAGCAGACCGGCGACGCCCGCTCCCGCGATCAGGATCGGCTCCGGAATCTTGAACCGCCAGAGCAGCCCGAAGGCGGCGAGTGCCACCAGCGCGGTGGGCGCGTCGAAGACGGCGCGCCGGCCCAGCACGAAGCAGGCGCCCGCGATGGCGCCCGCGGCCGCCGCGGTGACCCCGTTGACGAAGGCCTTGACTTGTGGGTTCCCGCTGAATCGGTCGAACCACGGGTAGGGAATCACGACGAAGAGATAGGTCGGCAGGAACACCCCCAGCGCCGCGGCGGTGCCGCCCGAGAGGCCGGCCACGAGATAACCGATGAAGGCCACCGTGATCACCACCGGCCCCGGCGTCAGCATGGCCACCGCGACCGCGTCGAGGAACTGCTTGTCGCTGAGCCAGCGGTACTCCTGCACGACGCCGCCATAGAGGAAGGGCACGATGGCGAGCCCGCTGCCGAAGACGAAGGCCCCGGCCTTCGTGAAGAACCACAGGATCTGGCCGAGCACTCCGAGCGTCGCGGGGACGGTGAGGCCGGTCAGGAGGAGCAGGGGCCAGCCCACCGCGGGCAGGCTCCGGCGCGATCCGGCCCACGCGAGCAGGCGGCGAGGCGGTGCCTGGACGAGCAGCACGGCCACGCCGCAGAGGATGAACAGGCTCCCGATCTCGGTCTCCGTCCACGCGGTGACGAGGGCCATGAGGCCGGCAACGGCCCAGAGCAGCCGATCGCGGCCCATGGTCAGGCGCATCAGCTTCCAGGCCGAGCGCACGATGATCCCGATCACCCCCGCGCCGACTCCGTAGAACGCGGCCTGCATCCACCCGAGACCACCGTAGTTGACGTAGAGGGCGCCCAGCCCCACCGTCATCAGGAACGAGGGCAGGACGAAGGCCAGGCCGATCAGCGTGGCTCCGGTCGCCCGACCGTGCACGTAGCCCAGGCACATGGCCAGCTGGGCGGCGAGGGGCCCGGGTGCGAGCTGCGAGAGGGCCAGGCCCTTCAGGTAGTCCTCCTTGCTGAACCACCGGCGCCGCTCGACGAGGTCGCGCTGCATGTAGCCCACGAGGGCCACCGGCCCGCCGAAGCCCAGGCTGCCCAGGTAGAGGAAGTAGCGCAGCAACCCCCAGGTGGTGCGGGGCTCGGTCATGCTCGCTCTCCGATCGTGGCGTAGAGGCCATCGAACAGGGTCATGCCGTGGGCCAGCGCCTCGTGGTCGTCCTTGATCGCGCTCAGCAGGCCGCGCAGCGCGAGATCGATGCCGCGCGCTTCTTCGCGGGCGAACTTCTGATCCTTGAGATCGGCCTCGTGGACGATCTCGGCGAGGATGGCCAGCTTGCGGTCGCGGAGCCCCGTACGCCGGAGCAGGGTCTCGAAGGTGCAATCCTCGCCGTGGTGGCCGAAGTCGACGCCGGCCATGTCGAACGGAATCGCGTCGCCGGGGATCTGGTCGGCCGGGGCGAAGACGAACTCCGCCTCGGGATCCACGAAGCGCTTGATGAGCCACGCCGACGCGATGCGGTCCACGTGGGGGCGCGGCCGGGTGGCCCACCGGCGGCCCTTGAGCGCGTCGAGATCGAGCGGAGGGGCCGCGCCCGCCGTCCTGGTCCGTCCGGTGGCCGTGCGCTGCTCGACGGCCTCCCGGGCCCGCTCGACCTCGCGCCGCCCCGGGGCCTCGAAGAAATCGATCTCGGTGAGCCGGTCCGCTTCTCGGGCGAGGCGGGCCAGCTCCTCGGCGAGCCGCGGCCGTCGGCCCTTGAGCAGCTTGCGGTAGCGGTCGGCCAGGCCGGCGTAGTCCTGGTTGCGCGCCTCCTGGAAGAGGCGAACCACGTCGGGCTCCTTCATGTTCTCGATGCGATCCACGCGGAGCAGGGTGGCTTCGCCGCCGTCGCGCTGGATCTCCTGCGCGAGCCACTGGAACTGCTCGTAGCGGTCGGCCCCGTCGGGCAGGAGGTAGGCCGAGCTCCTCAACGGCACCGCGCCCAGGACCCGCAGGCGGCGCCAGGCACGCACCCGCAGGCTCGAGGGTCGCGGAGGAAGACTCAGCAGCAGCAGCAGCCAGCCATGCAACATATGTTGCAAGACTATGTCTACTGTTTCATCCCGTCAAGCGGGAAATCGGCACGCGGTTGACAGGAGAGCTCTTCACGTGTTTAGTATATGACTCCCACAGGAGGTGCCGGGATGAACACGCTGGAGAGGCTGCTGCAGGATGAGCTGAATCGTCTCGTGGACCGCATTGCCGCCCGCGCGGGAGAGGACACCGCCGCCGGTCTCAAGCCTGATCTGAAGGCACGCATCGAGCGGTCCGAGGACCGGCTCACCGGGCTTCGGGCCGCACTGCTCGACGGCTATGCCGAATGGGCGCGCGCCATCGAGGGGTGCGAAGATCTATGGGCGCTGGCCGGCCTCCGGCGGGAGACGGAAGAGGCTACGGAGCACCGAAGAGCCGCTTGAGCCAGCCCGGCGGGCGCGCCTCGGCCAGGCGCCGCTCCGCATCGTCGCGCTGGTAGCGCTCCAAGCGCTGCCAGTAGTCAGGGAGCTGCCGCGCGAGGAGGATCTGGCCGGCGAGCAGACGGCCGGGCTCGTCGACCGACGCGGCTTCGACCTGATCGAAGCGCGGGCGCAGGCCGGCGGGCAGCTCGGCGAGGAAGGCCTCGCGGAGTCGGCTGAGGAGCGCGCGCGAGGTGGCCTCGAACTCGGCGCGGTCCGCGGCGCTGGTGCTCTCCGGGGCGGGCCGCCCGGTCCGCGCGCGCAGCTCCACCATGAGCTTGAGCGACGCCATCTCCACCGCCTCCTCGATACGCTCGCGCAGTTGTGCCTCGATGCGCTCGATGAGCCCGCGCGCATCCCCGTGCTGGTGCGGAAAGGCGCCGCGGAGGGGCCACTCGCTCATGGGGCGCCGAACATGCGCCGGAGCCCCGCGGCCAGCGGCTCCGGCTTGATGCCCAGATCCCCGAAGAAGCGCGACGGATCCGCCACGCTCTCTTCCTCGAGCATGATCAGCTGATCTGACGAGACCGGGTAGAACGGCAGCCAGTCGAGCGCCCGCGTCATCACCCGCACCGGGGACAGCGGCACATGAATCTTCCGCACGTGCGGGCGCCCGAGCGCCCGGCCGATCTCGTCGAGCAGATCCACGAAGGCGTACGGGGTGGGGCCGGCCACGTCATACGTCTGGCGCACGCTCGCGGGCGTGCGCAGGGAGCGGGCGAAGCCGTCGGCGACCTGCTCCACCGGGATCGGCTGGAGCCGGTAACGGCCGCTGCCCAGCACGGGCACCACGGGCAGTCGCTTCAGCATGCGTCCCAGCACGGAGACGAACTCGTCGCCGCGGCCGAAGATGATGGACGGACGGAAGATGGTCCACTCGAGATCGCTCGCGCGGACCGCCTCCTCGGCCTCCCACTTCGTCTGGTGGTATCGCGCGCGGGCGCCCGGTCGGGTGCCGAGCGCGCTCATCTGCACGTAGCGCTTGATCCCGGCGGCGCGCGCGAGCGCGAGCATGTTCCGGGTGGCCTGCGCGTGCAGGCGCTCGAACGTGATGCCCCGGGCGCGACGCTCACGGATGATGCCGACGAGGTGGACGAGCGCGCTGCAGCCCTCGACGCTCGGCGCGAGCCCCTCGGGCTGCTGGACGTCGCCGGGCACGCGGTCGATGGATTCGAAGCCCTTCAGGTCCTGCTCGGAGCCGGGCCGAACTAGGCAGCGGACGAGAAATCCGTGCGCAAGAAGTGCGCGGACGACGTGCTTGCCGACGAAGCCGGTGGAGCCGGTGACGAACACACGCTGCGCCACGAGCCGGATCGTAGCACGGGCCTGCACGATTTTCGCGCGGCCGGCCGCGCGCGACCTCGTATCATAGGGCCATGCCGGGTCGCTCCGCCCTGTTCCTGGTCGCGCTGCTGCTCGCCTTCGCTCCCGCCGCGGTCCGGGCGCAGTCCGTCGCGTGGTCGCAGGCGGCGGACGACGCCGTGCGCGATGCGGTCGCGGCGTCCGAGGTGCCCGGCGCCGTGCTCCTCGTCGGCCAGGGCGACCAGATCCTCCATCGAAAGGTCCTCGGCTGGCGGGCGACCGTGCCGAATCCGGAGCTGATGACCGCCGACACCATCTTCGACATCGCCTCGCTCACCAAGGTGGTCGCCACCACGCCGGCGGTCCTGCGGCTCTGGGAGCAGGGTAAGGTGGACCTGAACGCGCCCATCGGACAGTACCTGAAGGAGTTCAATACCGCCGCCTTCCAGGACGTGACGGTGGCGCGCCTGCTCACCCACTCGGCGGGCATGCCCGATCTGCCCTCGCGAGACGCCATGGCGCGCGGCTTCCCGGAGGCGGCGCGGCTGCAAGCGAAGGCGGGGCTCGCGGTGCCGCCCGGCAGCACCTTCCTCTACAGCGACACCGGGTTCATCCTGCTCGGCGAGCTGGTGCGCCGCGTGAGCGGGGAGCCGCTCGACCGCTTCGTCCAGCGGCAGTTCTACACCCCGCTCGGCATGCGCGACACCGCCTTCACGCCTCCGCCGGCCTGGCGCAAGCGCATCGCCCCCACCGAGGTCGTGAACGCGCACGGTCCGCTGCGTGGCGTGGTGCACGACGGCAACGCGCGGCTCCTGGGCGGCGTCGCCGGCCACGCCGGGGTCTTCTCGACCGCGACCGATCTCAGCCGGTATTGCCGCATGCTGCTCGCGGGGGGCGCGCTGAGCGGGAAGCGCTACCTGAAAGAGTCGACGGTGCGCGCCATGTTCGCCCCCCACGTGATCGGCGAGACGACGCGCGGCCTGGGCTGGGACATCGCGTCGCCGTACGCGCGGACGCTCGGGGCCTACTTCCCCATGGGCTCGGTGGGCCACACCGGGTTCACCGGCACCGCGATCTGGATGGATCCGCCGACCCAGGTGTACATGATCCTGCTCAGCAACCGCGTGCACCCCTACGGCAAGGGTGACGTGGCCGAGCTACGGCGCCGCGTCAGCGCGGCGCTCGGCCCGCGCTTCGCGTCGCGCGAGGATCCGCCGGCCGCGCCCGCATTGGTGGAGACCGAGACCACCGCGCCGGCGGCGGACGGGCCGGCCCGTCCGGAGGGGCCCACCATCACGGGTCTCGATCGCCTCGTGGCGGATGACTTCGCTCAGCTCGCGGGCCGCTCGATCGGGCTCATCACCAACCAGACCGGCGTGGACGGCCAGGGCCGCCGCGCCGTCGACCTGCTCGCCGCCGCGCCGCAGGTGCGCCTGCGCGCGCTCTTCTCGCCGGAGCACGGCCTCACCGGCCAGGTCGATGCCAACGTGCCGAACAGCCGCGACGCGGCCACCGGCCTGGCGATCTGGAGCCTCTACGGGCCCGCCCGCCGCCCGAGCCCGGAGATGCTCAGCGGGGTGGACACGCTCGTCTTCGATATCCAGGACGTGGGGGTCCGCTACTACACCTACCTGACCACGCTGGTGTACGCGCTGGAGGAAGGCGGGCGTCGCGGCATCCAGGTGATGGTCCTGGACCGGCCCAATCCCATCACGGGCACCGTGGTGGAGGGCCCGCTGATGGACTCCGACATGCGCTCGTTCACGGCCCCGCACACCATTCCGGTGCGCACCGGCATGACGATCGGGGAGTTCGCGCAAATGGTCGTGGCGGAGCGCAAGCTGCCCGTCCGGCTCACGGTGGTGCCGCTCGAGCGGTGGCAGCGCGGGCAGTGGTTCGACGAGACGGGCCTGCCGTGGGTCAACCCGTCGCCCAACATCCGCACGCCGATGCAGGCGCTGCTCTACTCGGGGGTCGGGCTGCTGGAGGCGACCAACGTCTCGGTCGGGCGGGGCACCGACACGCCGTTCGAGGTGGTGGGCGCGCCCTGGATCAGCGATCCGCAGGCCCTCGCCGACGCGATGAACGCGAGGGGGCTGGCCGGGGTGCAGTTCCAGCCCGTGTTCTTCACGCCCACCGCGAGCGTCTACGCGGGCAAGTCGGTGGGCGGGGTGGAGCTCCAGGTGACGGACCGCGACGCGATCCGCCCGGTGACGGTGGGGCTGGCGCTGGGGCGTGAGCTGATGGAGCGCTATCCGGGACAGTTCCGACCGGCGGCGATCCAGAACCTGCTCGTGAACCGGTCGACGATGTGGTCGTTCCTGCGGGGCGATCCGTTCGCGCGGATCCTCGGCTGGGCTGAAGCCGCGCGCGCCAGCTTCCTGCAGCGTCGCGCGTCCTACCTGCTCTACAAGTAGTCTACTTTTGGTCTACTTTCGCTCGATCACGCGCGCGGCTCGCACCGCGCCCAGCTTGCCCGCGCTCCCGCTGACCACCGTGATCGTGCCGGCATCGCCGTCGCTCACGTAGCGCTCGCCCGGGTTCCGGTCGAAGTAGGTGAGCCAGTAGTCGAGATCCTTCTCCACCGCCTGGATGCGCGGCAGATGGAGGGGATCGAAATGCTTCGCGTAGGGCGACGGGGCGGCGCCGCCCGCCACCATCAGGATGGCCTCGTGCTTGTACGCCATGCCCTTGGCCTCGCCGGACACCGCCCAGCCGAGCTCCTTCGGGTAGCTGCCCATGGGGAGGGCGAGCGTGCGGAAGCGGTAGCCCGGCACGTGGCGCTGCACCCACACCTGCGCGCTCGCGAGCTGATCGCGCACGACGGACTCGGGATAGCGTCCCAGCTCGGCGTGCCAGAGCGAGTGATTGCCGATCTCGTAGCCCTGGCTCGCCAGGTACTGGAGCTTACGGGTGGCGAGGTCGGGCTGGTTGAAGAGGCGGTTGGGCGGATTGGCGCCCGGCAGCACGTAGAAGGTCGCGGCGCGGCCGAAGCCCGAGTGCTCGCGTGCGAACGCCTCCAGGATGCCGAGGCCGCACTCGGGGTCGATGACCCAATCGCTGCCGCGCTGGATATAGCGGAACTGGCCCGGCGAGGAGTCGTCGAAGGTCAGGATGACCGGCGTGGTCCCGGCGGGCAGCGCGATCTTGCCGTCGAGATAGTCGGTGAGCGCGACCAGACGGTAGCCGCGCTCCCAGAGGCGCCCGAGATCGCGCTTGAAGTTCTCGGGCGTGCGCGTCCAGCGACTCTCCGGGTTGTCGATCTTGTGGTACTCGAGGATCATCACGCGGCCGAGCTCGTTGGCCTCACGGGCGGGCGCCTGGGCGCCCGCGAGCACGGCGGCACCGAGGACGACCGCGAGCAGGACAACCGGGAGAGTGGCGCGCACGGCTACTGCGAAGATTTGGTGAGGGCGGAGGTCTTGGGACGGAGCGCGGCGCCGGTGTAGTCGTTCTTCGGGTTCCAGAGCATCCAGCCGGCCGCGCCCCCGTCGTCGGCGCCGCGAATCTGGGCCTTCACCTCGCCGATGCCGAAGATACGCTTGTCGAAGGCGTAGTCCTTGAAGTCCTGCAGCCACGGACGCACCTGCGCGGCCGGGTTTTGCGAGCGCTGGCGCGTGAGCCGCACGCTCTCCTTCACGATCTCGTAGGGATTCTGCACCGGGTTCCGGACACCCGGAATGCCCAGGTGGTAACCCGAGGGATAGACCATCGGGCAGATGTAGTCGAGGCTCACGGACATCTCCTCGATCCGCTGCCCGATGTCGGTGTCGTTCGTGTTGAAGGCGGTGTAGCCGAAGATGTCCGCGCTCAGGAACGCGCCGGTCGGCCCCAGCTCGCGCCGCGCCTTGGCCAGGAACGCGGTGATGGCGGGCAGCCGCGTGGTCGCCGAGTTGGGCTGCGAGTAGCGCGCCGCCGCCAGCTTACCGTCGGTGGGGAAGCGGACGTAGTCGAACTGGATCTCGTCGAAGCCCTTCAGCGCCGCTTCCTTGGCCACCGCGATCAGGTAGTCCCAGTTCTCCTCGCGGAATGGATCGACCCACGCGAGATTCTCGCGGTCGATCCACGGCTTGCCGGTGCGCGTATCGATGATGGCGAGATCGGGCCGGGCGGTGGCGCGCACGTTGTCCTTGAAGGCCACGATGCGGGCGATGGTGTAGATGCCCTGCGCCTTCCAGGACGCGAGCCACTCGTCGAAGTCCTTGATGATGACCGGGCCCTGCGCGCCCGCGTCGAGCGCGGCCTGGACCGAGGTGCGGTAGGGGATCAGGCCGCGATCACCCTTGATGTCGATGACGACCGCGTTGAGCTCGGTGCGCGCCACCAGGTCGAGCACGCGCTGGCGGATGCCGCGATCGGCCACCCCGTAGTAGGTGAGGTAGGCCGCGCGGATCGAGTGCGGGGCCAGCTTGACGGTGATGTCCGAGGCATCCGCGGATAGCTTCTTCCGTTCGTAGCCGGGCGCCTTCACCCACACCGTCGCCCCCGGCTCGACGGGCGCGGTGGTGAACCGGCCCTCGGCGTCGGTCACGATCTCCGCCGGTCCCGCCCAGATGGAGGCGCCGCGTAGCGAGCCGCCGGTGGCGGCGTCGAGCACCCGCCCGGTGACGACGCGCGGCTCCCCTCGCCGCTGGGCCGGGGCGGCCGGATCCGGGGCGGGCGTCTGCGCCGCGGGCGTGTCCACGGCCGGGGTCTCCGGCGTCGGGTAGCCATGCGTGCTCGCATCCCACGACAGCGCGGCCGCCAGGCGAGTGGCCGGGAACAGCGCGGACGGGAACAGGATGACGGACTCGGTGAAGGCGGCGAGCACGGTGAGGACGATGAGCGTGGGCCAGGAGAGCGACCGGGGAAGCGGGCTATGGTCCATTCGTCAGTCTCAGATTATTCCGGTAAGGGGTTCGTGGGGCCAAGCGAATTGTGAACTCACGCGAAACGCCAGCAACCCGCTTGCCATTCGCCCGATCCGGCAAGTGACTGAAAACGTGACGGCCCGTTTCCCCCCGAGCGCCCGACGGTGTCGGCTGGCTGACAAAGTCCGCCAGGTGACAACCCGGCCAGGTGACAACCCGGCCAGGTGACAACCCGGCCAGGTGACAACCCGGATGGTCACAATCGCGGACGGGGTGAGTACAATGCGGCGCATGACCACTTCGCCCCGCTTCGGTTGTGAGACCGCCCGGCCCCGGTCGCTTCAGGTGCGGGGCCTGGCCCTGCACGCGCTCGAGTGGGGGGAGCCCGGCCGGCCCGCCCTGTGCTTCCTCCATGGAGGCTCCGCCCACGCCCACTGGTTCGATTCCGTCGTCCCCGCATTCGCCGACCGCTACCATGTCCTCTCCCTTGACCAGCGGGGCCACGGCGCCAGCGAGTGGGCGCCCACGCCCGCCTATGCCACCGAGGACTTCGCCGAGGACCTGGTCGGGGTCATGGACGCCATGGGCTGGGCGCGGATGACGGTCATCGGCCATTCCATGGGCGGCCACAACGCCATGGCCTTCGCCGCCTGGCATCCCGAGCGCGTCGACCGGCTGGTCGTGGTGGACAGCCGTCCCTCCATCCCGACCGACCGCCTCCAGAACATGCACCGGCGAGGCGACCGCGGCCCCATGCGCCACGAGACGCTCGACTCCGCGCTCAAGAGCTTCCGCCTCCTGCCGCGCGAGACGGTGGCCGACCCCAGGTTGCTCGAGCATCTGGCCCGCCAGGGGATCACGGAGCGCGCGGGTCGCTTCCTCTACCGCTTCGACCCGGCCTGCAATGGCCAGCGGCGCCCCACCGACGGCTGGGTCCTGCTCGATCGGATCACCGCCCCGACGCTGCTCGTGCGCGGCGAGCACTCGCCGGTCCTCCCGCGTGAGATGGCCGCGGACATGCTCGCGCGCCTTTCTCGAGCGCGGCTCGTGGAGATTCCCGGTGCGCATCATCACCTCGTGCTCGACGCGCCCCTCGTCTTCGCGAAGGCGCTGGACGCGTTCCTGAGCGACCCGGCCCCCTGAGCAGGTGGGACCGCGAGTGTATCAGATTCGCTCGAGACGGACCGCGCAGACCTTGTACTCGGGGATCTTGGCGGAGGGGTCGAAGGCCGCGTTGGTGAGGAAGTTGGCCGCCGAGTCGCTGAACTTCACGAACGGGACGAACACCGCGCCCGGTCGCACCGCCTCCGTCACCCGCGTGTGGGCGGTCAGCTCGCCCCGCCGAGAGATCACCCGCAAGGCCGAGCCGTCGCCGAGACCGAGGCGGCGGGCGTCGCTCGGGTGCACCGCCACCTCCAGACGCGGCGCCAGCTCCAGCAGGCCCTGCACGCGGCGGGTCATGGTGCCGCCGTGCCAGTGGTAGAGGAGCCGGCCGGTGTTGAGCACGAAGGGGTACTCCGGATCCGGCAGCTCCGCGGCGGTGGCGGTCTGGGCGACCGGCACGAAGCGGCCCCTGCCGCGCGGGAACGACTCGCCGTACAGGTAGCGCGTCCCCGGGTGGTCGGCGCTCGGACACGGCCACTGAAGCCCTCCGGCCTCGAGCCTCGGATATGACATCCCCCGCACGCTGGGCCAGAGGCTCGCCATCTCGTCGAAGATCTCGGACGGGTGGCGGTAGTCGAAGCCGGTCACGCGCACCCCGAGGCGCCGCGCCGTGCGCTTGGCCAGCTCGCAGGCGATCCACCAGTCGGGGCGGGCCTGGCCGGGCGGCTCGACCGCCTGGCGGACGCGCTGCACGCGCCGCTCGGAGTTGGTGAAGGTCCCGTCCTTCTCGGCGAAGGCGGCCGCGGGCAGGAAGACGTGGGCGTGCTCGGCCGTCTCGTGCATGAAGAGGTCCTGCACCACCAGGAAGTCGAGCTGCTGGATGGCCTTCTCCGCGTGGTGGAGATCGGGCTCGGAGAGCAGCGGGTTCTCGCCCACCACGTACATCGCGCGGACGCGCCCGTCGAGGCAGCCTTCGATCATCTCGGTCACGACCAAACCCGGCTCGGCCGGTGGCCGGGCGCCCCAGGCTTGCTCGAAGCGGTCGAGATCGCCCGGCTCGTAGCCGGCATAGCCCGGCAGGTTGGTCGGGATGCAGCCCGCGTCCCCGCAGCCCTGCACGTTGTTCTGCCCGCGCAGCGGGGAGATCCCGGAGCCGGGGAAGCCCATCTGCCCGGCGGCGAGGGAGAGGTTCAGCACCGCGTGGGCATTGGCGGTGCCGTTGATGTGCTGGGTGATGCCCATGCCCCAGATCAGGCAGGAGCCCGAGAACGGAGGCCGCGCGTACCAGCGCGCGGCCTGCGCGACGTCGTCGCGCGGCACGCCGGTGACGCGCTCGGCGTACTCGAGGGTATAGGGCTCGAGCGACCGCACCCAGTCCTCGAAGCCCTCGGTGCGCGCGCGGACGAAGTCGAGATCCGCGAGCCCCTCGTCGAGGATGACGCGGGCCATCGCGTTGAAGAGCGCCACGTCCGTGCCCGGCTGCTGACGGATCCAGAGGTCGGCCTGGTCGCAGAGCTCCACGCGCTTCGGGTTGATCACGATGAGCCGCGCCCCGCGCGCCACCGCGCGCCGGAAGCGGATGGCGATGACCGGGTGATTGGCGGAGGCATCCGCGCCCACCACCATGAGACAGCCCGCCTCCTCGTAGTCCTGGTACGAGTTCGAAGTGGCGCCCGAGCCCATCGAGACCAGCATCGCCTCCACCGACGGCGAGTGGCAGAGGCGCGTGCAATGGTCCACGTTGTTGGTGCCCATGACCACCCGGGTCAGCTTCTGGATGACGAAGCCGTCCTCGTTGGTGGCCTTGGCCGAGGCGAGCGCGCCGAACCGGCCGCGGTTGCGGGCCAGCCCGTCCGCGGCGGCATCGAGGGCCTCGTCCCAGGTGGCCTCGCGCCAGATCCCGTCGCTTTTGAGCAGCGGGGTGGTGATGCGGTCGGGCGAGTGCACGAAGCCGGTGGCGAAGCGGCCCTTCACGCAGAGCGTGCCGTGGCTCGAGGCGTTGGCGGGCACGTCGTCGGCCATGGCGGAGAGCCGGCCGTCCGCCCTCACGCGGAGCGTGATGCCACAGCCCACCCCGCAGTACGGGCAGGTGGTCTCGACTTCCCGGACGATGGGGGAGGGCGTCTCCTTGGGCCGGAGCGCGCCGGTGGGGCAGGTGGCCACGCACTGGCCGCAGGAGGTGCACACCGAGGAGGCCATGGCGCCGTCGCCGAAGACGGAGACGCGCGCGTCGTGGCCGCGGCCCGCCAGCGAGATGGCGCCGATGTGCTGGACGTCGCCGCAGGCCACCGTGCAGCGGCCGCACAGGATGCACGCCTCGCGGTCGAGCACGAAGAAGGACTTGGACGCGTCGGTCTCGAAGTGGTGATGCGCCCCATGGCCCGGCGCGGGCAGGTCGTGGCGGGCGGCGGCGGCGCCGACCTGCCCGAAGCCATCGCGCTCGGCCGACGGGGTGAGCATCGAGAGCGTGAGATCGAGCACCGCGCGGCGCACGCGTACCGCGTCGGGGTGCCCGGTGCGCACCACCATGCCCTCGCGGGCCGGCAGGTGACAGGCCGCCGGGAGGCCGCGCTGGCCCTCGACGTGGACGAGGCAGGTACGGCAGGCGCCGAGCGGCGCGCGATCGGGGTCCTTGCAGAGCTGGGGCAGCGCGATGCCGAGGCGATTCACGGCGTCCAGCACCGTGGCGCCCTCGGGAACTTCCACGGCGGCTTCGTCGACGGTGACGTGTACGGTCGAGGCGTTCATCGGGGGAACCCCATCAGTCCCGAATGCGCCCCTATTCTACACGGCCCCCTGCCGGGCCGGCCGCCGGGTTTGTTACTCTATCGGGCGGCCATGAGCGTCTACGCCGAGCTGCGGGGCTTCGTCCTGGCGCATCGCGGGTGCGGCGTGCTGCGCGGCGCCGCCGACCCGATCACCTCCGGCGACTTTCGCCTCGCCATCGTCTGTCAGTGCGGAGCCTGCTTCGAGCGGTCGGTGAGCGCCCACGACCCGGACGCCGAGCGCCTCCGGACGGCGCTGGCCGCCTTCGACGGCTGAGCGGCCGGGGGCCTAGTCCCTGATCCAGGACTCGGCCAGGGGCACCTCCACGGGCCGGGCGGCCCGCGGCTCTTCCGCCTCGACCGCCGCATCCCCGGTGGAGGGGGCCAGGCGGAGGAGGGCCTCGATCTCGGTACGCCGGTACAGGCGCTGCCGCTTGATGCCCTGCCGGTAGCTCTTCAGCAGCCCGCGGCTCACGTAAGCGTAGAGGGTCTCGCGCTTGACGCCGAGCAGGCCCGCCGCCTCGTCCCCCGTCAGGTACTCCGCGCCATCGACCATGACCATGGCTCTCATGCTACCAGCCGACCGGTCGCCCCGTCCGGTCTTGTCGAGTACCGTCTAGTCTAATCAATGCAAATCAACTATAATCAACTCAGGAGGGACAACGCCATGGCGACGGGGTGGAAGGACGGGCTCGAGGACGTGGTCGCGGCGCGCTCGGCGATCTGCCGCGTCGACGGCGAGGCGGGGCGGCTCTATTACCGGGGCTACGAGATCGCGGACCTGGTCTCGAGCGCCAGCTTCGAGGACACGACGCATCTGCTCTGGTTCGGCGAGCTGCCCTCGGCCGCGGAGCGGGCGGCCTTCGCGGCGCGCCTCGCGGATGCGCGGCCGCTGCCCCCGGCGGTGCTCGAGCTGCTGCGCCGCCTGCCCCGCGAGTGCCACCCGCTGGACGCCCTGCGCACCGCGGTGTCGCTGGCCGCGGCCTCCGACCCGGACGTGCGCTCCGACGAGGCCGAAGCCAACCTGCGCAAGGCCTATCGGCTGATGGGCTTGGTGCCGGCCACGGTGGCGGCCTGGCAGCGCATCCGCACCGGTCGCGAGCCGGTGCCCGCCCGGCCCGAGGGCTCCCACGCGACGCATTTCCTCACCATGCTCGACGGCCGCGCGCCGTCCCCCGACGTGGCGCGCGTGCTGGACGTGATCCTCACCCTGCATGCCGATCACGAGCTCAACGCCTCCACCTTCGCGGCCCGCGTGGCGGTGGCCACAGTGGCCGACCTGCACTCGGCGATCGTCGCGGCCATCGCCACCCTGAAGGGCCCGCGCCACGGCGGCGCCAACGAGGACGTGCTGGCCATGCTGCTCGAGATCGGCGATCCGGCGCGGGCGGAGGCCTTCGTCGAGGGGCGCATGGGCGCGCGCGCGTCGCTCTCCAAGCGCGATCGGGCCAACCCCAAGACGCGCATGCCGGGCTTCGGCCACCGCGTCTACAAGGTGGACGATGCGCGGGCGCGGGTCCTGCGCGGCATGGCCAAGTCCATGGCGGAGGCCACCGGGCGGGGGAAGCTCTTCGAGGTGGCCGAGCGGCTCTACGACGCGATGAAGGCGCGGACGAGCCTGCCGGTCAACGTGGACTTCTTCTCGGCGGTGGTCTACGACGCGCTCGGCATCCCGCCCGACTTCTGCACCTCCATCTTCGCGGTGGGGCGCGTGGCGGGCTGGTGCGCGCACGCCATGGAGCAGTACGCCGACAACCGTCTCATCCGGCCACGGGCAGACTACGTCGGCCCCGCGGCCCGCGCGCTTCCCTAGCCGCCCCCTCACCCTGCCCTCTCCCCAAAGGGGCGAGGGTGCTCCTCCCCCTCTCCCCAAAGGGGCGAGGGGTGCTCCTCCCCCCTCTCCCCTCTGGGGAGAGGGCAGGGTGAGGGGCGGTTGCAAGCGCCGGCCTACACCTCCTCCGGAAACTCCCGGAGCGCCGACAGGATCGACAGCGGCGCGGCCTGACCCAGGCCGCACAGCGAGGCCACGCGCACCACGTCGGCCAGCTCGGCCACCGCGTCGCGGTTCACCGGCGTGCGGCCGTCCAGCATGTCGCGCAGCCGCGCGGTGCCCTCGCGGCAGGGCGTGCACTTGCCGCACGATTCGCGCGTGTTGAAGTCGAGGAGCACGCGCACCGCGTCGGCAACCGACACCCCCGCGTGGAGCGCGGCGATACCGCCGGTGCCGGGGTTCGGGCTCCCGCCGGGCACGAGGGGCTCGTCGAGCCGCCGCGGGTGCACGAGGATGCCCGAGGGCCCGCCCACCGCGACCGCCGACACCGGCCGTCCGTCCGGCGCCCCGCCGCCGATGCGCTCGAGAAGATCGCGCAGGGTCAAGCCCAGCTCCGCCTCGACCACGCCGGGGCGCGCGACGTGCCCCGACAGGCCGAAGACCTTCGTGCCATGGCCCCCGCCGAGACCGGTCCACCACTCGGCTCCCCGGCCCACGATGAGCGGCACGGTGAAGAGCGTCTCGACATTGTTGATGACGGTGGGCCGGCCCGAGATGCCCGCTTCGGTCGGAAAGGGGGGCTTGGGCCGCGGCATGGCCCGGCGGCCTTCCAGCGATTCCATCAGCGCCGTCTCCTCGCCGAGGACGAAGCCACCCGCGCCCCGCCGGATCTCGACGGTCACCGAGAACTCGCTGTTCAGCACGCGGTCGCCCACCAGACCCGTGGCGCGCGCCTGCGCGATCGCCTGCTCGACGTGGCGCGCCGACAGATGCGCCTCGCCGTGGATGTAGAAGACCACGCGCGACGCGCCCGCCGCGTAGGCGGCCAGCAAGGCGCCCTCGAGCAGCCGGTGCGGGTCACCCTCCATCAGATGCCGGTCCTTGAAGATGCCGGGCTCACCCTCCTCGCCGTTGACGAGCAGGTACTTGGGTGAGCCGGTGGCGCGCCGCGCTCCGTCCCACTTGAGCGCGGCCTGGAAATAGGCGCCACCGCGCCCTCTGAGCTCCGCGCGCTTCACCGTGTCGATGACGCGCTCGGGCCGCCCGTCCGCCAGGACTCGCGTCAGCACCTCGTACGAGCCGAGGCGGATGGCGTCGGCGATGTCGAGGGGGTCGGTGATGCCACAGCGGCTCATCAGCTCGCGGCGCTGGCCGGCGAGGAATGCGGCCACCTCGGGCCGCTCGGGCAGGGCGCCCGAGCTCACCGCGTCCACGAGCGCGGAGACTCGATGGGCGCCGACGCGCGGGATGATCCGCGGCTCGTCGTTGGGGCGCAACACCGTGACGACGGGAGCGGCCCAGCACAACCCGTTGCAGCCGCCCGCGATGACCCGCGCGGGAAGCCCGCGTCGCGCGACTTCGTCGCGCAGCGCCTGGAGCGTGTCGGCCGCGCCCACCGAGAGCCCGCAGGTGCCGGCGCCGACGACCAGGGTGGTGAGCGGGGCGGCCGTCATCTCGCCCCTCACCCCGGCCCTCTCCCCGGGGGGGAGAGGGAGAGAGAGGGCGGAGTGAGGAGGTGCGAGGAGTACTGCATCGACCGCGCTTGCGTCGACACGCCCGTGATGCTCGCCCTCCACGTCCACGACCGGCGCCATGGCGCAGTCGAAGGCGCAGTCGAGCCGCTCCAGCGTGACCGCGCCGTCCGGCGTCGTCGCGCCCACGGTGATGCCCAGCCGCCGCTCGCAGGCGGCCAGCACGTCGAGGCCGCCGCGGACGCGGCACGAGAGCCCCACGCAGACCCGCACGACGCGCCGGCCCGGCCGGCTCAGCCTGAACTCGGGGTAGTGCGTGGCCACGCCGTAGACCTCACTGCGCGGCACCCGGAGATGGTCCGCCGCCTCGGCCAGGGCTTCGGGAGAGAGCCAGCGGTCGCGATGCTGCAGAGCCTGCAGCGCGGGCAAGAGCCACGTCCGCTCGCGCGGGAAGCGCCTCAGGACGTCGGGGGACTCGGACACCGGCCGGGTGGCCTCAGGGCGCGGCGGACAGGGGATCGCTCAGGCCCGCCTCGCTGAAGCCCTTCCGTCGCAGCAGGCAGGAGTCGCAGAGCCCGCAGATCCGGCCGTCCGGCTGGGGCTCGTAGCAGGACCAGGTGAGCCCGAAGTCCACGCCCAGCGAGGCGCCGCGCTGAATGATCTCGGCCTTGCTCAAGCTGATCAGCGGGGTGTGGATCCTGAGGCGGCTCGTGCCTTCCACGCCGGCCTTGGTCGCCAGGTTCGCCATGCGCTCGAAGGCCTCGATGTACTCCGGCCGGCAATCTGGATACCCCGAGTAATCCAGGGCATTTACGCCGATGAAGATGTCATGCGACTCGAGTACCTCGGCCCAGGCGAGCGCATGGCTCAGGAAGATGGTGTTCCGCGCGGGAACGTACGTGACGGGAATGCCCGAGCCCATGGCGTCCTGACTCCGGCCCTTGGGTACCGGAATGTCCGCGGTGAGCGCCGAGCCGCCGATGGCCCGCAGGTCCAGGCGCAGCACCAGATGCTCCTTGGCTCCGAGCGCCGCCGCCACCCGGCGGGCGGACTCGAGCTCGCGCTCGTGCCGCTGGCCGTAGTCGAACGAGAGGGCGTAGCACTCGAAGCCGTCGGCGCGCGCGGCGGCGCACGCGGTGGCCGAGTCGAGGCCGCCCGAGAGCAGGACCACGGCGCGGCGCCCGGGCATCAGACCCCTCGGCGGGCTCCCCAGATCAGGATGTGGAGCCGGGGCGAGAACCGGAAGCCGTGGGCCTTGCACGCCTCCACGACCCACGGGGTCCGCGCGGCCAGTTCGTCGGCACGCAGGCCCTCGGGCTGCAGCAGCACGCGCTCGCGCGGCAGCGCGAAACGCTCGGCGAGCCGGAGGACCTCGCCGACCTCGCCCGGGTCGCTCACGACGAACTTCCACCACGCGTCCCGGGCCAGGAAGGCGCGGATCGCTCCCCCGTTGACGCGCGTGGCCTCCGCCACGCCCGAGCCGGCGAGCTTGACCGAGACGTTCCACTGGATCGCGGCATCACCCTCGCGGGGCGGCTCCAGGGTCCCGGAGGTCTCGACCTCGAGGACGTAGGCGCGCGCCGCGAGCGCGGTGGCGAGCGGCGCGAACAGCGGCGATTCGAGCGGCTCGCCGCCCGTGATCACCACGCGACGGCAGGGGAAGGCGGCTACCTCATCGAGCAGCGCGGAGAGCTCCACCTCGCGACCGGCGCCCGGATCCCACGAGTACTTCGTGTCGCACCAGGCGCAGCCGACCGAGCAGCCCTGCAGGCGCACGAAGACGGCCGGCAGTCCGGCGGTGGCGCCCTCACCCTGGATCGAGTAGAAGGTCTCGGCGACGCGGCCCACGGTCACGCCCATAAGTTCCGGAAAATATTAGCATGGGCGCGGGGCGGAGCGGTGGGTGCGACTACCGGCTCGGCGACCGCTCCTCCAGGTTTCGGAGGAAGTCGGCCGGAATCTGCTGGCCGAGATTGCGGGCGCGCCGGACGGCTTGCCACGCCTCGGTGTAGTAGCCGCCCTGGTACAGGACCATGGCCAGACGGACGTGGGTCTCGCCATTTCGGGGATCGAGGCGCGTCGCCTCGTACATCTCCTGGATCGCGTCCGCCACTCGATCCCGGCGGGCCAGGATCATGCCGAGGCCGACCCGCGCCCGCGCGAACCGGGGGTCCACCCGCAAGACCTCGCGAAACTCCGAGAACGCCTCGTCATCCTTCCCGAGTCGCATCAGGACGAACCCAGCGCGGCGCGCGCCTCCACGAGCCGGAAGTCGAGGGCGCTCGCGTCGCGCAGCTCTTGAGCGGCCTCTTCGAACCGGTTCTGCGCCGGCAAGAGCAGACCCAGATGGGCGCGGACGATCGCGTCGGCGGGAGCGAGACCCGAGGCGGTGCGCAGGGCCGCTTCGCCCTCGACGCGGTTTCCCGCCACGTACGTCTCCCACCCCGCGATCGCGATCTTGGCCGCGAGGGGATTCGGCTCGCCGGGCGCGTGCCCCTCGGCGTAGATGTCGCTCCAGGCGCGCCGGGTCGCCTCGTCGATCCCGAGCACGCCCCGCCGAAAGTCGAAGCCGCGCATGAGACGGATGACGCGAGTCGTCTGGTCGTCGAAGCGATCGGCCGGCCCGCCTCGCATCACCGACGGCACGCCGGCCGGCGTGTGAAAGGCGCCGAGCAGGTGCGCCACCTCGTGGGAGAGGATGACCTCGGCAGGCACGATCCGGGAGCTCAGCGCGACGGGGCAGCCGGTGAGGATGAAGGCGAACTGATCGAACGGCAGCGCGGCTCCGTAGTCCAGCGGCACGCACCGGCCGTGGCTGAAGGCGATGACCGCGTCGGCCTCCCCGATGGCCATCCGGGCCTTGAGCCGCCGGAGCATCTCGCGCGACGGCACCGTCTCCCCGAGCGTCCACGGGACGATGTCGCGGATGACGAAGCGGATCTGGAACTGCGTCGCGTAGATGTCGGAGACCGCGGTGACGGCGGTGCGGAACGAGGCGTCCCAGCCCTCCTGGGCGCGGTAGGTCTCGTCGGGGACCACCCGCAGGGTGATCGTGCGCAGCCCCTCCGGCGGGCCCGCCAGCGAGGCGCAGCCCCCGAGCATGATCGGCAGGAGCAGCCAGATCAGGCGCACGCCTGGGAGTCTAGCAGAAGGCACTTGCCCGGCCCCGCACGCCTCTGATATAACAGGCCCAATCGGAAAGGAGGGTGCCATGGCTTACAGCCTGACCGATTCCCTCAAGCACAACCGCTTCCACGTCGTCTCGGTGGACACGGCCGCGCGCACGGTGCGCGTGCGCGGTGAGGCGGAGGCCTGTACCGACATCAGCTGCGGCGAGGCCCTGGTGGTGACGGACGAAGGCACCAGCCGCGACCTCGAGCGGCTGAACGCGGGCGACATCGTCACGCTCGAGCAGAAGGACGGCCGCGCCCAGCAGATCCGCGTGGTGCGCCGCGTGTGGGAGGAGTACTCGAGCCCCGAGTGGTAGACCCGCCCGCTCCGATCGCCGACCCCCGCCCCGGGAGCCGTCCTCCCGGGGCTTTCGTTTTGCGGCGACCGGTCAGGCGATGCCGGTGTGGACGGTGACGGCCCCGAGCCCGAGCCGCCGGTAGGTCACCCCGCGCAGCCCCACCTTCTCCATCAGCGCCGCCAGCTCGCTCGGCGTCACGAAGCGGTCCACCGATTGCGGCAGGTAGGTGTAGGCCTCCCGATCGCCGCCGACCAGATATCCCACCCACGGCACCACGCGGTGGAAGTAGAAGCGGAAGAGCGAGGTGAAGCCGGGCGTGGTCATCTGGGTGATCTCGAGGGCCACCACGCGCCCGCCGGGCCGGCTCACCCGCCGCATCTCTCGCAGCCCCTGTTCCAGGTCGGCCAGATTCCGGAGCAGGAACGCGCTCGTCACGCAGGCGAAGGTGCGGGTCTCGAAGGGCAGCGCGAGGGCGTCGGCGGCCATGAGCCGGACCCGCCGCGCCTGGTCCAGGCCGCGCAGCTTGGCGCGCGCCACCGCCAGCATGCCGAGGGAGAAATCGGCCGCGATCACCACGCGATGCGGGTGCACCTCGGCCAGATCGAGCGCCAGGTCCCCGGTGCCGGTGGCCAGGTCGAGCACGGGTCCGTCGGGGGAGGCGATGGTCTGGCGCGCGGCCACGCGGCGCCACGCGTGGTGCATGCCGAGCGTCATGAGGCCGTTCATCAGGTCGTAGCGCCGCGCGATGCGCGAGAACATCGCGCTCACGAATCGGGCCTTCTCGCCACCGTCCGGCGCCTCGGTCACGCCAGGCGGCCTCCGATCACCGCGAAGAAGAGGATCACCGCGATGTAGCCGTTGACGTTGAAGAACGCGACGTCGAGTCTCGAGAGATCGCCCGGGGAGATCAGCGAGTGCTCGTAGACCAGGAGCCCGGCTACGACGAGCACGCCGAGCCAGTAGAGCAGGCCGAGCCCCATCATCCAGCCGAGCACCGCGAAGGCGGCGATGGTCAGCAGGTGGCAGACCCGCGCGGTGGTGAGCGCGGCGGGGATGCCGAAGCGGGCGGGCACCGAGTGGAGCCTGTTCCGTCGATCGAACGCCACGTCCTGGCAGGCGTAGATGAGGTCGAAGCCCGCGATCCACACCGTCAGCGCGAACCAGAGCACGTAGACGGGCGGCTCGAAGGCCGCCCGCACCGCGATCCAGCCCCCCGCCGCCGCGATGCCGTCGGTGAAGCCGAGGATCCAGTGCGAGAGCCAGGTGAAGCGCTTGGTGTAGGAGTAGCCCACCAGGAACAGCACGGCCAGCGGCGAGAGCATGAGGCAGAGCGGGTTCAGCATCCAGGCCGAGAGCAGCAGGACCGCGCCCGCGAGCACCGCAGCGGTGGTCACCTGCGCGGGGGTGAGCCGGCCGGTGGGCAGATGGCGCCGGGCCGTCCGCGGATTGGCCGCGTCCATGAAGCGGTCGGCCAGACGGTTGACGCTCATCGCCAGCGTGCGCGCGCCGGCCATCGCGAGGGTCACCCAGAGCAGGACGCGCCAGCCCGGCCAGCCGTCGGCGGCCAGCACCATGGCCATGTAGGCGAAGGGCAGGGCGAAGACGGTGTGCTCGAACTTGATCGCGTCGAGGAAGTGGCGGACGGCGGACACGGGGGCGGGCGCGGTCGCTACAGGCCGTACTCGGCCCAGCGCCGCGTGACGAGCGCGCGGATGTCCTCGCTCATCACGATCTCATCGGGCCAGGGCTGCCCGATGCCGTCGGCCTCCGTCTTCTCGGTGGCGTCCACGCCGAG
>JBGOVO010000140.1:0-8979 GCA_041478145.1 Methylomirabilia bacterium
CTTCTCGATCACGGTCCCGTAGACCTTCCCGGTGGTGACGTTGTTGTCCCGGGTCATCCGGGCCGAGGTGAAGCGCTCGTAGTGCCCGAGATCGAGGTCGGTCTCGCCGCCGTCGTCGGTCACGTAGACCTCGCCGTGCTGGTACGGACTCATGGTCCCGGCATCCACGTTGATGTAGGGATCCATCTTCTGCAGCGTGACCCGGAAGCCGCGCGCCTCGAGCAAGGATCCGATCGATGCCGCGGCGAGTCCCTTGCCCAGCGAGGACACGACGCCGCCCGTCACGAAGATGAACCTGGTCGTCACCTCACGCCTCCTTTCCCGATGTCAGCCATTCTTTCACGACTTCGCGCTCCTCGGCCAGCGAGCCGAGGGCGCCGTCCAGGCGATACCGCCGCAGCATGGCGAGGGCTTCGCCGACCCGCGGGCCACGCGGCACGCCGAGGGCCAGCAGATCCTCCCCGGTGAGCCGCGACCGCACCGCGCGCCCGCGCGCGAGATACCATTGGATGCGCCGGCGGCCGCGGGGTCCCGCCTGGAGCCAGGACGAGAGCACGTCCGGCAGCGGCGCGGGCCTCAGCACCTCGTCCACCTCGCTCGGCCGGACGTGCCGAGCCTCCAGCCGCCGCGCCCGCGGCGAAGCCACCGCCGCGCCTTCGATGCGCGCCCGCGCCTCTCCGGTCAGCGCCAGCCGATCCAGACCGCGTCCGACCGCCGCAGCCGGCCGGCCCATGAGGAGCGCGAGCAGGTAGAGCTCGGCTGGATCGACGGCCACGCCGGCGGTCCGTGCCCAGCGACCGAGCCGCTCGACGTCAGCTATCCTCGAGGCTCCAGGACTCCTGATATTCAAGATCCTTGTGGCCTTCCACTTGACGAGCAGCTCGAATACGATCCTGGCCCGAGGCTCGGCCGCCGCCAGCTCGATCTCGTGCCACAGCCGCTGGCCCGACAGAGCCGGATACAGCGGGCGCTCGACCGCAAGCCGGATCCCGGTCAGCGTGGCCGGATCCGGGCGAAGGCCCAGGCGGGCGGCGTAGCGCGCGGCCCGGAAGATGCGCGTGGGATCCTCGACGAAGGCGAGCGGGCGAAGACTCCGCAGCCGCCGGACACGGACATCGCGCTCGCCACCCAGCGGATCCAGCAGATGGCCGAAGCGCTCCGGGCCGAGGGCCACCGCCATGGCGTTCACCGAGAAATCGCGGCGGCGCAGATCCTCGATGAGATCGGCGCGGGTCACCGTTGGCAGCGCCCCCGCCGCCGCGTAGTGCTCGCGCCGGGCCGACGCCACGTCGATCCGGCCGAGCGCCACCCCGTCGCGGCCCGCCCCCGCCGGCGCGCGTCCGGCCTCGATCGAGGCGGTGCCGAAGCCGCCGTGCACGAGCAGGGTGCCGCCGATCTCCTCGACGAGCCGCCGCGCGAAGGCGACGCCGTCTCCCTCCACGACCAGGTCCACGTCGGGCGCGGCCGCGCCGAGCAGCAGGTCCCGCACGAAGCCGCCCACCGCGTACGCCGGCGCGCTCATGCCCTCGCCGATCTTCCCCGCCACGCGCAGGAGCCACCGCCGCGCCTCGCCCTGGCGGTCGCCCGGCCGCTCGAGGCGCGCGAGCACCGAGGTCTCCGGACGCGCCAGCTCGAGGCGCTCGGGATCGACCACACCGACGATGCGACCCGCCCGCTTCACCAGCACGAGCGGGGCGCCCGCCAGCAGAAGGCGCCGGGCCTCGATCTCGGAGGCACCGACGGGGAGGCTCGGCAGCTCGCGCCAGGCCATCTCGCGCGCGGGCCGCGGGCCGAGCCCCCAGTCCACCGCCCGCGCCAGCTCCCCCTCCCGCACCGCGCGCCCGGACCCGAGCCCGACGACCCGCGCCCCGGCCGATCTCGCGCGGGCAAGCGCCCGCCCCGCCGAGATCGCGGAGGCGCACGTCACCACCGCCGGGTCCATGAGCGCCACCACGCCGGGCTCCACCTGCGGGTACGCGTGTCCGGCCCTGGCCATGGGGTCAGCCGGCCTTCTTCCCGGGGCCGGCCGAGCGCGCCGCGCGCGGGTGGAATTTCCGGTACATGTCGTGCACCACGCTCGACGGCAGGTGCGTATAGATCTGGGTGGTCGAGATGTCCACGTGCCCGAGCATCGCCTGCACCGAGCGCAGATCGGCGCCCCGCTCGAGCAGGTGGCTCGCGAAGGAGTGGCGCAGCGTGTGGGGAGAGACGCCGGCCCGGATTCCCGCGCGCCGGGCCGCGCGCCGGATGAGATCCCACAGCGCCTGCCGCGACATGGGTCGACCGAAGCGGCTGAGAAAGAGCGGGGCTCCGTCGCGCCGGACGACCCGCGGCCTCACGGTGGTGAGGTAGCGGCGCACCCAGTCCAGCGCCGGCGCGCCCGCGGGCACGAGCCGCTGCCGGTTCCCCTTCCCCGTGACCATCACGTACCCGGCCGCGAAGTTCACGTCCTCGATGCGCAGCCCGAGGGCCTCCGAGGCGCGGAGCCCGCACGCGTAGAGCAGCTCGAGCAGCGCGCGGTCGCGCAGGCCGTCCGGCCGGCTCGGGTCGGGCGCCTCGACCAGCGCGGCCGCGTCCTCCGCCGAGAGCGTGCGCGGGAGCCGTCGGGTCGGACGCGGGCTGTCGAGGTGCTCGGTGGGATCGCGCGCGATCCGGCGCCCGTCGAGCAGGAAGCGATAGAGCCCGCGCACCGCGGAGAGATGACGCGCGATGCTCCGGCTGCCGAGCCCGCGCCGGCGGAGCGCGCCCAGGTAGCGCGACAGGTCGGTTACCGCCACCGCGTCGAGACCGCAGTGCTCCCGGATCAGGAAGCCCTCGAATCCGGCGAGGTCCCGCCGGTACGCCAGCAGCGTGTTGGGGGACGCCCCCCGCTCCACCTGGAGGCTTCCGAGGAATTCGTTGATCAGCTCCGCGGGCGCCCGGGCGGGTTCGGACACGGCTCCCGCAGCCCTGCGGTCCGCGGACGCCCCGGGTCGAGAGCCCACGCCGTTACATCCGAAGGGGGTGGCGCAGGCGGTGGCGCAGGGGGTGGCGGAGCGGGAGGCGAAAAAAACGACGGCCCCGGTAGCGGCCGATTCGTCCTGCCTGGGCCATCACCGGGGCGTCCCCTGCGAACTCCAGGCGCATGAGGGAGTCTATCATCGGCGCCCCGGCCCCGGCAAGGTTCCGCCGCGCGGGCGCAGCATGCCGAGCAACGAGCGCAGCTCGGGCGAGCGCAGGGCCGCCGCGCCCGCGCCGAAGACGGCCACGCCGCCGACCAGCGCCACCAGCATCCACGCGAGCCCGCGCCCCGACGGGACCGGCACGCCCACCAGCATCCCGTTCATCCCGGCGCACCAGAGCGCGAGGACCGCGGAGGCGGCGAGCGTCCGGCCGAGCGACCGCCACAGGTCGGCGCCGCCCGGGCCGTCGAGACGCCGGCGCAGCAGCCAGCACAAGCCCAGCAGGTTGACGTAGGAGGACAGCGACGAGGCCAGCGCGAGCCCCGAGTGGCGGAGCGGCCACATCAGGAGCAGCGCCAGGACGACGTTCACGGCGACGGACAGAAACCCGACGAGCACCGGCGTGCGCGTATCCCCGAGCGCGTAGAAGGTCTGCGCCACGATGCGCGTGGCCGAGAACGCGGGCAGCCCGACCGCGTAGCCGGCCAGCGCCTGGGCGGTGAGCAGCGCGTCGGAGGGGGTGAACTCTCCCCGCTGGAAGAGGAGCTGCACGATGGGGCCGGCCAGGATCATGAGCCCGACCGTCGCGGGTACCGCCACGAACGCGGACATCCGGAGGGCCCACTCGAGCGTGGCCCGCAGGGCCGGGAATTCGCGGCGCGCGGCCTGCGCGGACATGCTGGGCAGGGTGGCGGTGGCCAGCGCGATGCCGAAGATGCCGAGGGGGAACTCCATCACCCGGTCGGCATAGTAGAGGTAGGACACGGTGCCCGCGGGCAGCAGCGAGGCCAGCAGCGTGTTCACCACCACCGTGATCTGCACCGCGGCCAGCGCGAAGACCGCCGGCCAGAGCCGGTGGGCGATCTGGGCCACCGCCGGATGGCGCCACTCCCGGGACGGCGAGAGCGGCACCCCGAGGCGTCGGAGCTCCGGCAGCTGCACGAGGAGCTGTCCCAGGCCGCCCACCAGGACGCCGACCGCGAGCGCCATGATGGGGGGCGTCAGATGCCCGGCCAGGCCCAGGACGGCCGCGATCATGGCCACGTTGAGGACGGCCGGCCCCAGCGCGGCGGTGAAGAAGCGATGATGGGCGTTGAGCGCGCCCATCGCCAGCGCGGCGAGGCCCACCAGCACGAGGTACGGGAACATCACGCGGGTGAGCGAGACCGCGAGGTCGAAGAGGGCGGTGTCGGCGCGCCAGCCCGGAGCCATCACCGCCACCACCTGCGGGGAGATCAGCGCCCCCAGCGCGGAGACGGCGCAGAGGACGACGATGGCCGCGCCGGTCACCGCGCGCGTCAGGCGCGCGAAGGCGGCGGGGCCGCCCCGCGTCAGCGTCTCCGTGAAGACCGGGATCACCGCGGTGGAGAGCGCGCCTTCCGCGAGCAGCCGCCGCAGCAAGTTCGGGATCCGGAAGGCCACCAGGAACGCGTCGGTGACGGGTCCGGCCCCGAAGACGTGGGCCACCACCATGTCCCGCCCGAAGCCGAGCACGCGGCTCGCCAGGGTGGCGAGCCCGATCGAGCCCACCGCGCTGACCACGCCGTGCTGAACGTGCTCCTGGGCGTCGGACGACTCGCTCACCGGAGGGACAAGATCCTTGACACGTCGCGGCGCGGACGGTAGGCTCGTGTGTCGCTCACGCCCGAATCCACAGGAGGAGAGAGACCTTGGCGAATACCCGCTCCGCGAGGAAGCGGATCAAGCAGAACGACAAGCGGCGGATGCGGAACCGCGCCGTGCGCAGCGCCCTCCGAGGAAACGTGAAGAGCGCCCGCGAGGCGCTCGGGACGAAGGGCGCCGAGTCCGCGACCGCGGTGCGCGACGCCATCCGGGCGCTCGATCGCGCCGTCACGCAGGGGGTCATCCACCGCAACACCGCCGCCCGCCGCAAGTCCGCGCTCGCCCGCAAGCTCAACGCCCTGGCTTGACCGGCCGCGGCGCGCGCCGCTCGGCCAGCTCCCGCAGCGCGCCGACGGCGGCGTCCCGGACGATCTCGCCGCCCCGCTCCCCGTAGAGGCTGCCGCACGCGATGTAGCTCGGCGTCCGGAAGTGCTCGGGCGCCACGAAGTAGCCCTGGTAGGCATTGGCCACGCCCGCCACGAAGACCTGCGCGAAGCGCGGGCGACCCGCGGTCTTGATGTCCAGGCCGAGGCGCGTGTCCAGCTCCCCCGGGATGGCCACCCAGGCCCCCCGCCCGACGCCCACCGCGACGACCTCGGCGGAGGCGGGCAGCGCCGATCGGAGCCCGAGGCGGGTGCCGCGGGGAATCCACCGCCCGAGGCAGTTGCGCAGCTCCAGCGCCGGCGCGGGCAGCGCCGCCGTCTCGACCGCCGCGGTCAGACGCTGATCGGGATCGCCGGGAATGCGCGGCCACAGCGCGAGCACGCCGGCGGACAGGATCTTGCCCGTCGACGCGACGCCGTCCCAGCCCCGCTGCCGCGGGCTCACGTCGCCGACCGCGCCGTTGACGAAGAGGGCGGGCACCCCGAGCTGCTCCTCGATCCGTGCCCCCGCGTCGCCCATCACGTCGCCGGAGAGCTTGAAGTTCTCCCGGCCGAGCGCGGTGCCGTGGATGGCGTAGTTCCAGACCACCGCCACCGGCCGGTTGTCGGCGCCCATCACCTTGAGCACGCCCAGCTCGTGATCGAGCGCCCCGCGCACGCGGCTCTCCGTGATGCCGGTGATCTCGCTCCGTCCGGTGCCGACGGTGGCCGGACGCTTGCGGCGCTCGGCCTGGCGGGCCGCGTCTTCCATGGCCGAGAAGATGCGGCCCCGCACGCGCGGCGACTCGCGATCGACGGCGAGCAGGCCGAACAGATCCGACCGCGCGAAGGCCCCGGGGCCGGAGTGGGTATGAGACGCCGCCGCGATCACCGCGCCGTAGCGCAGGCCGAGCTGGTCGAGGCGCGCGCGCAGCTCGGCGAGCAGCGTCGGGTCCATGCCCACCAGATCCACCGCGAGCCAGAGCACGCGCACGCCGCCCGACTCGAGCACGAGGGCCCGGACCTTGATCGGATCGTGCACGCCGGTGGCGGCGCGGAACCAGAAGGTGTCGGGCGCGCGACCGATCAGGTCCGGCACCCAGGCGCGCCGCGGGAAGCCGCCGTAGCCGGCGAGCGGCGTGTCCGCGGGCAGGTCGATCGTCACGCTGACCGCCCCCGCGAGCAGGCGCGGCGCCGGCGCCGCCCCCGCCCACGACGAGGCGCCGGATCCCAGGAGCAGGGCGGCGACCACGAGCGCGCCACGCGCTCGCGCCATCAGACCGCGCACAGATCGGCGACGAGCAGCGACAGCTCCGATCGGGCCGCGCCGCCCAGCTTGAGGCGCCGCTCGACGTCCCAGCAGCGGGCGAGGTGGCGGGCCGCCGCGGCGGGCGACACGCTCCGCGCGCGCTCGAGCAGGGCGGCGGCCGCGGCGGGCGGCCGGCGCAAGCTCCGCGCGATGTCCTCGGGCGCGCGGCCGGCCCGCAGCGCGCCCGCCGCCTGCCACGTCGCGCGGGCTTCCCGGGTCAGCATCCCGAGGATCGAGAGCGGCTCCTCCCCTCCGTTGAGCAAGGACTCCAGCAGCGACAGGGCCGCGGCGGGGTCGCGCGCCGAGAGCGCGCGCGTGAGGTCGAAGACGTGGCGGAGCCGGTGCTCCCAGACCACGGCCCGGATCTCCGCCGCGGTGACCCGCCGGTTCCCCGGTCCGCCCGCGAGGGCCGCCTTCTCGACCTCGCCCACGAGCTGGGTGAGATCGTCGCCCGACAGCTCCACCAGCAGCGAGGCCGCATCGTCGCGGAGCTCGTAGCCGTTCGCCTCGGCGTGGAGCCGGAGCCAGCTCGCGAGCGCGCGGCCGCTCGGGGCCGGCGCGGCCACCACCGCCGCCGCCGGCACCGCCCGGAGCAGCCAGTGGGAGGGCTCGAGGAGCGTCTCGGCCACGAGCACCAGCGCGGTGGACGGGTTCGGGGCCTTGGCGTAGGCCGCGAGCGCCTCGGCTGCGCGGGAGGCCAGGCCCTCGACCCCGCGGGCCACCACGAGCCGGCGGTCGCCGAGCCACGGCAGCACGAGCGCCGCGTGCACGATGGCGTCCGCCCCCGCCGCGCGCGCGTCGAGGATCTCGCGAACGAGGGAGAGCTCGGTCTGACCCGGGAAGAGCGCCCGGGTCAGGCGCGCGACCGCGTCGTCGAGGAGAAAGGGCTCGGGGCCGTGCAGCAGCGTGACCGGCGCCACCCGTCCGGCGTCGGCCGTCTTGATGAACGCCGCGTACTCCACCGCTACGCGTCCGCGGGCGGAACCGAGGCCGGCCGGCGCGGCACTAGAAGCGGTCCACCGCGAGGCTGACGACCTTGCGCCCGATCTCGGCCGCCGCCTGCAGCACGGCACCCTGCCCGCGCGCGAGGATGTCCGACCCCTGCCCCTCGACCTGGAAGTCCGAGGTCTCCTGCAGACCCTCCTGGCGCCACAGCAGCGCGCCGCGCCGCACGTCGCGGAACTCCACGTTCAGCACCAGCCGGTAGGCGCGTACGTTGGCGTCGCGATCGAAGGCGAGCCCGTCCAGGCTGTAGCCGACCACCTCGCCGTCGAGGATGGCGTCGGCCTCATCGGCGGGGACCACCTTGACCCGACCGCCGTTGGAAAACGGATTGACCACCCCGGAGGTGACCGCGCGCTCCACCCCCGGCTCGAGCGTGCGGTTCTTGAAGATCGGCACCGCGACCGTCTTGATGTGATCCGGCAGGCTGCCCCGCGTGCTGGAGCCACGGCCGGCGAGCGGCACGGTGGCCAGGACGAGCCCGAGGCCCCGGCCCATCCGGCGGCCGCGCTCAGCCACGGGTCACGATGTTCACGAGGCGGCCCGGCACCACGACCACCTTGGCGACCTCACGCCCGTCGAGCCACGGGCGCACCTTGCCGTCCGCGAGCGCCTTCTCGCGGATCTCCGCCTCCTGGGCGTCCACCGCGGCGGTGAGGCGGCCCCGCACGCGCCCGTCCACCTGCACCACGATCTCCACTTCGTCGCGCGCGAGCGCGGCGGGATCCGGCGTCGGCCACGCCCGCTTGAAGAGGCTCCCCCGGTGACCGAGCTGCGACCACAGCTCCTCGGTGATGTGCGGCGACGCCGGCCCCAGCAGCAGGAGCGTCGCCTCCACCGCCTCGCGCAGCAGCGCGGCGCGCTCCTGCCGCGCCATCCCATCGAGCGAGGCGCGCTCGAAGTCGTGCATCGCGTTCACCCGCTCCATCACCGCGCTGCTCGCGGTGTTGAAGTGGCAGTCGTGCTCGAGGTCGTGGGTCACCTTGCGGATCGTCTCGTGGATCACGCGGCGGAACGCCCGTCCGGCGTCACTGGTTGCGTGCCCCGCGGACACCGTGACTTCCTTCTTGTATTCGCTCGGCTCGATCGTTGTGTCCGCTCGGCTCGCCTCCGGCTCACCTCGCCCGGCCACGGCTGCACCTCGCCATGCCACGGCCCCATTCAGTTCCGCGAGGTGCGTATGCACGAAGCGCCAGATGCGGTTCAGGAAGCGCGAGGCGCCCTCGACGCCGCGGTCGTTCCAGTCGAGATCCTTCTCGGGGGGCGCCGCGAAGAGCGAGAAGAGCCGCGCGGTGTCGGCCCCGTAGCGGCGGATCAGGTCGTCGGGATCTACCACGTTGCCCTTGGACTTCGACATCTTGGCCCCGTCCTTGATGACCATGCCCTGCGAGAGCAGAGCCTGAAACGGCTCGTCGACTTTCAGCATACCCAGGTCACGGAGGACCTTGGTGTAGAAGCGCGCGTAGAGCAGGTGGAGCACCGCGTGCTCGATGCCGCCGATGTACTGGTCCACCGGCATCCA
>JBGOVO010000300.1:0-5042 GCA_041478145.1 Methylomirabilia bacterium
AAGCTCTTCGAGGGGCGCGAGCCCGCGGCCGGCGTGGAGCTGGCCGAGCGGATCTCCGGCGACACCACCGTGGGGCACGCGCTCGCGTACTGCCAGGCGCTGGAGGCGGCCACCGGAGTCCAGGTGCCGGAGCGCGCGCGCTGGCTGCGCGTGATCCTGCTGGAGATGGAGCGTCTCTACAACCACGTGGGCGACTTCGGCATGATCGCCAACGACACCGGCTACGCGGTGGCGCACTCGCACTGCTTCCGTATCCGCGAGCGGCTGCTGCGGCTCAACAAGCGCCTCACCGGCAACCGGCTGCTCCGCGGCGGGGTCGTCCCCGGCGGGGTCGGCCACGACCTGCCGGCCGGCCTGGATCTGCCCGGAGAGCTGGCGGCGGCCCTCCGCGACTTCGACGAGATCGTCGCGCTCGCGCTCGAGAACACCCTCGTCATGGACCGGCTCGAAGGGACCGGCCGGCTGACCACGCGGATCGCGCGGGACCACGGCGTGCTCGGCTACGTCGCGCGCGCCTCGGGCATCGACGCCGACGTCCGGCGCGACCATCCCTTCGCCGCCTACGGGGACCTGGCGGTGCGGGTGCCCGTCTTCGAGTCGGGCGACGTCAAGGCGCGGACCCTGGTGCGGGTCGAGGAGGCGCGGGAATCGGTGCGGCTCATCCGCGAGGCGGTGACGCGGCTGCCTGCGGGCCCGCTGGCCGCGCCGCTCGGCCCGCTCCCGCCCTTCGAGCCCGCCTTCGGGGTGGTGGAGGGCTGGCGCGGCGCCATCCTGCACTGGGTGATGGCGGACGCGACCGGCCGGCTCCATCGGGTCAAGATCATGGACCCGTCCTTTCTCAACTGGCGGCCGCTGTCCTACGCCCTGCTGAAGAACATCGTCCCGGACTTCCCGCTCTGCAACAAGTCGTTCAACCAGTCCTACTCGGGTAACGATCTCTGACCGGAGGTATACTGACGCCATGAAAACCGGACTGATCGTTCTCGCCGTGATCGTCCTGATCATCGTCGGCGGCATCGGCTGGGCCATCGGCATCAACAACCAGCTCGTGGCCCAGGAGCAGTCGGTCAACGAGAAGTGGGCGCAGGTGCAGAATGTCTATCAGCGCCGCGCCGACCTGGTCCCGAACCTGGTGGAGACCGTCAAGGGCTTCGCGACCCAGGAGCGCACCGTGCTGGAAGAGGTGACGAAGGCGCGGGCCAGCGTGGCCGGCATCAAGGTCACCCCCGAGCTGATCAACGACCCCGCCGCGTTCCAGAAGTTCCAGCGGGCCCAGGCCGAGCTGGGCGGCGCGCTGAGCCGGCTGCTCGTCACCGTCGAGCGCTATCCCGAGCTCAAGTCCAACCAGAACTTCCTGACGCTCCAGAGCCAGCTCGAGGGCACGGAGAATCGCATCGCGGTCGAGCGCATGCGCTACAGCGAGGCGGTGCGCGACTACAACACCCGGCTCCGGCTCTTCCCCGGCAGCCTGGTCGCGTCCTTCCGCGGCTTCAAGGAGAAGGCCTACTTCGAGGCCGCGCCGGGTAGCCAGGAAGCCCCCAAGGTGAAGTTCTAGCCTGAACCATTCATGAGCGATCACACGCGAGGCGGCCGGGTCCTGTCGCCGGGGTCGCCCTGCCGGCTCGGCCTGCGTCACCCGCTCGCCACCCGGCCGGCTTCACCAGTGTCGCGCATGAATGGTCCAGGCTAGCGGGCGAATCGGGGGAGCCCTCGTGCTCCGCCACGCTGCTCTCGCGCTGCTGCTGCTGGCTCTCCTGGCCGCGCCGGGCGCGGCGGCGCTGCGAATCCCGCCGCCGCCCGACCGCCGCGTCAACGACTACGCGGGCGCGCTGGCATCCGCCGACCGCGAGCGCCTCGAGCAGCGGCTGATCGCCCGCGAGGCGAGCAGCCGCAACCAGGTGGTGGTGGCGATCTTCCGCTCGCTCGAGGGCGAGAGCCTGGAGGACTACTCGATCCGCCTGGCGAAGGCCTGGCGCATTGGTCAGAAAGGCCTCGACAACGGGGTCATCTTCCTGGTCTTCCTCGACGACCGGAAGATGCGCATCGAGGTCGGCTACGGGCTCGAGGGCGGCCTGACCGACGCGGTCTCGTCCTCCATTCTCCGCGACGTGGTAGCGCCCCGCTTCCGGGAAGGGCGCATCGCGGAGGGCATCGGCGCCGGCCTCGACTCGATCGATCGCGCGATCGCGGGAACCTACCAGCGGCCGCCCGGGCCCAATCGCGGGCAGCCCACCCACGGCTTCGGCTGGCGGGAGGTCCTCGGCCTGGTGTTCGTGGGCCTCCTCCTGTTCGTCCTCGTGCAGAACCGCATCCAGAACGCCGCGCTGCGACGCCGCGGCTACACCGGCGGCTCGTCGGGCTGGGGCTGGGGCGGGCCCTTCGTCGGCGGCGGGCTCGGCGGCGGCGGCTTCGGTGGCGGCTTCGGGGGTGGCGGCGGCGGGGGCGGTGGCGGGTTCAGCGGGGGTGGCGGCAGCTTCGGCGGCGGCGGCTCGAGCGGGAGCTGGTGATGGCGCGTCATCCCCGCTGGGTGCGGCGATTCTTGAGCGAGGCCGATCTGGACGCGGTGGCGGCGGCCGTCGCCGCGGCCGAGTCCGCGACCTCGGCCGAGATCCGCGTGCAACTCGACGCGCGCTGCCCGGGTGAGGCGATGGCCCGTGGGGTCGCGGTGTTCGAGCGGCTCGGCATGCATCGGACCGCCGCGCGCCACGGGGTGCTCATCTATGTGAGCGTCGAGGACCACAAGCTGGCCGTGCTGGGTGACCGCGGAATCCACGAGCGCGTGGGCCAGGTGTACTGGGAGCGCCTGGTGGACGCGGTGCTCGCGCACTTCAGGGAGGAGCGGCCGCGCGACGGGCTGCTGCACGCGGTCGCCGAGGTGGGCGCCGTCCTGCGGCGGCATTTCCCGCGCGCGCCGGGCGACGTCAACGAGCTGCCGGATCGGGTGAGCATCGACCCGGCGTGACCTCCGGCCTCAGCGCCCGAGCCGCACGCTCAGGCCGACGAGCGCGGCCCAGTCGGGCCCCGGGCCGGTGAGGGTGGTGCGCACCCCGGCGTCGAGCGCGAGCCGCGGCGTCAGCTTGTAGATCACGGCGAGCGTGGCGCGCAGGCTCGCACGGCTGTCGCGCTCTTCCCGGGTGGCGAAGAACAGCTCCGTGATCGTCGAGAGCCGCTCGGTCACCGCCCACGAGAACGATCCCGATACGATGCCCTGCGGGAGGAAGCCGTTCGGCTGCGTCTGCCCGATCGCGGCCACGCCCGCATTGGCGTCGAGGCCGAGCCCCCACGGCAGGCCCAGGCTCATCAGGAGGAGCGCGCCGAAATCGGGCCGCTCGCTGCCGATCGGCGCGCGCGCGGTGGGCAGCTTCACGAACGGCTTCACCGCGAGGGCGGGCCCGCCGCCGTCGGCGGCCGCATCGAGGAAGCGGTACTTCAGGCCGAGAGTGTAGTCGCCGCTGCCGCTGTCCTCCCGCCCCGCGCGCAGCCACACGAACGGCTCGCCGTCGAGCGAGACCTCCAGCGCGGTGGTGAGGCCGGCGCGGAGCACGGCCTGGACGGATAGCTGCTGCTCGGTCGGGCCGCCGCCCACGCGCGCCCGCTCGTACTCGAGGCCGGTCTCGATCTGGATCGCGCCCACCGGAACGATCTCGGCGCTCGTGGTGAGATCCGGCCGGTCGGGATTGATGTCCTCGGCGCGGGCGACGGCGGCCCACAGGCAGAGCAGGGTGGCCGGGGCGAGCGCGACGAGCGTCTTCAAGCGCTCCATCATACACGGCGCCGCCAGTGTCAGGCATTTTGCCGCCGCCGGGCATCATTCCCGTCTCGACGCCGACACTACCGTCTCGCTTTTTTCGCGTTTTCGAGGACTTGGCCTCTGGCATGGCCGGTGCTAGCCGCTACGGCCGGATGCTCGACCCTCACGAGGAGGCGGTCATGAGACGACGGACGCAGGCCTCACCCCTTCTCCTGCTCTTGATGATCGGCGCCCTCGCGCTGGCGATGATCCCACCTGCTTCAGCCGACGCTGGTCGGGCTGACTGGGTGCCGCAAATCGAGGCGATGGACCAGGCTCTCCAGCGGGGCGACGTGCCGGCGGCCCAGGCGGCCTGGCGCGAGGCCTACGTGGCGGCCCATGTGGGCCGCGGGTGGCTGGGCATGATCGCGGTCGGCGACGCGGCGCTTCGCGCGGGCCGCGCCGCGGGACTGCGGGACGTCTTCGAGCCTCGGGCGCGGCGCGCCTATCTCACCGCGCTCCTCCGCGCGCGGCGCCAGGGCTCGCTGGACGGCGTGCTCGCCGCGGGCGACGCCTTCGGGCGCCTCGGCGACCAGGCCGTGGTCCGGCGTGCGCTTGCCGTCGCCACGGACCTGGCGGCGCGCTCGGGCGATGGGGAAGCGCGGCAGCGCGTGCAGGCCTTCCGGAGCCACTGGGCGTCGCTCACCTAGTCGCCCGCGGCTAGTTCCCCGCGGCGCCCGGGCTCTTCCCGGTGCGTGGTATGCTCCCTCCGCCATGACCCGTGCCGAGATCCCCACGCCCGCGCTGCTGCTCGACCTGGACCGCTTCGAGCGCAACGTGCAGAAGATGGCGGCCCACGTGAAGGCGGCCGGCAAGAAGCTCCGCCCGCATTCCAAGACGCACAAGTGCCCCGAGATCGCCCGCCGCCAGGTGGCGGCCGGCGCGGTCGGCGTCTGCGTGGCCAAGGTAGGCGAGGCGGAGGTGATGGCCGCCGCGGGCGTGCGCAATCTCCTGATCACGACCGAGGTGGTGGGGCCGGAGAAGATCGGGCGGCTCGTGGGGGTGCTGCGCCGCCAGCCCGAGACGCTGGTGGTGGTGGACCATCCCGACAATATCCGGGAGCTGGGCGACGCGGTGACGCGCGCCGGGCTCGTGCTCAACGTGCTGGTGGACGTGGACGTGGGCGGCCGCCGCACCGGCGTGCAGCCGGGTGAGCCCGCGCGCGACCTGGGCCGCCAGGTGATGGCGCACCCCGCGCTCCACCTGCGCGGGCTGCAGGGCTACGCGGGCCACTGCGCGCACGTGATGGGCT
>JBGOVO010000399.1:0-3512 GCA_041478145.1 Methylomirabilia bacterium
AGTGGTGCGAGATCGAAGGCGGAATCTCGCGCAGCGCCGGTCACTGCACCGTCATGGGAACGGCATCGACCATGACCAGTCTGGCCGAGGCGCTGGGTATGACACTGACAGGCAGCGCCAACATTCCCGCGCCGGACTCGCGGCGGCTCGCCCTGGCCGAGATGAGCGGGCGGCGCATCATGGAGATGGTGGCCGAGGACCTCAAGCCCTCGAAGGTCCTGACGCGCGAGGCCTTCGACAACGCCATCCGCACCGGCATGGCGATCGGCGGCTCCACCAACGCGATCATCCACCTGATCGCCATCGCGGGGCGCGCGGGCGTGGACCTGCCGCTCACGCGCTTCGACGAGCTGTCGCGCACCACCCCGATGCTGCTGAACGTGCGGCCGTCGGGCAAGTACCTGATGGAGGACTTCTTCTACGCGGGCGGGCTGCCGGTGGTGCTGAAGGAGCTGCTGCCGCTGCTCCATCGCGACGCGCTCACGGTGACCGGCAACTCCATCGCCGCCAACAACGAGGGGGCGGTGAACTACAACGAGGACGTCATCCGCTCGCTCGCCGTGCCGATCTCGGGCGAGGGCGGCACCGCCATCCTCACCGGCAACCTGTGCCCGAACGGCGCGGTGCTGAAGCAGTCCGCGGCCTCCGCGCATCTCCTGACCCATCGCGGGCGCGCGGTGGTGTTCGAGGACCACGCCGATCTGCACGCGCGCATCGACGATCCGAATCTGGTGGTGGACGAGACGTCGGTGCTGGTGCTCAAGCGCGTGGGGCCGAAGGGCGCGCCCGGCATGCCGGAGTGGGGCGCGGCGCCGATCCCGCGCAAGCTGCTGCAGAAGGGCGTGAAGGACATGGTGCGCATCTCGGACGCGCGCATGAGCGGGACGTCGTACGGCACCGTGGTGCTGCACGTCTCGCCGGAGGCCGAGGCGGGCGGGCCGCTGGCGCTCGTGAAGGACGGCGACGAGATCGAGCTGGATATACCGAACCGCCGGCTGACCCTGCGGGTTCCCGACGACGAGCTGGCCCGCCGCCGGGGCCAGTGGAAGCCCCGGCCACCTCATTACACGCGGGGTTACGGCCGCCTCTTCCTCGACCACGTGCTCCAGGCCCACGAGGGCTGCGACTTCGACTTCCTCCGCGGGAAAACGCCGGTGCGCGCTGAAGATACCGCCGGCCCCAGCCATTCGTAGGGCGGGGAGTAAATAGCCGGCCGGGGGCTTCCGTCTCAGGGGGCACAGAAGGAGGTGCACCCCATGCGAAAGCTGATGGCGATGGCTCTGGTGGTCGCGCTGCTGGTCGGCGTGGCCGTCCCGGCCGCGTATGCGGGCACGGCCACGAACGTGGCCCTCGGCCTGGCTTCCTTCGCCGTCTTCAATCAGGTGGTCGGAGGGTTTCTGGCTCCCCGGCCCGTCTTCGCTCACCCGGCGCCGGTCGTGATCGAGCGACCCGTTCCCGTGTACCGTCAGGTGATCGTGACGACTCCGCCGCCTGTGCAGGTATATAGCCCGACGTACAGCAACGTCGTGTATTACCCCCACGGCCGGTACGAGCTGCGCGGTGACGGCGTCTACACCGCCTACCAGTGGGTGTGGATCCCGCGCGTCGCCGCCGTGCCGCCGGTACCTCCCCCTCCGCCGCTGCAGTAATCCGGCAGCGGCTTCGCAGACGATGGGCCCGGCGCCGGGGCGACGTCACCCCGGCGCCGGGCCTCAGGCTGCTTGACGCGGCACCTCTTCGAGCAGATCCTCGGGCGCATGAACAAATTCCACGGCTTTGCCGAGCGGTTCGCCAAGGTCAACGGGGTGCGGCTGCGCTATCTCATCGGCGGCGAGGGCAGCCCGGTGGTCCTGCTGCACGGCTACGCCGAGACCGGCCACATGTGGCGTCCGATCATGCCGTCGCTCGCCCAGCGTCACACCGTCATCGTGCCCGATCTGCGCGGCGCCGGCGGATCGGCCAAGCCGCCGGCTGGCTACGACAAGAAGACCATGGCGGTGGACATCCACGAGTTGACCGTGGCGTTGAAACTCGATCGCGTCCGCATCGTCGGCCACGACATCGGGCTGATGGTGGCCTACGCCTATGCCGCGCAGTTCCCGATGGCCACCGAGCGGGTGGTGCTGATGGACGCCTTCCTGCCCGGCATCGGCGACTGGAAGAACGTGTGGCTCCTGCGCGACCTGTGGCACTTCCACTTCTACGGCGACGTGCCGCTGGCGCTGGTGAAGGGACGCGAGCGGATCTACCTCGAGCACTTCTGGAACGACTTCGCGGCCGATCGGAAGCGCTCGGTGCCCGAGGCCGATCGCCGCATCTACGCGAAGGCCTACGCCCAGCCCGGGGCCATGCGCGCCGGCTTCGAGTACTTCCGCAATTTCGAGCGCGACGCGGAGGACTTCGCCCGGATGGGCCAGACGCGGCTGACCATGCCGATGCTGGTCCTCTCGGGCGAGAAGGCCGGCGGCACCTTCCTCATCGAGCAGGCCAAGCTGGTGGCCTCCGACGTGCGCGGCCAGGTGGTCGTCGGCTCGGGCCACTGGCTGATGGAGGAAGCTGCGCGCACGGTGATCCCGGCGATCACCGATTTCGTCCGCTGACCCCAAACTACCGCCGCGCGTCCAGGACCTGCCGGAGCGAGCCCGCGGCGCGGCGGAGCCGACGGCGGGCTTCGGGGGCGTCCAGGCGCAGGCGGGCCATGGCGATGGCGACCTTGGCGCGGCCGCCGGCGGCCTTGAGGAGGCGCTCGGCGTCGCGCGGGGGCACGCGGCCGATCTGGCACACCAGGCGCAGCGCGCGGGCGCGTAGCTTGGCCGAGCGGGGGCGCAGGTCCACCATGCGGTTGCCGTAGACCTTGCCGAGGCGCGCGAAGGACGCGGTGGTCAGCGTGTTGAGCGCGAGCTTGGTCGCGGTGCCGGCCTTGAGCCTCGTGGAGCCCGTGAGCACCTCGGGGCCGACGCCGAGCGCGATGACCACGCGGGCCGCCGAGGCCGGCACATCCGGGTTGCAGGTGACGAGCGCGGTGGCCGCGCCGCGGCGCCGCGCCTCCTTCAAGGCCGCGCGCACGAACGGGGTCACGCCGCTGGCCGCGATGCCCACCACCACGTCGCCGGGCCGCACGCGCCGGCGGATCTGGCGCGCCCCGTCGGCGGCGTTGTCCTCCGCGCCCTCCGAGGAACGGAACACGGTGCGCTTGCCGCCCGCGATGACGGCCTGCACCAGCGACGGCGGCGTGTCGAAGGTGGGCGGGCACTCGGCGGCCTCGAGCACGCCCAGGCGCCCGCTGGTGCCCGCGCCCACGAAGATGAGCCGGCCGCGCCGCGATAGGGCGCGGACGATCAAGTCCACCGCGCGGCCGAGGGCGGGCGCGGCGCGGCCCACCGCGCGCACCACGCGGCGGTCGGCGCGGTTCATCAGCCGGGCGATCTGAGTCGCCGGGAGGCGATCGAGCCCTCCGGTCCGCGGATCCGCGCGCTCCGTGGGGAGCCGGTCGTAGCGAATCCGGCTCACGC
>JBGOVO010000191.1:0-7365 GCA_041478145.1 Methylomirabilia bacterium
CGCTCCACCAGCTCGAGGAGTTCGGGCGGATCGCGCCCGGCCGCGAGGTATCCGTGCGCGTGAACCCGGGTCTCGGCACCGGCTCCACCAAGCGCACCAATACCGGCGGGCCCGCCTCGAGCTTCGGTATCTGGCACGAGGCGATGGGCGAGGTGGCCGCGCTCGCCACGCGCTACGAGCTGCGCATCCGCCGGCTGCACTCGCACGTCGGCTCCGGCACCGATCCGGAGGTCTGGAAGCGCTGCGCGCGGATGACCCTCGACCTGGTCGCGTCGCTGCCGGACGTCGCGACCGTCAACCTGGGCGGCGGCTTCAAGGTCGGCCGCATGCCGGAGGAGCCCTCGGTGGACATGGCCGACGTGGGCGCGCACATCCGGCGCGAGATCGAGGCCTTCCGCGCGCGCGACGGCCGGGCGCTCCATCTGGAGATCGAGCCCGGCACCTTCCTCGTCGCCAACGCGGGCGTCATCGTCGCCTCCTGCGTGGACGTGGCGGACACCGGGGCCGAGGGCTATTGCTTCGCCAAGCTCGACGCGGGCATGCCCGAGATCACCCGGCCCTCGCTCTACGGCGCCCAGCACCCGATCGACGTGCTGGCCACCGGCCGGCCGCAGGCCGCGGTGGTCTTCGTGGGCCCGTGTTGCGAGGCCGGCGACATCCTGACCCCGGCCCCCGGCGATCCCGAAGCCCTGATGCCGCGCTGGGTCCCGCGCCCGCAGATCGGCGACCTGGTCGTGGTGGGCGGAGCCGGCGCCTACTGCGCGTGGATGGCGACGATCAACTACAACTCCTACCCGCAGGCGCCCGAGGTCATGCTCGCCCCCGACGGCGCGCTCACCCTGCTGCGGCGCCGGCAGCAGCCCGAGCAGGTCTGGCAGAACGAGGTCTAGGGGTTACGGGACGCGCACCGAGACCACGTTGGACCGCGCGCTCTCGTTGGGCCGCCGCGCGGTGTCCAGCGCGGTCACCGCGTACCGGTAGATCGTGCCCGCCTGGACGTCGCGGTCCGTATACACGGTGCCGACCCGGAGCGTGGTGGCGATGCGCAGGAACTCCCCGCTCTCGCCCGCGCGATAGACCGCGTAGGCCGCGACATCCGCCTCCGGGCTCGGGTTCCAGGCCAGGCGCACCGCGCCCGGCGACGGCACCGCCACGAGCGCGGTGGGCGCACTCGGGGGCGTCGTGTTCGTCGCGGCCACCGTGACCGCGGCGGACGCCTCGCCGGCGGCGGTGGCCGCCGCCTCCACGCGCACCGCGCGCACCGCGTAGCGATAGTCGGTGTCGTTGTCGACCCCCGTGTCCGTGAACATCGTCCCGCCGACCGGCTCCGGTGTGATCGGCGCGAGCGGCCCGGTCGGGCCGCCGCGCAGGACGACGTAGCGGAGCTCGCCGGTGACGGGGGAGCCGTCCATCAGCTCGGCGGGCGGCTGCCACGCGAGGCTGACGCGGCGATCGCCCGGGGCCGCGCTGAGCCCCCGCGGCGCCTTCGGGGCGGCCAGGAAGGGAACGATCAGGCGCTCCGAGGGCCCGCTCGTCCGCCCGAGCGTGTCCTCCGCGGTGACCACGTAGACGTAGCGGCGCCCCACCGAGAGGGCGCGCCGGTCCACCCACGTCACGGAGGAGCCCTGAACCTGCGCGGGGGCGGGGGCCTCCGGGCGGATGATCGCGATCTCGTCGTAGCCCACGATGCGTCCGGAGGAGAGCATGGCCGACCGGGCCGGTCCCGCCTCGGCCTCCTCGCGCCGGTAGAGCTTGTAGAGCGCGATCGCGCGGAGCCGGGTGCCGTCCACCCGCGTGCGGGGAGCGGTCCAGCTCACCACGATGGCCTGCTCGTCCACCGCTCCGTGCAGGGCCGCGGGGCCCGTGGGGACGCGCAGCTCGGGGGCCACCGGCGGCCCCTTCTTGCCGCAGGCGCCGAGCGCGCCCACCGCCAGGAGCAGGGCCAGCAGGCGCCGCGCGCCCGGCCTCACCCGCCGGACCCGCGCTCGAGCAGCGCCTTGACCTGCGCGAGCTGCTGGCGCACCGCGTCCGGGGCGGTCCCGCCCACCACCGCGCGCGCGCGCAGCGAGGCCTCCACGGTGAGCGCCGCGTAGACGTCGCGGCCGATCAGGGAGGAGAACTGGCGCAGCTCTTCGAGCGGCAGATCGCCCAGCTCGCGGCCCCGCGCGATGGCGTGGCGCACCGCCTTGCCCACCACCTCGTGCGCCTCCCGGAAGGGCAGGCCTTGCCGGACGAGATAGTCGGCGAGATCGGTGGCGGTCGAGTAGTGGGCCCCCGCCGCGTCCCGCATGCGCTCCGCCCGGAAGGACAGCGAGCCGAGCATGGGCGGCAACACGCGCAAGATCGCCTCCAGCGTGTCCACGGTGTCGAAGAGCGGCGCCTTGTCCTCCTGCATGTCGGAGTTGTAGGTGAGCGGCAGCCCCTTCATCGTGGTGAGGACCGCGGTCAGGTTGCCGTAGAGGCGTCCCGTCTTGCCCCGGATCAGCTCGGCCACGTCGGGGTTCTTCTTCTGCGGCATGATCGACGAGCCGGTGGCGAAGGCGTCGGAGAACTCCACGAAGCCGAACTCGGCGGTCGCCCACAGGGTGAGGTCGGCGGCCAGCCGCGAGCAGTGCATGCCGAGGATCGCCGCGTGGGCGAGGAACTCCACGAGGAAGTCGCGGTCCGCGACCGCGTCCATGCTGTTGGGGCTGGGGCTGCTGAAGCCCAGGTCGCGAGCCAGCGCCTCGCGGTCGATGGCGAAGGCGGTCCCGGCCAGGGCGGCGGCCCCGAGCGGCATCACGTTGACGCGCGCGCGGCCATCGCGAAAGCGCTGGCGGTCGCGCTCGAGCATGAACACGTAGGCGAGCAGGTGATGGGCCAGCAGCACGGGCTGTGCCCGCTGCAGGTGGGTGTAGCCGGGCATCGGGATCTCGCGGTGCTTCTCGGCCTGGGCCACCAGCGCGCGCTCCACCTCGCCGAGGCCCGCGTCCACCTGGTCGATGACTTCTCGGAGATAGAGACGTTCATCCAGGGCGATCTGGTCGTTGCGCGAGCGCCCGGTGTGGAGCTTGCCGCCCACCGGGCCCGCCAGCTCCACGAGCCGCCGCTCCACGTTCATGTGGATGTCCTCGAGCTCGCGCCGGAAGGGGAAGGTGCCGTCCTCCAGCTCGGCCCGCACCGCCTCGAGGCCCGCGAGCAGGCCCTCCAGCTCCACCTCGGTGATCAGCTTCGCCCGCTCGAGGGCCCGCGCCCACGCCGCGCTGCCCGCCAGATCGTAGGGCCAGAGCCGCCGGTCGACGGACAGCGAGGAGGTGAACGCCTCCGCGGCGGGATCGGCCCCCTGGGAGAAGCGCCCGGACCAGGCCTTTCCCGGCGGCGTGCCGGCGGCGGTCACGAGGCACCCGCGCGGCCGGCCGCCGCGGCGGGCTCGGAGGCCGGGCGCAGCAGCGCGGCGATCTCCGACATGATGCGATGGGTGATCTCCTCACGCTCCGCGCGGGCGATCGGCCGGTGGCGGGGTCGTCCGAAGTGGAGCGGCTCGCCGAAGCGCACCGAGAGGGGCCACCGGCGCGGCAGGTAGAACCGGCGCGCCTGCAGGGCCTCGAACGTGCCCTCGATGGCGGCCGGCACGATGGGCACGCCCGCCCGCAGGGCGATCATGGCCGCGCCCGGCTGGCCCGAGACGAGCCGGCCCTCCTGGCTGAACGGGCCCTCGGGAAAGATGCAGACCACGCGGCCGGCGTCCAGCACCCGCAGCACGCGCTTGATCGCGCCGGGATCCGGCCGCTCCAGGTTCACCGGGATCGAGCCGATGCGCCGGTGGAACGAGGGATGGAGCGGCGTGGCCCGGAACACGCGCGGCATGACGAGGAACGCGATGGGCCGCGGCACCGCGACACCCAGCACCACGCCGTCCAGATAGTTATGGTGATTGGCGGCCAGGATGAAGGAGCCCGAGGCGGGCAGCCGCTCCACCCCCTCCACCCGCAGATCGAAGAGCCCCCGCAGCACCGGGGCACAGGCGCCGCGAACTGCGCGGTAGAGCGGGGGAAAGGGCTCGGCCGGCGCGCGGCGCGCCACCGCGGGCGCGACCGTTCGCAGCATGGAGAGGGTAGGCGACTCGTCTCCCGGTGCCATAACTCGCTCGTTTATAGCACCCACCCCCAACCCTGACAACCGCACCGCCTCGCCCCGGAGCCCCGAGGTGCGGCCGACGACGGAAGGGCGGGCGGGGGCCGGGGGGCGCCCTCCTGGAGCCGTGTCTTCTGCGAAGTAGCGAAGCGAGGCGCGGCCCATCTCGTGGCTCGATAGAGATGGCGTAGCGGGTTGCGGCTCAGCGTGCTCCAGGAGGGCGCCCCCCGGCCCCCGCCCGGCCGTTAGGACAGGCGGGCCGAGAACTAGCGCGTGCGCGCGAGGCGGTAGCGGGCGACCGCCGCGTTGTGATCGGCGAGGTTCGTCGAGAACTGATGATGCCGATCGTCCATCGCCACGAAGTAGAGATAGTTCACCTTGGCGGGTCGGACCGCGGCCTGGATGGCGGCCCGCCCCGGGCTCGCGATGGGCCCGGGCGGGAGCCCCTGGCGGCGATAGGTGTTGTAGGGCGAGTCCGTCTGCAGGTCTTCACGGGTGAGGCGTTTCCGGTCCTTGCCCACCGCGTACTGCACGGTCGGGTCCGCCTGCAGCGGCATGTCGCGCCTGAGCCGGTTCCAGAACACCGCCGAGATGAGCGGCATCTCGCTGGACTCCACCGCTTCCTTCTCGATGATGGAGGCGAGCGTCAGCATCTGGTGCAGGGTGAACTCGCGGGCGCGCGCCTCGGCCACGATCTCGGGCGAGAGCTTCTCCCGCATGCGCGCCACCATGCGCGCCAGGATCTCCTCGGCCGTCATGCCCTTGACGAACTGGTAGGTGTCCGGGAAGAGGTAGCCCTCGACCGAGTCGGCCGGGATGTCGAGCGTCTTGAGGAAGACCGCGTCCTTGGCCACGCGCAGGATGTCGTCGGCCGCGACCAGACGCTCCGTCGCGAGCAGGCGCGCCAGCTCGCCGAGCGTGCTGCCTTCCTGGAACACGAGGAAATGCTGCAGCACCTGGCCGCCTTCCAGCAGCTCGAGCACCCGCACCGTGTTGGTGCCCGGCGGGATCTGATACTCGCCCGCCTTGAGGCTCCGGAAGCTGCCCCGGGCCAGCGCGAGCAGGACGAAGCCCACGCGGCTGCGGATCACGCCCGCGTCGTCGAGGATCTCGGCCACCTCCACGACCCCCTTGTGGGCCGGCACCTCGACGACCCGCGACGTGAAGCGGAGGGGGCCGGGCACGCTGAGGATCCACCAGCCCTCGAGCAGCAGGGAGAGCACGCACACCACGACCACGAAGCCGACGGCGGTCCGCCAGGTGGGCGCGGGGTGCCGGGAGGGCTTTCCCCAAGCCTTCAGCGATCGGGGGCGCTCCATCATTATTTCCCCTTATTCTGGCCGGGCTTCTATTATCAGTCAAACCGGGAGGCGGTGAAGGGTGGCGGCCCCGGGGTTCCCTGGTATAATGACCGGCCTGGGGCGACCCGCCCCTGATTTTCCGAGGAGGAACCCCAATGCAGGAGCTGCTGCTTCCAGTCCGTCACGAGTGGCTTGCCCGTGAGCGCGGCTACGGGAAGATCGCCATCGAGCCGTTCGAGCCGGGCTTCGCCCTGACGACGGGCAATGCCTACCGCCGGGTGCTGTTGTCGTCCATCACGGGCGCCGCCCCCACGTGGGTCAAGATCGAGGGCGTGCTCCACGAGTTCTCGCACCTGGTCGGCGTCAGGGAGGACACCCTCGACATCATCCTCAACCTCCGCAAGGTCGTGTTCACCCTCCACGTCAACCGGCCGAAGCTGCTCCGGCTCAAGGCTCAGGGGGTGCGGACGGTGACCGCGCGCGACTTCGAGCCCGATCCCGACGTGGAGGTCCTGACGCCGGACGTGGCGCTGGCCACGCTGGACAAGGACGGCAGCCTCGAGATGGAGGTATGCGTGGAGCGCGGGCGCGGCTACCAGGCGGCCGAGAAGCGCGAGCCGGAGGCGCTGCCCATCAACGCCATGCTCATGGACGCCGACTTCGCGCCCGTCAAGCGCGTGAACTTCCAGGTCGAGAGCCAGGCCCCCGGCGGGCAGGAGCGCCTCATCATGCAGCTGTGGACGAACGGCACCGTGACGCCCGAGATGGCGGTGGCGGACGCCTCGCGCATCCTCGACGACCAGTTCACCCTGCTGATCGACTTCCCGCAGGCCACCCTGCCGGAGACGGAGGGCGTCGAGCCGGGGGCGGAGCCGCCGCCGCGCAGCGAGGTGAACGAGCACCTCTTCCGCAACGTGGACGAGCTCGAGCTGTCGGTGCGGGCCTCCAACTGCCTCAAGACCGCCAATATCCGCACCATCGCGGACCTCGTGCAGAAGACCGAGTCCGAGCTGCTCAAGACCAAGAACTTCGGCAAGAAGTCGTTGAACGAGATCAAGACCATCCTGGGAGAGATGGGGCTCTCCCTCGGCATGCGTCTCGATCCCGAGGAGCTGGAGCGGCTGCGCGCGCACTACGAGCGCGCCTTCGAGACGTAACCGCCTCCCGCTTTCCCGTCGCGTCCCACTCACGGCCCCCGGTCACTCGGGGGCCGTGGTGTTTTCCGGGTCGTCCAGGCGGAACGTCTCGGTCACGCCGCGGGCCCACGCGGTCACGCGGAGGATCCGCCCGTCGGTCTCGAGGATGACGGCCCCGTCGCGGTCGGTGCGGTAGACGCGCACCCTCGCGGCCTCGAGCCGGCCGAGCGTCTCCGTGCTCGGGTGGCGGAACGGATTGCGAGCGCCGACCGAGACCACCGCGACGAGCGGCCGCGCCGCGGCCAGGAAGGGGGCGCCCGACGAGGAGCGGCTCCCGTGGTGGGCCACCTTGAGCGCCGAGACCCGGAGCGGGCCGGCGCGCTCCAGCAGGAGCGCCTCGCCGCGCGCGCCCAGATCGCCCGGCAGCAAGACCGAGACGCCGCGCCAGTCGAGCCGCAAGACCAGCGACTGATCGTTGGCGGCCTGGGGCGGCCCCGGGGCGGGGCCGAGCACGGTGATGAGCGCCCGGCCGAGCCAGAGGCGCTGGCCGGCGGCCAGCACGCGCCGCGGGGCTCTCGATCGGACCAGCGCGGCCGCCGTCTCCGGGGCGCCCGCGGGGGGCGGACGGCCGCTCTCCCAGAACTCCCCGACGCTGAATCGCGTGAGCACGGCGGCCAGCCCTCCGGAGTGATCGACGTCCCAGTGCGAGAGCGCGACGGCGTCGAGGTGGACGAGCGGCCGGTTCCAGAGGAAGGGCGCGAGCACGCGCTCGCCCACGTCGAACCGCCGCGCGCCGCCGGGGCCGCCGTCCACGA
>JBGOVO010000240.1:0-6140 GCA_041478145.1 Methylomirabilia bacterium
CAATCGGCGCTGCTGGAAGCCATGCAGGAACACTCGATCACGGTTGCCAAGCGCACCTACCGGTTGGAAGAACCGTTCTTCGTACTGGCCACGCAGAACCCCATCGAGATGGAGGGCACGTACCCGCTGCCGGAGGCGCAGCTCGACCGGTTCCTCTTCAAGCTGCGCGTCCGCTATCCCGCCCTCGAGGAGCTCACCGAGATCATCGATCGTACCACCCACGTGCGCCAGGTCGAGGTGCGGCGCGTCCTGACCGGCCCGCAGGTACTCTCGATGCGCGAGCTGGTGCGCGAGATTCCCATCGCCACCCACGTGCGGGACCTGGCGTCGTTCATGGTCCTCGGCACCCATCCGCAGTGGGAGCGGGCGCCCGAGACCGCGCGGCGCTTCATCCGCTACGGCGCGAGCCCGCGCGGAGCGCAGGCCCTGGTGCTGGGGGCGAAGGTCCGCGCGATCTCCGAGGGGCGTTTCAACGTCAGCGTCGAGGACCTGAGGGCGATGGCCCTGCCCGCGCTGCGCCACCGCCTCATCCTCAACTTCGAGGGCGAGGCCGAGGGCGTGGACGTGGACGATCTCATCGGGCAGATCGTCGAGTCCGCCGAGAGCATGAGCGGGTCGGGGAAAGAGGTCTTCCTGAGATAGCCGAGAGGAGCAACCGATGCCCGGTCCCACGGTGATCGAGCGGCTGGTCGCGGACGTCGCCCGGCAGATTCGGCTGCGACGGGCGGAGTTCTACGGCCTGCGCGGATTGTTCTGGGGCGCGGTGGCGGCGGTGGTCCCGCTCCTGCTCAAGGAATCGCTCGGCCTCTGGAGCTACGTGGGGGCCGCGATCCTGCTCGTGGCGGGCACGGGCGCGGGCGCGCTCTGGGGCTTCCTGCTGAGGCTGCCGCCGGCCGAGGCGGCTCGGCTCGCCGATCGCGGGTACGGGTTGCAAGATCGCATGAGCACCGCGCTCGAGTGGGTGGATCGCCCGGACCGCACACCGATCGTGGACGCCCTGGTCGCCGACGCGGCGGCGCGCGCCGATCAGCTCGGCGCCCGGCGCATCATCCCTCGCCGCGTCCCGCGCGAGGCCAAGTTCGTTCCGGTGCCGCTCCTGCTCGGGCTGGTGCTGGCGGCGGCCCCGCCGATTCCGCTCCCCCAGGGCCGCCTCCCCAACTTCTCGGTCTCCCGCGACGAGGAGGAGGAGAAGGCCAAGGACCGCAGCGGGGATCTGCAGCAGTCGGAGCGCAAGCAGGCGACCCGGCGCGATCCCGCGCAGCGCGCCGACGTGCAGGAGCGCAATCTGGCGCCCCGGCTCGGCGGGGGAGGCCGGAGCCAGCCCGGCGATCTGGCCGCCGTCTTCAAGGACACGTCGCTCGCCGGCCGCGCGCCCGACTTCAACTCCTTCCTCAAGAAGGGCGACGAGCGCCTGCGCATGCTCGAGCAGCTCGACCGGATCCCGGACCTGCAGAGCGACTTCACCCAGAACCAGACGCGCATGGTCTTCCAGAAGGCCAAGGCGCTGCAGGGCGGCCTCGACCCTAACAAGAAGGTCTCGCCGGAGAAGCTGCGGGAGCTGCTCAACGAGATGGAGCGGCTCGGGCGAAAGAACGGCAGCGGCGGGCAGGGCAACTGGTCGGGCGATGTCTACGAGGGGATGGAGGCGCTCGAGGGTGGCCAGAGCGACAAGGCCATGGAAGCCATGGAGCGGGCGCTCAACAAGATGCGCTCCATGGAAGAGCGCGGCCGCGACGGCAAGGGCCTCAAGGGTGGGCGTGAGAGCGAGCGCCGCGGGGGCCTGCGGGGCCGCGACCGCGGCGCCGGCCAGCAGGGGGGGCCGGGGGACGAGGGGGACTTCCCGGAGGGCGAGGGTCTGCTGCCGGGCCGGGGCAAGAGCGGGTCGCCGAAGGGCGATCCCACCTCGCGCCTGCGGGGCAGCCCCTTCGACGTGGGCGTGGAAGGCGAGTCGCGTCCCGGACGCAAGCAGGGGATCGACACCAACATGCTGGGCCGCGGCGCCCAGATGCCCTCGCGCCTGCAATACATGGGCGTGCTGGGGCAGTACCGGAAGATGATGGAAGAGTCCATCGCGCGCGAACAGGTGCCGCGCGACTTCCAGACTCAGGTGAAGGAGTACTTCCAGTCGCTGGATGAGAAATAGCGCCGTGCCCACCGCTCGCGCCGGGCAGGAGCTATTGTCGGCGGACTTCCTCACCCAGCTCGAGCGCCTGAGCTTGCTCTCCCGCCGCTCCTTCCGCGGCCGCGTCAAGGGAGAGCGGCGCAGTCCCCGCAAGGGCATCAGCGTGGAGTTCTCCGACTACCGCCCCTACGGAGTCGGCGACGATCTGCGCTACGTGGACTGGAACGTCTACGCCCGCCTCGACCGGCTCTACCTCAAGCTGTTCGTCGACGAGGAGGACCTCTGCCTGCACCTCCTGATGGACGCCTCAGCCTCCATGGGGTTTGGCGCGCCGGCCAAGCTCGACCACGCCGCGCGCCTGGCCGGGGCGCTCGGCTTCGTGGGACTGGTGGGGCTCGAGCGCGTGGGGGTGGGCGTGGTGCGTGACCGCATGGCCGAGGGCTTCAGCCCGGCGCGGGGCCGGAGCCAGGTGCTGCCCCTGATGGACTTCCTGGGCCGCCTCCGCTCGGGCGGGGCCACCTCGCTGAACGACGGGCTCTCCGCCTACGCCCTGCGCTCGCGGGAGGCGGGCCTGGCGGTGGTGATCTCCGACCTCATGGATCCGGCCGGCTACGAGCGCGGGTTGAAGGCGCTCCTGGAGCGGCGCTTCGACGTGCACGTCGTCCACGTACTGGCCGCCGACGAGATGAATCCCGCCTTCGGCGGGGACCTGCGCCTGCTCGACGCAGAGACCGATGAGCTGCGCGACCTGACGCTCGACGCGGAGGCCCTGCGCGGCTATCACCAGCGGCTGCGCGAGTTCCTAGAGCGCGCCGAGCAGTTCTGCCGCGGCAACGAGATCGGCTACTACCGGGTGGTGACGGACACGCCGGTGGAGGAGTTCATGCTCCGCCAGCTCAAGGGGCTCCTGCTCGCATGAACCTCCTGAGCCCCTTCGCGCTGCTCCTGGCCACCCTGTCCGTCCCGCTGCTGCTCCTCTATTTCCTGAAGGTCCGGCGGCGCCAGATGCGGGTGTCGAGCCTGCTCCTGTGGGCGCCCGCGCTGCGGGACCGGGAGGCCTCGACCTTCTTCCAGCGGCTGCAGCGCGATCCGCTCCTGATCCTGCAGATCCTGGCCTTGCTGGCTCTCACGGTGGCGCTGGCCCGTCCCGCGGTCAACGTGATGGGGCAGGGCGCCAAGCGCGTGGCCATCGTCATGGACAGCTCCGCCTCCATGAAGGCCACCGACGTCTCGCCCTCGCGCTTCGTGCAGGCGCAGCGGGCGGCGCTCGGGCTCGTCGGCCGGCTGGGCGAGGGTGCCGAGGTCATGGTGATCGAGGCGGGCGTGCAGCCCAAGGTGCTGGTGCCGTTCACGCGCGAGCACGACCGCGTGGCCTCCGCCCTCCGTTCCATGGAAGGCCACGATCTGCCCAACCGGCTCTCCGAGGGTCTCCGCACCGCGCGGGCGCTCGTCGGCTCGGACCCGCGGGCGGAGATCTACGTCTTCACCGACGGAGCGCATCCGGACGCGGTGAAGGGGCAGGGCGAGGACGTGCGCGTGCGCTGGGTCGGGGTCGGCCGCCGCTCCAGCAACGTGGGCATCACGAGCCTGTCGGTGCGGCGGAACTACTTCGGCGCGTTCAACTCCCAGGCCTTCTTCTCGGTCGGGAACTTCTCCGCGGAGCCCCGCAGCTTCTCGCTGCGGCTGACCCTCGACGACGAGACCCTGACCGAGCGCAGCCTCACCCTGGACCCGCAGGTGCGCCGCGCCATCGTCGTTCCGTTCAGCGAGCAGCGCGGCGGCGTCCTCAAGCTGCGGCTGGACGTCTCCGACGATCTCGACGCGGACAACGTCGCCTACGCGGTGATCCCGCCGCCGCGCACCATCTCGGTGCTGCTGGTGAGCCCCGGCAATCTCTTCCTCGAGAAGGTCCTGCACACGGACCCGCAGGTGAAGCTCGAGGTGCGCAAGCCGGACGCCTACCAGGGCGGCATGGAGGGCTTCGACGTCGTGGTGGTGGACAGCGTGAGCCCGCCCAAGATCGGCAACGGGCGCTTCGTCCTCGTGAACACGGTGCCTGCGGACGTGCCGCTGGAGGTGCTGGGCCGGCTCGATTCGCCCGTCATCATGGACTGGGATCGCTCGCATCCCATCATGCGCCAGATCGACTTCGCCAAGGTGGCGATCGAGGACGCCATGCGCGTCCGGCCTCTCGCCGCGGGCAAGACCCTGGTGGAAGCGGTGGGCGGGCCCCTGATCTACGCCCTGGAAGAGCGCGACCGCAAGGCGGTGTTCTTCGGCTTCGACCTGTTCCGCAGCGACTTCCCGCTGCGGGTGGCCTTCCCGCTCATGCTGTCCAAGAGCCTCCGCTGGCTGCATCCGGCCGGGCTCGACCAGTCGAGCCTGCAGCTGCAGACGGGCCAGCCCATCCTGCTCCCGGTGGAGCACGGGGTGACCACCGCCACCGTGCGCACGCCCTCGGGGCGCAGCGTCCGCGCGCAGGTCACCCGGGGCATGGTGAGCTTCACGGAGACCGACGAGGTCGGCGTCTACGCGGTCGTGACCGGGCGCGGCGAGACGAAGGTCGCGGTCAACCTCATGAACGCCGACGAGTCGGATCTCACCCCGTCCCCGCTGCCCGCGTTCGTGGAGGGGGTGCGGCCGGAGTCGCCGCCCGTGCTCATCCAGCGCGAGCTGTGGCCCTTCTTCGTGGTCCTGGCCCTGCTCCTCTTCGCGCTGGAGGGGTTCCTCTACTGGCGGCGCCAGACCGGCGGCCGCCTCGGGCTGCCCCGCGGGCTCGGGGACCGGTGGGCGCTCGGGCTGCGCTGCGCGCTGCTGGCGGTGCTGCTCCTCGCGTTGACCAAGCCCACCATCCCGCGCTGGGCGGACCGGCTCAACGTGACCTTTCTCCTGGACGTGTCGGACAGCGTGAGCCTGGCCGCGCGCGAGAGCGCCTACCGGTTCGCGGCCCAGTCCGTGTCGGCGATGCAGCCGGGCGATCAAGCGGGCCTGGTGGTCTTCGGCGAGGAGGCGGTGGTGGATCAGCCGCTCCGGCCGACCGCGAAGCTCGAGCGCCCCCAGGCCAAGGTGCCCGGGCGCGGGACCAACCTGGCGCAGGCGCTCCAGCTCGGGCTGGCCACCGCGCCCGCGGGCCAGGCCAACCGCTTCGTCCTGCTCACGGACGGGCGGCAGAACATGGGCAACGCCCTCGCCGTCGCGCAGGCGGCCAAGGACGCGGGCGCCGACATCTACTACGTGCCGGCGCCGCTGACGTTCGCGCAGGAAGTGGTCGTGGAGTCCATGGTGCTACCCCAGGAGGTGAAGTTCGGCGAGCCGTTCCAGGCCAAGGTGGTGGCCTGGAGCCAGGCCGAGACCCAGGGCCGGCTCTCGCTCTACCGCAACGCGGAGTTCCTCGGCTCCCAGGTGGTGCGGCTGTCGCCGGGCAAGAACGTCTTCACCTATCGGCAGTCGCTCGAGCAGAGCGGCATCCACGTCTACCAGGCCGCGCTGGACGTGGAAGGCGACACGATCGAGGAGAACAACCGCGCGATCGGCACGCTGGTCGTGCGCGGGCGGCCGCAGGTGCTGCTGGCCGAGAAGGATCGCGCCCAGGCGCAGGCCCTGGCCGCCGCGCTCCGCTCCCAGCACGTGGACGTGACGGTGGTGGAGGCGGACAAGATCCCGAAGGACCTGGCGGGGCTGCAGAAATACGACGGGCTCATCCTCTCCAACGTCTCCTCGCTCAAGATGACGAAGAAGCAGATGGAGAACATCCGGGACTACGTCCGCGAGCAGGGCGGCGGTCTCATCATGCTGGGCGGCGAGGAGAGCTTCGGGCTCGGCGGCTACTACCGCACCCCCGTCGAGGAAGCCCTCCCGGTGACCATGGAGGTGAAGCAGAAGATCGAGATCCCGAGCCTGGCCGTGGTGCTCTCGATCGACCGCTCGGGATCCATGGCCATGACGACGGACGACAAGGCGACGAAGCTCGACATCGCGAAGGAGGCCTCCCACCTCGTCGTGGACCTGCTGGACGACC
>JBGOVO010000377.1:0-3829 GCA_041478145.1 Methylomirabilia bacterium
CGACGTGCCGGTGCCCTCGGCGAGCACGCGCAAGATCTCGATCCTGATGGCCGCGCTCAAGGCCGTGCACGACGGCAAGCTCGCGCTGGACCAGAAGGTGACCATCGAGGCGAAGTACCAGGACAACGACTCGGGCACCTTCCAGCACATGACGCCCGGCTTCTGGATCACGTTCCGCGACGCGCTCGTGCAGATGATCATCGTCAGCGACAACGCCTGCACCGGGCTCGTGGTGGATCTGGTGGGGCTCGGCGAGATCCAGCGCCAGCTTGCCGTCGTGCACCGCCTTGAGCGCGGCCATGAGGATGGAGATCTTGCGCGTGCTCGCCGAGGGCACCGGCACGTCGCCGAGCCGATCCGCGCGCGCCCCGCTCGCGAGATCCTTCAAGTACCAGCTCGTCTGGAAGGGCAGCGCGTCGCAGAGCGCGTTGAGACGACCGGCCAGCTCGTTCATGGCGTTAGTCCTCGAGCCCGAGCCCGGGCATGGTGAAGGCGGCGCGGCCCAGATCGGCGGCAAGCGCGGCGCGCTGCTCGGCGGTCAGCGCCACCAGCGGCGGGCGCACCGTGACCCACGCGGCGTCGCCGCCGTAGCGCGCGATGGTGGCCTTCAGCGCGGGGATCATCGGGTAGCGCTGGACGATCCCGCGGATCTCGTCGAGGCGCGCCTGCTGGGCATCCGCCTCGGCGGTCTGCCATTCCCGGAACAGGCGCGCGATGGCCCCCGGGTTCACGTTGGCGGTGGCGCTGATGCAGCCGGTCCCCCCATTGCGCATGTTGGCGAGCAGGAAGGTCTCGCTCCCCGCGAAGACGTCGAAGCCCGAGGCCGCGAAGGCGTCGAGCATCGCCTTCGTGTTGTTCCAGTCGCCCGAGCTGTCCTTCACGCCCGCCACGATGCCGGGATACGCCTTGAGGAGCCGTTCGATCAGCGGGAGCGTGATGGGCACGTTCGACACCGGCGGGATGTGGTAGAGGTACACGCGCAGCCGCCGGTCGCCCACCCGCTCGATCACCTCCGCGAAGCTCCGGAAGAGCCCGTCGTCCGATACGCCCTTGTAGTAGAAGGGCGGCAGCATCAGCACGCCGCCCGCGCCCAGCTTCATCGCGTGGGCGGTGAGCCGCACCGAGTCGGTGAGCGCGCAGCAGCCCGTGCCCGGCATGAGCCGGCCCGGGTCGATGCCGCCCGCGACCAGGCGGTCCAGCAGCTCCAGCTTCTCCTCGGTCGAGAGCGAGTTGGCCTCCGAGTTCGTCCCGAACACCGCGAGGCCCACGTCCTGCGACAGGAGCCAGCGGCACTGGCGGACGAAGCGCTCGGGGTCGGGGGAGAGATCGGGCTTGAACGGGGTCACGACCGGGGAGAGGACGCCGGTGATGCGGTCGGGTGTGCTCACGGTAAGGGCTCCTTTCGCCTCGCCATCGTACCACCTTCACGGAGTCGCTTGCCTTCCGCCGAGGGCCCGCTCCTCACGTCGGCCGGGTGGTCAGCGTGGTGGTCAGATGCTGAGCGATCTGGATGGTGCGCCGTGCCATCGACCAGCGTAAGCCTGTGCAGTGATTCACGTTCCCTCTGGCATCAGGGTTGCGGATGACATGGGCTCCATGGGTGATTCCACCGGCATCGCCTAGCAGAGGAGGCCAGCCATGAGAGAGCGCCCTAGACAGTGGAGCGACACAGAGCGCACCGCCGGGCAGCGGGTGACGGACATCTGGCAAGCGTTCTTCGGGGCCCAGCGTCACGACGCCATCGACCGAGTCGAGGAGATCCACGCGACGGCGCGAATCGCCGAGGTCCAGGGCATCCACGAGGCCCACCTCCTCGCGATGGACAATGTCGTGGGGGTCGCCCCGAGTCTCAAGGTAACGAAGGGATCACCCACGGGCCAATGGGCGCTGAGCGTGCTCGTCGAAAAGAAGGTGGCGCTTCGCGAGGTGCCGGAGGCTTCGCGGGTGCCGGCCACGCTGGGCGGCGTGCCGACCGACGTGGTCGAGGTCGGCCACGTCGAAGCCCTCGTGTTCAATGCCCGCCTCCGGCCAGCCCTGCCGGGCTACAGCATCGGCCACCACAACATCACCGCCGGCACCTTCGGCTGTCTCGTCGGCGACACCCACGGGGATCACTTCGTGCTGAGCAACAACCACGTGCTCGCCGACGTGAACGCGGGCAAGCCAGGCGACCTGATCCTGCAGCCCGGCCCCTTCGACGGAGGCGTCTACCCGGCCGACGGCATCGCCACGCTGGAGCGGTTCGAGCCGATCGTGTTCGGCATGTCGGGCTACAATCTGGTGGACGCCGCGCTCGCGCGGCCCACGTACAGTCGCAACGTGACCGCTTCGATCCTCGGAGTCCTGGTCCCGCGGGGCGTTGACCAGGCCTTCGTCGGTGGCCTGGTCATCAAGGCGGGTCGCACCACCCAGATCACGGTGGGGCGGGTCCTGGCTGTCAACGCCACGATCTCAGTGGGCTACGGCGCGGCCGGGGTGGCGCAGTTCCGGCACCAGATCATCACCACTGCCATGGCTGCCGGCGGAGACTCCGGCAGCCTTCTAATGGACGCCGGTCTCAGCGCCGTGGGGCTGCTCTTTGCCGGCTCGCCGGTGATCACGATCTTCAACCACATCGGCGATGTCGAGACCACCCTGGGCGTCCGCCCGCTGACCGCCCCGCGCCCGAGCTGAGCCAGCCTCGCGGTCGGGTGGTGGTCGCCGCGGCCGCCGGCGGCCACCACCCGTCGGGCGCCTGACGGGTATGGCGCCGCGGTATACAATGGGCTTGTCCGAGCCTTGGACTGGGAATGGAGGCGGGACGTGAAGCGACATCCGGGTCCTCAGTGGTCTGATGAGCAGCGAGCGGCCGGTGAACGCCAGCGAGAGCACTGGGAGCGTTTCTTCGGCGCCACCCAGCGCGCGCCGAGCGGGACGGAGCCGCCCGTGATGAGCCACGCGGACGAGCTGCGGGTGGCGGCGGTGCGCGCGCGCCACGAGGCCGCACTGCTCCGCTACCCCAACGTCGTCGGGCTGGCCGAGTCCATCCGCATCCGGAAGGGGACCCCTACCGGCGAGCACTGTCTCGTCGTGTACGTGTCCAGGAAGGTCCCGCCAAGCGAGCTGCGCGCGGACGAGATCCTGCCGACCGAGATCGAGGGAGTCCCGTTGGACGTCGTCGAGGTCGGTCGCATCGAAGCTCTCCCGCTCCGCTAGGCGGCCGCCGGAGAGTCGTCTCTAGCGGACCTTAGCCCCGGACCAGCTCGCCGACCGACTTCAATGGCGTGCCGTCCTTCCTCGTGATCTGGCGTCGCGCCGGCCCGGTCTGATCCCCGAAGGTGGGCTGCCAGCAGGAGTGCTTGCCCGCCCCGCCCACCACGATCACGGTCAGCTCGTCGGCCGAGCGCACCGCGGGCACCATGGTGTCGGGCGCGTCCTTGGCGCCGCGCTGGATCAGGTGCGTGCGGTACTCGTCGCCGAGCCGGGCCAGCGGGAAGCGCGCGTGCTCGAACACGAACTCCTTCACCTGCCGCTTGGTGAAGCCGTCGCGCGCGATAGTGGCGGCGTGCTCGGGCCCCAGCGAGAGCAGGGGATGGCCGCCGGCCAGGATATTGTTGCTGCCCGCCTGGCCCATGGCGCCCGCGATCACCTTCAGGATGCCGAGCCCGGTGTAGCTGAAGTGATCCTGGATATTGTGCGGCCCCTCGCAGCCGATCACGGTGACCAGGCTCGTATTGGCCGGGAAGCCGGACTCCACGTGTAGTGGCTCCCACGGATTCGCTTCCTCGTTCTCGGCCACGCAGTAGGCGATCTTGGCCGGGCTGCCCTGGGTGGCGCGGTCGCCGGTGCC
>JBGOVO010000444.1:0-2921 GCA_041478145.1 Methylomirabilia bacterium
ACGACTCCCCCTACCGCGCCGCCTTCGCCCAGATCATCTGCGTGGCCGACACCGACGCGGAGGCCGAGGAGCTCTACGCGGAGCACTGCCTCTACTTCTTCAACCGGTGCCTGCACGTGTTTCCGCCGTTCGCGGACCCGCCGGGCTACCGCACCGTGAACACCATCAAGTACGGCGCGCTCTCGCAGCTCCGCCTCGAGGCCCAGAAGCTGATGGCCAACCTCACCTGGAAGCAGCTCGTGGACGAGCGCTTCATCATCGCGGGCAGCCCGGAGACGGTGCGCCAGCAGCTCGAGGAGTGCATCAAGGGGCTGCGGATCGGCCACCTCTTCTGCCTGCTCCACACCGGCAACATGCCGGACTGGAAGACCCGGCACTCGACCAAGCTCTTCGCGGAGAAGGTCATGCCGCATCTCCGCAACCTGTGGCCCGACTGGAAGGACGACGACCGCTGGTGGATCCAGCCGATGGAGGAGCGCCTCCATCCGGAGGAGATGCAGCCCGGCGCCGAGAAGCCCGGACAGGTGTGGCCGCGATGAAGGCGCAGACGATCCGGACAAGACCGCACACGCGATGCCGCGATCAGGAGTCGCCGCAATGAAGGCGCAGACGATCGAGACGAAGCGAGGGGCGCGCTGCCGCGTGCTCGAGGCGGGCAGCGGCATGCCCCTGGTGTTCTTCCACGGCGCGGGCGGGCTGCTGGCGGACAACCCGTTCCTCGACCAGCTCGCCGCGCGCTATCACGTCTTCGCGCCCGAGCTGCCGGGCTACGGCGAGTCCACCGGCGAGGAGCTCCTCGAGGACATGCTGGACTTCACGCTGCACGGCTGGGACGTGGTCGCGGCCCTCGGCCTCACGAAGCCGCATCTGGTCGGCCACTCGATGGGCGGCATGATCGCCGCGGAGATGGCCGCGATCGCGCCCGGCGACCTCGCCAAGCTGGTCCTCGTCGCCGCCGCCGGACTGTGGATCGAGGAGCACCCGATCCCGGACATCTTCGCGCTGCTCCCCGGCCAGCTCGTCGAGCTGCTCTTCCAGGACCCGGTGAATGGGCAGGCGCTCCTGACCGGCGGCGCCGACTTCTCGGACATGGAGGTGTTCAAGGAGTTCTACCTCGGCCAGCAGCGCCGGCTGGCGATGGCGGGGAAGATCCTGTTCCCGATCCCGAACCGTCGGGTCTCGAAGCGCCTCTACCGGGTCAGTGCCCCCACGCTGGTCCTCTGGGGGCAGGGCGACCGGCTCATCGTCCCCGCCTACGCCGAGCGGTGGGCCGCTCTCGTCCCCGGCGCCAAGCTGGAGCTGATGCCGGACGCCGGGCACATGCTGCCGTACGAGCAGCCGGCCGCCTTCGTCGGCGCGGTCTCGCGATTCCTCGGATGAGCTTCCTGGGATGAGCGACGGCCGGAGCGACGGGGACGACTGGGTCGGCCGGCCGCTCAAGCGGCGCGAGGATCACCGGCTCCTGACCGGCGCGGGCTCCTACGTGGACGACTTTCAGCCTCCGGGCTGCGTCCACGTGGCCCTGCTCCGCTCCCCGCACGCCCACGCCCGGATCGCGCATCTCGACGTCGAGGCCGCGCGGCGCGCCCCGCGCGTGCTGCTGGTGGTGACCGGCAAGGACACCGCGCACCTCGCGCCCATGCCGGTGAACCGGCTGATGCCCGACATGCGCGTGCCGCCCCACCCCATCCTGGCCGAGACCCACGTGCACGCGACGGGGATCCCGGTGGCCGCGGTCGTGGCCGAGGACGTCTACGCGGCCTACGACGCGCTCGATCTCATCACCGTGGAGTACGACCCGTTGCCCGCGCTGCCCGAGCCCGAGGCGGCCCTGGCCGCGGGCGCGCCCCTCCTTTTCTCCGGCATCGACGGCAATCGCGTCCTCACGCGCACCCTGCGCGAGGGAGACGCGGCGGGCGCGTTCGCCGCGGCCGCCCACGTCGTGTCCATCAAGGTGGTTCAGCCGCGGGTGGCGGCGGTGGCGCTGGAGCCCCGCTCCGTGCTCGCCCACTTCGATCGCTCCACCGGGGAGCTGACGATGTGGGTCTCCTGCCAGGCCCCGTTCCGCATCCGGGCCGAGGTCGCGCGGCTGCTCGAGCTGCCCGAGAGCCGCGTGCGCGTGATCGCGCCCGACGTGGGCGGCGGGTTCGGCGTGAAGACCGGGCCCTATCGCGAGGACGTGCTGCTGGCCTGGCTGACGCGCCGACTGGAGCGCCCCGTCAAGTGGGTGGCCACGCGCCGGGAGGATCAGATCACCACGAACCAGGCGCGCGGCTCGGTCTGCGAGGGCGAGCTGGCCCTCGACGCCAATGGCCGCATCACCGGGCTCCGCGCGCGGATCACCTCCCCGCTGGGGTCGTCGCTCATGAACGCGGCCGCGGGGTCACCCTGGAACCACGCCCGGCTGCTGCCCGGCGCGTACGTCGTCCCGACCTGCGACATCACGGTGTCCGGCGCCCTCACGACCACGGCGCCGGTCGCGGCGTACCGGGGGGCCGGGCGCCCGGAGGCCTGCTTCTTCATCGAGCGGCTGATGGACACGGCGGCCCGGAAGATCGGGATCGACCCGGCGGAGGTGCGGCGGCGCAACTTCATTCCCGCGGATCGGTTTCCCTACCGGACCGTCACCGGTCAGAGCTACGACTCGGGCGACTATCCGCAGGCGCTCGAGCGGGCCCTGGCCGCGGCCGACTACGCCGGGCTGCGGCGGCAGCAGGCCGAGCGGCGCGCGCGCGGCGAGATCGTCGGCGTGGGCCTCGCGTCCTATGTCGAGCCGTGCGCGCTCGGCTGGGAGAGCGGCAGCATACGGGTGGAGCGCTCGGGACGGGTCACCGCCATCACCGGATCGAGCGCGCACGGGCAGGGGCACGAGACCACCTTCGCCCAGGTGGTGGCCGACCATTTGGGCGTCACGCCGGACG
>JBGOVO010000069.1:0-13411 GCA_041478145.1 Methylomirabilia bacterium
GCCGAGCCGCTTCATCAGCGCCCCGATCTGGGGGCCGCCGCCGTGGACGATCACCGGCCGGATGCCGACCAGCCGCAGCAGCAACACGTCCTTGGCGAACTGCTCCTTCAGATCCACCTGCTCCATGGCCGCGCCCCCGTACTTGATCACGAGGGTCTTGCCCTGGAAGGCCCGGATGTAGGGCAGCGCCTCGATGAGGACTTCGGCGCGCTGGACCAGCTCCGGGATCGCCATGGTGCGCTCGTCCATCCTTATAAGATGTAGCGGGAGAGGTCCTCGTCCTTGACCACGTCGGCCAGCTGCGCCTGCACGTACTCGGCGTCGATCACGAGCTCCTGCCCCGCCATGTTCGGCGCGTCGAACGAGACCTCGTCCAGGAGCCGCTCCATCACCGTGTAGAGGCGGCGCGCTCCGATGTTCTCGGCCCGCTGGTTCACCGTGAACGCGATCTCCGCGATGGCCTCCACCGCGTCCTCCGTGAAGCGCAGCGTCACCCCCTCCGTCCTCAAGAGCTCCACGTACTGCCGGATGAGGGCGTTCTGAGGTTCGCTCAGGATGCGGACAAAATCCTGCCGCGTCAAGGGCTCCAGCTCGACCCGGATCGGGAACCGCCCCTGCAGCTCCGGGATCAGGTCCGCCGGCTTGGCCACGTGGAAGGCCCCCGCCGCGATGAACAGGATGTGGTCGGTCCGGACCATCCCGTACTTGGTCGTGACGGTGGAGCCCTCGACGATGGGCAGGAGGTCCCGCTGCACGCCTTCCCGCGACACGTCGGGCCCGCGCCCGCCCTCCCGGCCCGCGATCTTGTCCAGCTCGTCCAGGAAGATGATGCCGGAGTTCTCCACCCGGCGGATCGCCTGGGCCACCGCCTCGTCCACGTCCACCAGCTTCTGGGCCTCCTCCTGGGCCAGCAACCGCCGCGCTTCGCCGATCTTGACCCGGCGCCGGCGCGTCCGGCCCGGCATCAGGTTCGAGAGCATGTCCTTCAGGTTGATCCCGATCTCCTCCATCCCCTGGCCCGGGAACACTTCGAACATCGGTCCGGCCTGGGCCTGCACGTCCATCTCGATCGGTCGCTCGTCGAGCTTGCCGGAGCGGAGCTGGGCGCGGAGCTTGTCCCGCGTGGCATCGCGGGAGGCGTCGGGCGACACCTCCTCGAGCGTGCCGCTGACGAAGGCCTCGCCCGGCCGGCGGGGCAGCAGCAGGTCGAGAAGCCGCTCCTCGGCCAGGCCTTCGGCCCGCTCCCGCACGGCCGTCGCCATCTCCGCCTTGACCATGGTCACCGCCAATTCGGTGAGATCGCGGATCATGGACTCCACGTCGCGCCCCACGTAGCCGACCTCGGTGTACTTGGACGCCTCCACCTTGAGGAAGGGGGCCTGGGCGAGCTTGGCCAGGCGCCGGGCGATCTCGGTCTTCCCCACCCCGGTGGGCCCGATCATGATGATGTTCTTCGGGGCCACCTCGTCCCGCAGCTCCGGCGGCAGGTTCTGCCGCCGCCAGCGGTTGCGGAGCGCGATGGCCACCGCGCGCTTGGCCTTGTGCTGGCCGACGATGTAGCGGTCCAGCTCGGAGGTGATCTGTACCGGGGTCAGGCCGGTCATCACAGGGTGAGCACCGTGATCTGGTCGTTGGTGTAGACGCAGATGGAGGCGGCGATGCGGAGGGACTGCTCGGCAATCTGGGGCGCCTCCAGCGGCGAGTGCGCGCAGAGGGCCCGCGCGGCGGCGAGCGCGTAGGGCCCGCCGGAGCCGATGCCCACGAGGCCGTCGTCGGGCTCGATCACGTCGCCGGTGCCCGAGACGATGAAGGTCGCCTCCGCGTCGGCCACCGCCAGCAGCGCCTCGAGCCGCCGCAGCACGCGGTCCGTCCGCCACTCCTTGGCCAGCTCGACGGCGGCCCGGGCGAGATTGCCCCGATGCTCCTCGAGCTTCGACTCGAACCGCGCGAAGAGCGTGAAGGCGTCGGCGGCGGCGCCCGCGAAGCCGGCGAGGACGCGGTCGTGGTGCACCTTGCGGACCTTGCGGGCACCCGCCTTCACGATGGTCTGGCCGATGGAGACCTGCCCGTCCCCGGCCACCGCGACGCGCCCCCGGTGGCGGACGCACACCACGGTGGTGGCGTGGAACTGCGCGTCGCGGTCCGGCGTCATCAGCAACGACCCCTCTCAGGTCGCTCGGGGATGCGCCCGATCGTACACCCGCATCAGGTGCTCCGGGCTCACGTGGGTATAGCGCTGGGTGGTCGAGAGACGGCTGTGCCCGAGCAGCTCCTGGATGAGCCGGAGATCCGCGCCCTCGCCGAGCATGTGGGTGGCGAAGCTGTGGCGGAGGGTATGCGGCGTCACCCGCTGGCTGATGCCGACCTGCCGGGCGCGGGCGCCCACGATGCGCAGCGCGCTGCGCGGGGTGAGCCGGCCGCCGCGCGAATTGAGGAAGAGCGGCCCGCGATGGCGCCCGCGCCGAACGAGGTACACCGCGAGCGCCTCGAGCGCGGTCTCGCCCACCGGCACCACGCGCTCCTTGTCGCCCTTGCCGAGGACGCGCACGGTCCGGCGCGCCTCGTCGAGGTCGTCCAGATCGAGGCCGCAGCACTCGGCCACCCGCAGCCCGCTCGCGTAGAGCAGCTCCAGCATCGCGCGGTCCCGCGGCCCCGCCGGAGACGGCCCGGGGGCCGCATCCAGCAGCGCGGTCGCCTCGTCCTTGGGGAGGAACGACGGCAGCCGGCGGCCGAGGCGGGGGCTTCGCACCTGCCGCGCCGGGTTCACCGCGAGGACCCCGCGCCGCGCGAGGAAGCGGAAGCAGCTGCGCACCGCGGCCAGCTTCCGCGCGATGGTGGCCTTGGCGAGCCGCCGCTGGTGCAGCCGCGCCAGGAAGGCGCGCACCACGCGCGCATCCGTGCCGGGAAGCCCCGCGATCTTCTCCTCGGTCAGGAAGCGGGTGAACTCGGCGAGGTCCGCCGCGTAGCTCCGGAGGGTGTGGGGAGAGGCGCCGCGCTCGACGCCCAGATACTCGAGGAAGGACCCGACCGCCGCGTCCATTGTAGATGAACCGGGGCGTTCCTCACGCCACCGTGGGAGCCACGTCCTGCCGGTAGCCGCATTCCCCCCGGACGCACTGCCGCGTGATCTTGCCGCCGCGGGCGATGCGCTCGGTCACGAACGGCGCCGCGCACTTGGGGCACGGCTCCGCCACCGGCCGCGTCCACAGCGCGAACGTGCAGGTGGGGTAGTTGGTGCACGCGAAGAAGGTCTTGCCCTTGCGGGTGCGCTTCTCCACGAGCTGGCCGCCGCAATTCGGCGTCGGGCACGTGATCCCGAGGGTCACCGGCTTGGTGGTCTTGCACTCCGGATAGCCCGAGCAGGCGATGAACTTGCCGAAGCGGCCGTGCTTGATGACCATGGGGCGGCTGCAGGTCGGGCAGATCTCGTCGGTGGGCTGATCGGCCGGGCGCTCGCGCCCGCCCCCCATGTCCTTGGTGAACTTGCAGTCGGGATAGGCGGAGCAGGCCAGGAACTTTCCGAAACGCCCCCACTTCTCGAGCAGCGGCTTGCCGCACTCCGGGCACTCCTGCCCCGCGTCGATGCCGACCTTGACGTTGTCCATCTTCTTGCCGGCCGCCTTCAGGTCCCGCGCGAACTGCTTGTAGAAGGTCTCCACCGTCTTCACCCAGTCGGCGTCGCCTTCCTCGATCTTGTCCAGCGATTCTTCGAGCTGGGCGGTGAACTCGACGTCCATGACCTCGGGGAAGTGGGGGACGAGCATATCGGTCACCTGGATGCCGAGATCGGTCGGGAACAGGGTCCCGCGCTCGCGCCGGACGTACTCCCGCTCCTGGATGGTGCCGAGGATCTGGGCGTAGGTGGACGGCCGCCCGATCCCCCGGTCCTCGAGCGTCTTCACCAGCGAGGCCTCGGTGTAGCGCGGCGGGGGCTGGGTGAAGTGCTGCTTGGGATCGAGCGCGAGGAGCTTGAGCACTTCGCCGACGGTGAGCGGCGGCACCACCGCCTCCGCCTCCTCCTCGGGCGCTTCGTCGGTGGCTTCGCGCGATTCGACGTACACCGCGGTGAAGCCGGGGAACTTGAGGGTGGATCCCTGGGCGCGGAAGAGGCAGTCGCCCGCGTCGATGTCCGCGGCCACCGTGTCGTAGACCGCGGGCAGCATCTGGCTCGCCAGGAACCGCTCCCAGATCAGCCGGTAGAGCGCGAGCTGATCCTTGGAGAGGAAGCGGGCCACCGCCTTCGGCTCGCGGGCCACCGCGCTCGGACGCACCGCCTCGTGGGCCTCCTGCGCGTTCTTCTTGGCCTTGTAGGTGGGCGGCGCGTCGGGCAGGTACTCCCGCCCGAGCCGCCCGGTCACCCACTCGCGCGCCTCGTCCTGGGCCTCGGTCGAGACCCGCACCGCGTCGGTGCGCATGTAAGTGATGAGACCGACCGCGCCTTCCTCCCCGAGCTCGACGCCCTCGTAGAGCTGCTGGGCCAGCATCATCGTCTTCTTGGCCGTGAAGTGGTGCTTGCGGCTCGCGTCCTGCTGCAGCGTGGAGGTGATGAAGGGCGGCGCCGGATTCCGGCGGCGCTCCCCGCGCGTCACCGCCCTCACCGTCCAGCCCCGCCCGTGCAGCGCGGTCATCACCGCCATGGTGGCGGCCTCGTCGGGCAGGTCGGCCTTCTCCCCGCGCACTTCCTTGAGGGCGGCGGTGAAGTCGGGGGGATTCTTGCCCCGGAGCTTGGCGTGCAGCGACCAGTACTCCACCGGGACGAACGCCGCGATCTCCCGCTCGCGCTCGGTGATGAGACGCACCGCCACCGACTGCACGCGCCCCGCCGAGAGGCCCCGACGGATCTTCTCCCACAGGAGGGGCGAGAGCTTGTAGCCCACCAACCGGTCGAGGACGCGGCGGGCCTGCTGGGCGTTGACCTTGTTGGTGTCGATCTTGCCCGGGTGCAGGAAGGCGGCCTTGACCGCGCGCTCGGTGATCTCGTTGAACATGATGCGGTAGGTCTTGCTCTTGCTGATGCCGAGCTCCTGGGCGAGGTGCCAGCCGATCGCCTCGCCTTCCCGGTCCGGGTCGGTGGCGATGTAGAGGGCGTCCGCCTTCTCCGCCGCCTTCTTCAGGTCGTCGAGGACCTTCTTCTTGGCCGGGAGCACGCGGTACTCCGGCTTGAAGCCCTTCTTCTCGTCCACGCCGAGCTTGGACTTGGGCAGATCGCGGACATGACCCATCGAGGCCTTGACGACGTACTTCGAGTCCAGATACTTCTGGATCGTCTTGACCTTGGTGGGCGACTCCACCACCACCAACCCTCGCTTCGCCACCCGCTCGCCTCCTATCCTTGTCCCACGCGGACGAACCGCTTGCCTTCGATCTGCCGCACGCGGCCCTCCAGCTCGAGATCGAGCAGCATCGCCGAGACCCGGCCCGCGCCGAGCCCGCTCCGCTCGATCAGCAGGTCGATGTCCAGCGGGTCCTCGCCGAGAAGGGCGAGGACCTGGCGGGCGGCTACCGTGACTTCCTTGTTGTATCCGCTCGGCTCGCCTTCGGCTGCGCCTCGCCAAGCAACTGCGGCGGCTCCTGCCGCTCCGATCTTCTTGGTTTGGAGGCAGGCCTTCCAGCGCTCGGGGAGCGCGGCGACCACGTCTTCCCAGCCCAGGGCGAGGGCGGCCCCGTCCTGGATGAGGCGGTTGGCGCCGCGGCTCTCCAGCGCGGTGATGCGTCCGGGCACGGCCAGCACCTCGCGGCCGAATTCGGCGGCCAGCCGCCCGGTGATGAGCGAGCCGCTCCGCTCCGCCGCCTCCACCACGACCACCGCCAGCGACAAGCCCGCGATCACGCGGTTGCGCGTCGGGAAGTTCTGCGGCAGCGGCGGGGTGCCCGGCGCGAACTGGGAGATGAGCGCGCCGCGCTCGACGATCTCGGCGGCCAGCCGCCGGTTCTCGGGCGGATAGACGACGTCCACCCCCGAGCCCAGGACCGCGATGGTGCGCCCGCCCACGCGCAGGGCGCCGCGGTGCGCCGCGCTGTCGATACCGCGCGCGAGGCCGCTCACGATGGTGACGCCGCGCGCGGCCAGCTCCGCCGCGAGCATCTCGGCGACGTCGACCCCGTAGGACGTCGCGCGCCGCGATCCCACCAGCGCGACCGCGAGGGCGTCCGCGTCGACGAGACCGCCGCGCACGTAGAGCGTCTCGGGCGCAGCGGGCAGGTCGCGCAGGAGCGCCGGATACTCGGCGTCGCTCCGCGCCAGCGCGCGCGCTGTCTCGTCGTGGATACGCTCAGGCAACACGGGTATCGCTCGCCTCACGCCTTGAGATGGAAAATCGGGACGGTGCGTTTCAGTATACCGGACGAGGTGGGTGGGTCAAGAAACGGGGAGCCGGGCCTGCAACGGGGCGCGCCCGCCTCGGGGGCGGTCACCGGGTCTGGCGGCCGGGAGATCCGAGCGAGGCGAGGAGCGCGCGCGCCTGGGAAGCGGCCTCCGTCTTCGGGTGCGACCGGACCACCTGCTCCCAGGTCTCGCGGGCGCGAGGGACGTCGTGCAACGCGCGATAGCACATGCCCATCTTCAGCAGCGCCTCCGCGATCGGCGCGCTCTGCGGGTAGAGGTCGGACACTTTCTGGAACTCGCTCAGCGCCTGGTTGAAGTCGCGCTGGCGATAATACGCTTCGCCGATCCAGTACTGGGCGCTCGCGGCCAGCGCGTGCTTGGGGAACTTGTCGATCAGCTCGGTGAACTCGAGCACCGCCTGGCCGTGCTCCTCGGCGCGGAAGCTGGTCATGGCGGTCGCGTAGAGCTTCTCGGCCGACACCTCGCGGCCGGGGGCCGGCGCCACCGGCTTCGGCGCGGGCGGCGCGGGCGGCGGCACCGCGAGCGCCGCCACCTTCTGGCTGGTCTCGTCCACCGCCGAGCGGAGCCCACGCAGCGCCCCGTCCTGCTGCTGCAGCGCCGCCTTCAGCTGCTCCCGCTCCTGCGCCGAGGCCTTGGTCTCGCCCACCAGGAACGCGGCCTGCGCGTCGAGCGCCTTCAGCTCGCCGGCCAGGCGCCCGACGTCCTTGGCCACCTGCTCCTGGCCCTTCTTCAGGTCGTCGACCTGCTTGACCAGCGCGGCCATCTCGGCCTCGCGACGCGCCTTCTCTCCGGTCCCGCAGCCTGCCGCCGTCGCGGCGAGCAGACCGAGCGCGACGAGGGGCGCGGTGCGCGCGATCCGTTCACCGAACGGTTTCGCCATGACTGTGACCGTAGCACCTATCTTCTCGAAAAGTCAATTTTCACGAGCCTTTGACTGACATTACGGTTTTCGCTAGCATGGCGATGCGATGGACGACCTCCCCTGGATGCTGTCCCTGTCCGCCCTGGGCACCGGCCTGATCTTCGGCTACGTCATCCAGCGGGGCGGCTTCTGCCTGACTCGCGCGCTGTCCAACGCGGTCCTCATGCGGGACGGCAACATCCTGCGGGCCTACGTGCTGGCCCTCCTCGTGGCGATGGTGGGCGTGCAGCTGATCGAGACGCTCGGGCTGGTCGACATCCCGCTCCGCCCGCTGCGCTGGCTATCGAATATCGCGGGCGGCCTGCTCTTCGGCGTCGGGATGATCCTCTCCGGTGGCTGCTCGGGCAGCACCTGGTACCGCGTGGGCGAGGGTGCCATCGGCGCATGGGTCGTGCTACTGGGCTTCGCCATCGGCGCCACCACCGCGGGTATCGGGCTCCTGTCCCCGCTGCGCTCGCTCCTGCAAAAGCCCACGATCACGGTCGGCGACGGCGCGGCGCCGACGCTCGCCAACATCGCCGGCCTGTCACCGTGGATCGTGATCGTGGTCCTCGCGGTGCTGGGCGGTGTCTGGCTGATGCGCAGCCCCCGCGAGCCCGGGCACGGCAAGTGGCCCTGGCCGGCCACGGGCGCCGCGGTCGGGGTGGTCATCGCGCTCGGCTGGTGGACCTCCGCCTACGGCGACCGGCCCGTCGGCATCACCTTCGCCGCGAACACCGGCCACCTCCTCACCTACCCGATGGTCGGCTATCCGAACCGCGTGACCTGGAGCATGCTGATGGCCCTCGGCGTCCCCGTCGGCGCCTTCATCGCCGCGTGGACCACGAATCAGTTCGGCTGGAAGCTGCCGGCCGCGTCGAGTCTCGTGAAGATCTTCGCGGGCGGCCTCCTGATGGGCGCGGCCGCCCTCGTCGCCGAAGGCTGCAACATCAACCAAGGGCTCACGAACTCGGCGACGCTGGCTCTCGGGAGCCTCCTCACGTTCGCCTCGATGTGCGCCGGCGCCTGCGCGACCCTCTGGTTCCTCTTCCTCCGCAAATCCTGAGCTCGCGCGAGTCGGGAGGGCCGAGCCGCGGGCGGCGGGAGGTGGCGGGTGGGTCTCTGACCACGACCCGCGTGCTCGTCGTCTTGCGTGGGGAGTTCCCAATCCGGGAGGGGAACGTGCTTGGCATCCGTTGGCGGGGAACGGGTCACTCGACCCACCCGCCACCTCCCGCCGCCCGCGGCTCGGCCCTCCCGGCCTACAGGCCAGGACGGAGGACGATGACCTTCACGGATTCGCCGGGCTGGATGGTCGTCTCGCCGGGGACGACGGCGAGCCCGTCCGCGGCGACCATCGAGCGCAGCACGCCGGAGCTCTGGGTGCCGGTGAGGCGCGCGCCGTAGCTCTCGCCCTCCGGCGTGAGCGTGACGCGGAGATAGCCCCGGCGGCGGTCGCGGTTGGAGATCGGCGCGAGCGCGCGCGCGGTGATGGTGGGACGGTGCAGGCGGCTGTGGCCGGCCATGCGCAAGATCGCGGGGCGCACGAAGAGCTCGAAGGTGACCATGGCCGAGACCGGATTGCCGGGCAGCGCGAAGACCGGGAGCGCGCCCTTGCCATCCTGGGGAATGGTGGAGAATGCGATCGGCTTGCCGGGACGCATGTCCACGAGCCAGAGATGCTGCTCGGCGCCGAGTCGTCCGAGCGCGTCCTTGACGAAGTCGTGCTCCCCCACCGACACGCCCGCGGATGACATCAGCAGCTCGCAGTTGAGCCCCCACCGAAGGCGCGACTCGATCTCGTCCCGCCGGTCGCCCGCGATGCCCAGGCTCACCGGCACCGCGCCGGCTTCGATCACCTGGGCGATGAGGGAGTAGCTGTTGGAATTCGGGATCTGGCCGGGCCCGAGCTTGCCGCCCAGGTCCACCAGCTCGTCCCCGGTGGAGAGGATCCCGATGCGCGGCCGCCGGATCACGCTCACCATCGCGCGGCCGACCGTCGCGAGAATGCCGATGTCCGCCGCGCTCAGCACGCGGCCACGCTCGAGCACCCGGTCGCCGCGCTTCATGTCCTCGCCCCGCGGTCTCACGAAGTCGCCGTCGCCGACCGGGCGCGGCACGAGCAGCGCGCCGCTCTCTTCGGTGACGTCCTCCTGGGGGATGACGGAATCGGCGCCCTCGGGCAGCGGGGCGCCCGTGAAGATGCGGAAGGCCTCACCGGGACGGATCGGCCGCTCCGCCATCCCGCCGGCGGGGACGCGGCCGGCCACGGCCAGACGGGCGGGCGCGGCGGCGACGGCGGCGTGCGTGTCCGCGCTTCGGAGCGCGTAGCCGTCCATCGAGGAGGCCGGCCAGGGTGGCATGTCGCGCGGGCTCTCCACGTCCTCGGCGAGCACGCGGTGGAGCCCCTGGGTCAGGACCACCCGCTCGTCGCCCAGCACGGGGACGCGGGAGAGGATGCGGTCGAGCGCTTCCTCGACGGAAATCACGCCCGTATTCTACCGCGGGGCCCCGGGGCCGGCCCGGGCTACTTGGGCAGGCTCAGGACGGGCTTGTAGCGGGCGAGGAACCAGTTCCGGCTGAGGACGAACAGCGCGAAGAAGCCGAGGGTCACCAGGATCTCGATGGGGCCGATCGGCAGGGTGTTGTCGCGGAGCAGCGCGGGGAAGACGAGCAGCATCCGCTCGAAGAAGATGGCGACCCAGCCGAAGATCAGGATCACCTTGAACACCCGGTGGCGCTCGGGCGGGCGTCCGGTGAGGCGCTTGAGCAGGTACGAGAACGGGATGAGCCAGCCGACGATGAAGATGGCCCACGCGATGTACGCCCACGGCGGGCTGAAGAAGCGGCGGGCCACGAAGCGGGTCTCGGCGGGAACGTTGCCGTACCAGATCACCAGGTACTGCGAGAAGAAGAAGTACATCCAGAACACGCTGAGCGCGAAGGTCAGCTTGGCCACGTCCTGGATGGCGGGGGCCGCCACGTGGCTCCACCCCCGCTCGTTGGCGCGGATGGTGAGGAAGGTCACCAGCCCGAAGCCGGTGTACATCGAGGTGACCACGTAGTAGCCGCCGAAGAGGCCACTGTACCACCGCGGATCGAGCGACATCAGGAGGTCGAAGCCCCAGAGCGAGAGCACGACCACGTACAGCACGAGCAGGACGGAGGCGAGCCGGTTCCGCCGGTCCACCGCGGCCGGGCTGTCACCCCCGGGCTGGTCCTCGGCCAGGACCGCCTTCACGAGCCGCATGGCGACCCCGTACAGCAACAGCACGCCCAGGCCGATCCGGAGCGACATGAACGGCACGTTGAGCCAGGTCGCCTTGACCGGGAGCGGCTCGGTGACCCACGGATAGAGCACGGCGCGGCCGTAGAAGAGCACGAGGAACAGGACGAACGAGACGGGCAGGAAGCCCGCGGTGGTGAGGGCGATGCGCTTGATGCTCGGGGACCACCGGCCCTCCGTCACCTGGATCATCGCGGCGAGCGCGGGGCCGGTGATGGCGAGGCTCGACCAGAACAGCAGGTTCACGAGGTAGATGCCCCACACCCGGGTGGCCGAGCCCTGCAGCACTCCATAGAGGAAGGCGACGATCCCGAGGATGGCCAGCAGCACCAGCAGCGGGTGCGCGGTCCGGGACGGCACCGCCGGAGAGGCGCTCATCGCGGTCATTTCTTGGCCAGGGTCCGGACGTAGTTCACCACGTGCCACCGCTCTTCGGGGGAGAGCGCCTCCGCGTAGGACGGCATCACCGCGCCGCCCGCCGAGAGGTAGCTCTGCCAGTAGCCGTCGGTCCGCACCTTGTGCAGCTCGGGATTGGTGAGGTCGGCGGGAGGCACGAACTTGGTCGAGACCGGCCCGTCGCCCCGCCCGGACGTCCCGTGGCACGGGGTGCAGTAGATCGTGAAGAGCTCGCCGCCCTTCCGCACCGAGTCCATCGAGGCGGCGACCGGATTGCGGCGGGCCGCGGCGGCGTCCCGCTCCGCGGGCGAATGATAGAGCTCGCCGCCGTTCCGGGGCAGGCTGCCCGGCGGCATCGAGAAATTGTACTCCCCCGGCATCACGCGCTGGGTGGCGGTCATGTTATTCATCCACCGGTACCCGGCCGCCCCGCCGATGGCGGCGCCCACCGCCCCCAGCAGCAGGAGCGTGAGGAGGAAGACCCACTTCATCATCGCCGCACCTCTTCCGCCCCGGCCGCCGACAGCATCGACTGCACCGAGTCGACCTTGTCGGGTGGGCACGCCACCGCGATCCCGAAACGGTCCACGCTGAAGCGCGGGTCATAGGTGGGCGACGGCTTGAGCTTGGGAAGCTGGCCCAGGATCAGTATCGCGAGGGCGGAGGCGAGGCCGCCGAGCAGGATGGTCAGCTCGAAGGCGATGATGATGAAGGGCGGGATCGACACCGGCGCCTTGCCCCCCGTCACCAGCTCCCACTTGAGCGACGTCCAGATCGTGAGGAAGAAGCCGGTCGCGGTCCCGGTCAGAGCCCCGATCACCGTGAAGAGGCGCACCTTCGAGAGCGGCTCGACCTTGTCGATCTCGTGCTCGATCTCCTCCACCGGCACCGGAGTGTAGACGGTGAGGTTCGAGAAGCCCTTGGCCCGCAGATCGCGGATGGCCTGCAGCGTGGTGTCCACGTGGGCGAAGACGCCCAGCACGTTGGCGGTCGTCGTCATCTCAGTGGTGGCCCCCGGGGCTCGCGTGCTTCAGGGGATGCGGCAGCACTTCCTTGACCTCCACGATCGACAGCGACGGCATCACGCGGATGAAGCCCAGGAAGAGCAGGAAGAACCAGGCGAAGGAGCCGACGATGATCGCGGAGTCCGTGATCGTCGGATAGTACGTCCCCCAGGTGTAGGGGTAGAAGTCGTGCGCGAGGCCGGGCACGATGATGTTGAAGCGCTCGAGCCACATGCCGATCAGCACCAAGATCGAGACCACGTAGAGCGTCACGACGTGGGTACGGGCCCGGCGGATGAACAGCACGAGGGGCACCAGGCAGTTGCAGAAGTACATACTCCAGTAGGCCCACGCGTACTGCTGGCTCGCCTTGGCGAACACGCTGGCCCGCTCGAAGTGGTCCCCCGAGTACCACGCGGTGAAGACCTCGCAGACGTAGAAGTAGGTCAGCACCAGGCTCGTGACCAGGATCAGCTTGGCCATCGCGTCCAGGTGCCGGTCGGTGATGTAGGGGTACCAGTTGAACAGGTAGCGCATGGGCAGGATCAGCACCAGCACCATCGCGAACCCGGAGAAGATGGCCCCGTCCACGAAGAACGGGGGGAACAGCGTGGAGTGCCAGCCCGGCACCAGGGCCATCGCGAAGTCGAAGGACACCACGCTGTGCACCGAGAGCACGAGGGGGGTGGCCAGCGCGGCGAGGAGGCCGTAGCCCCGGCGATAGTGGCGCCACTGCTGGTCGGAGCCTTCCCACCCGAGCGAGAGCACCGCGTAGATCTTCCGCTTGTAGCCGGTCGCGTTGTCGCGGAGGGCCGCGATGTCCGGCACCAGCCCCACGATGAAGAAGACCACGCTGATGGTCAGGTAGGTCGAGATCGCGAACACGTCCCACACCAGCGGCGACTTGAAGTTGGGCCAGAGATAGCGCTGGTTGGGATACGGCATGAGCCAGTACGCGAACCACATGCGGCCCGCGTGGATCAGCGGGAACAGGCCCGCGGTCATGACCGCGAACACGGTCATCGCCTCCGCCCCGCGGTAGATGGAGGTCCGCCACCTCGCCCGGAACAGGTAGAGGACCGCGGAGATCAGGGTCCCCGCGTGACCGATACCGATCCAGAACACGAAGGTGGTGATGTACATCGCCCACATCACGGGCGTGCGCTTACCCGCGGCCCCGATGCCGACCCAGATCTGCCAGGCCCAGGCGGAGGCGCCGGCGGCCAGGACGAGGGCCACCAGGCAGAGCCAGGCGAAGTACTTCTCGCCCGGCATGCCGATGGTGCGGATGACGTCGCGGTTGACGTCGGCCCAGGTGACCTGGGCGGTCGCGCTCGGCGCGGGAGGCGCGCTCATGCCTGGTGGCCCGCCTTCCCGGGGCCGCCCGCGGGCTCGGCGCGGACGACCTTCTTGAGGTAGCTCACGCCCGGGAGCGTCCCCAGCTCGTGGAGCACGTGGTAGCTGCGGGCCGAGTGCGA
>JBGOVO010000320.1:0-4716 GCA_041478145.1 Methylomirabilia bacterium
CGGCGGCCGCGGCGGCCATGGAGGCCCCCGCCCAGGCCCAGATGGGGAGGCTGCGGAGCTATCTGCCCGTGCTCGACACCAAAATCACCCACTCGCCTCTGCTCGGGCTGCTCGGCACCGTCACCGGGATGATCGCCGCGTTCGGCATCCTCTCCACGATCGGCATGAACCAGCCCACCGCCATCACCGGCGGCGTGGCGGAGGCCCTGATCGCCACCGCGGCGGGCCTCGCCATCGCCATCGTCACCCTGGTGCCCTACAACTACTTCACGGCGCGGGCCGAGCAGGCCATCGACGCGATGGAGCGGCTGGCGAGCCGTCTCGACGTCGCGCTGCGGGAGCAGCGGGTCCCGTGAGGTTCCGCCGCCGGCCGCCGCGGAAGGCCCGGATCGAGATCATCCCCATGATCGACACCGTGTTCTTCCTGCTCGTCTTCTTCATGATGGCGAGCCTCGCCATGACCGTGCACGGGGGCATTCCGGTCAACCTGCCGAAGGCCGCCCGCGCGGAAGCGGCGCGCGGCCCCGTGTCCGTCTCCATCTTGCGGGACGGCACGATCTACCTCGAGCGCGAGGTGGTCGAGCCCGCCCAGCTCAACGCGCGCCTGCAGGCCCGCGCGCGCTCGGAGCCCGAGCTGGCGGTGGTGATCGAGGCCGACACCGACGTGCGGCACGGGCGGGTCGTGGACGTCATGGACGCAGCGCGACTCGCCGGCGTCGGAAAACTGGCGATCGCGGTCACGCCGCGGGAGACGAGGCGCTGACTCTCCGGGTCCCGCGCGCGCTGAGCCTCTCCATCCTGGCGGTCGGGCTGACGCTCGGGCTCGCCGCGGGGCCCGCGGGCGCCGCCGAGCCCGATCCCTTCGCGCCCATCCTGCACGCGCTCGACTACCTGGGCGTCGACTATCCGGGCGCGGTCAAGGACGGCAAGGTCCTCGATCAGGGGGAATACGAAGAGCAGCTCGAGTTCGCGGCGGGCGTGCGCACCATGATCGCCGGGCTGCCCACCCGGCCCGAGCGGGCCGCGCTCGAGGCGACGGCCGCCGGCCTCCTGGGTGCCATCAAGGACAAGCGCCCGGGCGAGGAAGTCGCCGCGATCGCGGGCGACCTCCGCCGGCGCATCATCGACCTCTACGAGGTCCGGGTCGCCCCGCGGCAGGTGCCGGATCTCCGCCCCGCCGCCGCCGACTACACGACTCACTGCACGGTGTGCCACGGCGCCGCCGGGCGGGGCGACGGGCCGGCCGCCAAGGGGCTGACGCCGCCGCCCGCCGATCTCACCGACGCCGCCCGCATGGGACAGCACAGCGTCTTCGGCCTCTACAACACGATCACGCTCGGCATCAAGGGCACCGCCATGATCGGCTTCGCGCCCCTGAGCGAATCGCAGCGGTGGGCCCTGGCCTTCTACGTGAGCACGCTCGCCACCGGCGGCGAGGCCCGGGACCGCGGCGCGGCGCTGTGGAAGAGCGGCGTCGGCAAGACCGAGCTGCGGGATCTGCGCGCGCTGGTCATGGCGACCCCGCGGGAGGTGGCCGCCCGCGCGGGGGGAGACGGCGCCGCCGTGCTCGCCTATCTCCGGAGCGAGCCCTCCGCGCTCGCGGCGGGCCGCGAATCGCCCATCGACTTCAGCGCGCGCGTGCTCGGGGAGAGCCTGGAAGCCTACCGGCGCGGCGACGCGGCACAGGCGCATCAGCTCGCGGTCACGAGCTACCTCGAGGGCTTCGAGCTGGTGGAGGCGCCGCTCGACGCGGTGGACCGCAGGCTCCGGACCCGCGTCGAGGCCGCGATGCTGCGCTACCGGACCCTGATCCAGTCACGCGCGCCGAAGGAGACGGTGGAGGCGGAGGCGCGCGCGATCCTGGCCCTGCTCGACACCGCCCGCCAGCGCCTCGACGCGGCCCGCCTCTCCCCCGCCACCACCTTCACGAGCGCCCTCGTCATCCTGCTGCGCGAGGGCCTCGAGGCCATCCTGGTACTGGCCGCGCTCATCGCCATGCTGATCAAGTCCGGCCGCCGCGAGGCGCTCCGCTACGTGCACGCGGGCTGGATCGCGGCGCTCGGGCTCGGCGGGCTGACCTGGCTGGCCGCCTCCTACGTGGTGACGGTCAGCGGGGCCAGCCGCGAGGTCACCGAGGGCGTCACCGCGCTGGTGGCGGCGGCGATGCTGCTCTACGTGGGCTTCTGGATGCACCGTCACGCCCACGCCGCGCGCTGGAAGGCATACCTCGAGACGCGCGTGCAGTCGGCCCTCTCGGGCCGGACGCTCTGGGCCCTCGCCGCCGTCTCGTTCGTGGCCGTCTACCGCGAGGCGTTCGAGACGGTGCTCTTCTACCAGGCGCTCTGGATCGAGGCGGGCCCCGAGGGCCGCGTGGCGGTGGGCGGGGGCTTCGCCGCCGCGGTGGTGGGGCTTGTGCTGCTGGCCTGGCTGATGCTGAAGCTGGGCCTACGGCTGCCGGTCGGCTGGTTCTTCGGCCTGGGCTCGGCCCTCATGGCCGTCCTGGCGGTGGTGCTCGCCGGCAAGGGCATCGCGGCGCTCCAGCACGCCGGCAAGCTGCCGGTCGGCCCGCTCGACCTGCCCGCGATCCCGTCGCTCGGCGTCTACCCCACGTGGCAGGGCGTGTTGACCCAGCTCGTGCTCGTGGTGCTGATTCTCGCGGCTTTTGGTTATTCGCGGGGGAGGGACCGTACCGCCTGAGACTACCCTTCAGGCCACCCCTCACCCTACCCTCTCCCCTGAGGGGAGAGGGTCATATGGAGGGAGGGCTCTTCTAGCTGGCCTCGCTGATCGCTTTGACTCCGCCCGGGTTGTCGAGTGAAGAGAGGTCGCCCGGGTCCCGCCCGAGGTAGGTCGCGCGGACCACGCGGCGCATGATCTTGGCGCTGCGGGTCTTCGGCAGCTCTCGCGCGAAGAGCACGCGCTCGGGGCGGATCGCCTTGCCCATCGAGCGCACCACTTCCTCCACCAGCTCGGCGCGGAGCGGCTCCGACGGCTGATGCCCCGGCCGCAGCACCGCGAAGCACACCACCGTCTCACCCTTGATCTCGTGCGGCACCCCGATGGCGGCGGCCTCCGCCACCGCGGGGTGGCCGACCAGCACCGACTCCACCTCGGCCGGCCCCACCCGCTTGCCCGCGATCTTGAGCGTGTCGTCGGAGCGGCCCTGGATGAACCAGAAGCCGTCGGCATCGACGATGGCCCAGTCGCCGTGCACCCACACGTCGGGCCAGCGCGACCAGTAGGTCTCGAGGTACCGGTCGCGATCCTTCCAGAATCCCGCGGTCATGCCGGGCCACGGCCGCGTGACGACCAGCTCGCCCACCTGCCCGCGCACCGGCCGGCCGTCCTCTCCGTAGACGTCGGCGGCCATGCCGGGAATGGGCCCGGCGAAGGAGCACGGCTTGATGGGCGCGATCGGGAAGCAGGAGAGGATGCCGCCCGAGATCTCGGTGCCGCCGGTGTAGTTGATGATGGGCAGCCGCCCCTTGCCCGCCGTCTCGAAGAGCCAGCGGTACGGCTCGGGGTTCCAGGGCTCGCCGGTGGACGCCATGATCCGGAGCGACGAGAGATCGTGGCGCGTCACCCACTCGCTGCCGTGGGGCATGAGCGCGCGCACCGCGGTGGGCGAGATGCCGAGCACCGTGACGCGATGACGCTCCACCAGAGACCAGAGGCGATCGGGCTTGGGATAGTCGGGCGTGCCCTCGAAGAGCACCGCGGTGCCCCCGGTGAGCAGGGCGCCGCCGATGAGCATCGGCCCCATGAGCCAGCCCAGATCGGTGACCCAGAAGAGCCGATCGTCCTGGCCCAGGTCGAAGAGATAGGCGAAGTCGTGCGCGTACTTGATCGAGAAGCCGCCGTGGGTGAGCACGGTGCCCTTGGGGCGCCCGGTGGTGCCGGACGTGTAGATGATCAGGCACGGGTGATCGGCGTCCACGGGAAGCGCCGGGCACTCCGCCGACTCCTTCGCCACCAGCTCGTGCCACCAGAGGTCGCGCCCGTCCTTCCACGGGATCTCCGAGTCGCCCCGGCGGTAGACGATCACGTGCTCGATACTGGGCGAGGCGGAGACCGCCTCGTCGGCGGTGCGCTTGAGCGGCACCGCCTGGCCGCGCCGCGCGAAGGCATCCGCGGTGATGAGCAGGCGCGCCCCGCAACCGTCGAGCCGCGAGGCCACCGCCCCCCCGCCGTAGCCCGAGAAGCACGGCGTGTACACCGCGCCGATGCGCACCACCGCCAGCGTGGCGATCACGGCCTCGGCGCACATGGGGAGGAAGATGCCCACCGTGTCGCCCGCGCGGATGCCGAGGCGCTTGAGCGCATTGGCCAGCCGCCCCACCTCCGCGGCCAGCTCCGCGTACGTGAGCGTGCGGGCGCTTCCGTCCTCGGCCTCCGCGATGACCGCGGGCCGGTCGCCGCGACCCGCGGCGAGGTGCCGGTCCACCGAGTTGTAGGCCAGGTTCAGCCGGCCGCCCTCGAACCAGCGCGGCCAGGCGATGCCCTGCGAGACGTCGAGCACGCGACGGTATGGCGTGAACCAGTGGAAGCCGAGATCGCGGGACACCGCGTCCCAGTACCACTCCGGATCCTCGATCGAGCGCCGGTGCAGGTCGGCGAGCGTGGCGAGGCCGTGCCGGCTCATGAAGCGGCCGATGCGCGTGCGCGCCGCCGCCTCGGGATCGGGCCGCCAGATGATCTCCCCCGTATCCATGTCAG
>JBGOVO010000194.1:0-7334 GCA_041478145.1 Methylomirabilia bacterium
AACGCGAGCATCGCCAGCGCGTAGCCCTTCCAGCCCATCTCCTCGCTGGGCCGGATTCCACCCGCGCGGTAGACGAGGCGCTCGAGCCGTCCGAGGACGAGATCCAGCACGATGCGGCGGCCCTCGTACACCCGCGCCATGTAGGCCCCGAGCGGCTTGGCCAGGACGAGCAGCACCACCACGTAGAGGACGAGCTGAAAGATCCCGTTCGCAGTCATTGAAAGAGCTCCGGCTTCAGCAGGGCCAGCACCAGGTAGACCAGGAGTCCGAGGGACACCACCGCGCCGACGACATAGAGCATGGGCATGGATGCCTCCTACAACCGCTCACAGAGCCTGACGAGAAGCCACGACATCCAGAAGAACGCGACGGTCACGCCGAGGTACAGAAGGTCTGCCATCACACGGTCTCCTTCTCGCCTGCTTTCTCCGCCGTCCAAACGTGAATCCCCAAACCTGAATCCTAGCCGGGCCTCGGTAAGAAGGGCCTTAAGAAGGGGGCACTCTACATCAAGAAGGCGTCAAGACCAGCGGCCCTTACGCTCCGATGAAGGCGGGAACCGGGCACGCGCGCAGGACGGCACGAGTGACCGAGGTGCCGAAAAGATCGCGCAGCGGATGGTAGCCGTGGGCGCCCATCACGAGCAGGCGGGGGCGCGCGTGGCGGACTTCCTCCAGCAGGACTTCGGCGGGGGGCGCGGCGGAGGCGATGGCGTGCAGCCGATGCGGGGCCCCATGGGCGGTCAGGTACTCGCCGGCCAGGTGGGCCAGCGTCTCAGCCTCGAAGCCGTCGCGGTGAATGCTCACGACCTCGATGGCCTCGCCCGCGGCAAGACCGAGGAGCTGGAACGTCTGCAGCGTGCGCGCGGCCTCTCGCCCACCCCCGTACGCCACGACGACACCCTGCCCCTCCGGGAGCTCCCGCGGGACGATCACCACCGGCCGAAGACTGCCACGCAGGACCCGGGCGAGCGTCTCGTCAGGCTGGTCCTGGGTCTCGAAGTGGAAATGCGTCTCCCGGGCGAGGATGACCACGTCGCAGCGCTGCGCCTCGCGCAGGATACGGACGGCGGGGTCGCCGATGTCCTCGAGCACCTCGACCGCGACGCCGGCCAGCTCGCTTCGGGCGCGAAAATCGGCGAGGAAGTCCACCACGCGACGATGCGCGTCGGCCAGGCGAGTCTCGTCGCGGGCATGCTTGTAGACGCCGGCCCCGAGGGGCACCGGCTCCCCCCCTCGGATGGAGGGCTCGTCGACAACACCGAGGCCGAGCAACCGGGCACCGTACCGTTTGGCCCAGTCGATCGCGAGAGCCGTCGCGGTCTCGCTGTGAGCCGAGCCGTCGAGCGCAACGAGCACTGATCGGAGCATGGTCGGTGCACCCCCCTCGGGTAAGGCTAGCCAAGTTCCCTGTCAAGACGCCGTCAAGAATCGGTGGATCCGCGTCAAGATCCTCGTCACCCCCTCCCCGGAAGCCCCGTTCGTTGAACCGCGGAGACGTAGACCGTCAGTTGAATCGGGTGCATGTTCCGTCGTAGGCTGACGCCGGGCTGGCCCATGACAACCGAGCGCCGACCGGATCCGGACGAGCTCCTGGCTCGTGTCAAGGAGGCGGAGACCCGCCAGGGACGCGGCAAGCTCAAGATCTTCTTCGGCGCCGCCGCCGGGGTCGGCAAGACGTACGCGATGCTGGAAGCGGCCCGCGAGCAGCGGGGCCAGGGCGTGGACGTGGTAGTGGGCTGGGTCGAGACCCACCGCCGTGCCGACACCGAGGCCCTCCTGGGCACGATCGAGATCCTCCCCCGCCGCCCGGTCGTGTATCGGGGCACCACGCTGCAGGAGTTCGATCTGGACGCGGCCCTGGCGCGCCGGCCGGCCCTCATGCTGGTCGACGAGCTGGCCCACACCAACGCGCCGGGCTCGCGCCACGCCAAGCGCTGGCAGGACGTGCTGGAGCTGCTGGACGCCGGCATCAACGTCTACACCGCGATGAACGTGCAGCACGTGGAGAGCCTGAACGACGTGGTGGCCAGGATCACCGGCGTGGTCGTGCGCGAGACGGTGCCGGACTCGATCTTCGAGCACACCGACGAGGTGGAGCTGATCGACCTGCCCCCCGATGAGCTGCTCCAGCGGCTCCGGGACGGCAAGATCTACATCCCGGATCAGGCGCGCGAGGCCATCCAGAACTTCTTCCGCAAGGGCAACCTGATCGCGCTCCGCGAGCTGGCCCTGCGGGTGACCGCCCAGCACGTGGACGCGGAGATGCGCCACTACATGCGCGATCACGCGATCCACCAGACGTGGCCGGTGCGCGAGCGCCTGCTCGTCTGCATCGGACCGAGCCCGTCGTCGATCCGGCTCGTGCGCGCGGCCAAGCGCATGGCGGAAGGCCTCGGCGCGGAGTGGATCGTGGCCTACGTGGAGACCACGTCCCAGGTGCGGCTGCCCCAGGAGGCGCGGGACCGGGTCGCCCAGACCATGCGGCTGGCCGAGCAGCTCGGCGCGGAGACGCACACCCTGACCGGCCCGCGGATGAGCGACGAGATCCTCGCCTTCGCGCGCGCCCGCAACGTGAGCAAGATCGTGGTGGGCAAGCCCGAGCGGCCGCTCTGGAAGCGGATCGCGATGGGCTCGATCGTCGACACCCTGGTGCAGGGCAGCGGGGAGATCGACGTCTACGTCATCACCGGCGACCGGGACAGCACGACCCCCGCGCCCCCGCGCTCCTGGCAGCCGCGGACCGACTGGATGCCGTATGGGTCCGCGCTGATCGCGGTGGTGGTGTGCACCGGCCTCGCCTGGGCGATGTTCCCCTACTTCGCCCTCTCCAACCTGATCATGGTCTACCTGCTCGGGGTGATCATCGTGGCCACCCGCTACGGACGCGGCCCCTCGCTGCTGGCCTCCGTGCTGAGCGTGGCCGCGTTCGACTTCTTCTTCGTCCCGCCCTACTTCACCTTCGCGGTCTCCGACACGCAGTACTTCGTCACCTTCACCGTCATGCTGGTCGTGGCCCTCGTGATCAGCAGTCTCGCCGCGCGCATCCGGGCTCAGGCGGTCTCGGCCCGGGATCGCGAGCAGCGCATCGCGGCCCTCTACGCCATGAGCCGCGAGCTGGCCAGCACCCGCGGGGTGCGGGAGCTGCTCGGGGTGGCGGTGCGGCACATCACCGAGCTGTTCCGGGCTCAGGTCGTGGTGCTGCTGCCGGAGGCGGGCGGGCGGCTGGCTCCCGGGAACGGGCCCGCCGCCCAGTTCCCGATGGACACGAGCGAGCTGGCGGTGAGCCAGTGGGTCTACGAGCACGGTCAGGTCGCTGGACAAGGTACCGATACCCTACCCGGCGCCCGCGGGCTCTACCTGCCGCTGCTCGGCTCGCGCGGCACGGTGGGAGTCCTGGGGCTCCGGCCGAGCTACCCGCGTCCCCTCCAGGCCCCCGAGCAGCTCCATCAGCTCGAGACCTTCGCCAGCCAGACCGCGCTCGCTCTCGAGCGGGCCCGGCTCGCCGAGGAAGCCGAGCAGGCCCAGGTGCACGCGGAGACCGAGCGGCTGCGCAACTCCCTGCTGAGCTCGGTCTCACACGATCTGAGGACCCCGCTCGCCTCGATCACGGGAGCGGCCAGCACCCTGCTCGAGGGCGAAGCGCGCCTGGACGCGGCCACCCGCCGGGACCTGCTGGAAGCGCTGCACGAGGAGGCCGACCGGCTCAACCGGCTCGTGCAGAACCTCCTCGAGATGACCCGGCTCGAGGCGGGCGCGCTCCAGCCCCAGACCGAGTGGCACTCCGTCGAGGAAGTGGTCGGGGCGGCGCTCGGCCGCTTCGGCAAGGCGCTCGCGCAGCGGGTGGTGAGCACCCGGATCCCGGCCGAGCTGCCCCTGGTCGCGATGGACGACGTGCTGATCGAGCAGGTGCTGATCAACCTCGTCGACAATGTCCTCAAGTACACGCCGCCCGGAAGCCCGGTCGAGGTGACGGCGGAGGACACCGGGAGCGCGGTGCTCGTCGAGGTCGCGGATCGTGGACCCGGGCTGGCGCCGGGCGAAGAGCGGCGGATCTTCGAGAAGTTCCATCGGACGGATCCCGGCCCGTCGGCGCGAGGGGCCGGACTCGGCCTGGCCATCTGTCGCGGGATCGTCCAGGCGCACGGAGGCCGGATCTGGGCCGAGAATCGTCCCGGGGGCGGTGTGGCGGTTCGCTTCACCCTGCCGGTCAAAGAGGCGCCTCCCACCCCGACCGATGACGATGGCGCCTGAGGCTGGCGAGCCCGCCGAGCCGGCGGCCAGCGCGCCGGCCCCGCTCATCGTCCTCATCGAGGACGAGCCCCAGATCCGGCGCTTCCTGCGCGCCACCCTCGGAAGCCAGGGCTATCGGCTGTTCGAGGCCACCTCCGGCGAGGACTGGCTGGTCGAAGCGGCGACGCGCCAGCCCGACGTCGTCATCGTGGACTTGGGTCTGCCCGACATGGACGGCCTGCAGGTGATCCAGCGGCTGCGGGAGTGGAGCCGCGTGCCGATCATCGTGCTGTCGGCCCGCGGCCAGGAGCGGGACAAGGTCGCCGCGCTGGACGCCGGCGCCGACGACTACGTGAGCAAGCCCTTCGCGGTCGGTGAGCTCCTGGCCCGGCTGCGGGTGGCCCTCCGCCATGCCGCCGCGGGTGAATCGGGCGAGCCCACCTTCAGCGTTGGCGACCTGCGGGTCGACCAGCTCAAGCGCCAGGTGCTCGTGGACGGCAAGGAGGTCCATCTGACCCCGACGGAGTACCGGTTGCTCACCACCCTCGCCCGCCACGCCGGCCGGGTCCTGAGCCAGCGCCAGCTATTAAAGGATGTGTGGGGGCCGGGGCACACCGAGCAGGCCCACTATCTCCGCGTGTACATGGGCGCCCTCCGGCGCAAGCTCGAAAAGGACCCGGCCCGGCCACGCTACCTCCTCACGGAGCCGGGTGTCGGCTACCGCCTGGCCGCCGAATAATTTGACACCGCCTCCTTAGTGTCCTAGTGTACTAGGACAATAAGACCCTGGGACGCCAAGGGAACGAAGTGTCCTAGGGACAACTCAAAGAGGAGGGACAGGTGATGAACCCGCAGATGGAGGAGCAGGTGGTCAGACAGCGGTTGGACGAGGCTCGGGCCGCGGCAGCCCGATGGGCCCTTGTCCGCGAGCTCCGGCCGGCCCGGCATCCGGTGCGCGTGGCGCTGGGCCACGCCCTGATCAGGGTTGGCCACTGGGTGGCCGGGCGGGCCCCGCGACGGGCCGGCCAGCCCCGACGAGCCACCGCCTGAGGGGGAGCCGGCACGTGGCGCGGGAATCCTCGCAGATCGTCCCGCCTTCGGGGCTCCGGGTGAACCGGCAGAGCGCGGTGCCCGTCCACGTGCAGCTCCAGACCCAGGTCCGCCATCTGATCGACATCGGCGCGCTCAAGCCGGGGATGCAGCTCCCCACGGTGCGCCAGCTCGCGGGCTTTCTCCGGATCAACCGCAACACGGTGGCGCGGGCCCTCGCCGATCTCTACCAGGACGGCTATCTGGAGAGCCACCAGGGCCGCGGCACCTTCGTGACCGATCGCCCGCCCACCCGCGAGGGGCGCGCGGCCCGCAGCCTGGAGCGCCTCGTGCAGGACACGCTGGAGCGGGCGCGGCGGCTCGGCTTCACCCACGAAGAGCTCACCGCCACCATCGCGGCGCGCGCCCCGCAGGCGCGCGCGGCCCGGCACCGCCGGGTGCGCGCGCTGCTGGTCGAGTGCAACCACCCGGAGCTGTCGCGCTTCCACGAGCAGCTCGAGGCCGAGCTCCCGCTCACCGTGGACCGGCTCCTGGTGGAGGAGCTCGAATCCCGGCTGCAGGAGCCCGGCTTCCTCCGCGGCTACCGCGTCGTGATCACCACGTTCTTCCACATCCACGAGGTCAAGCAGGCGCTGCCGCTCGACGGGCCGCCCGCGGTGGCGCTGCTGTCCGAGTCGAACATCTCCTCCCTGCTGCGGTTGACCGAGCTGCCCCCCGGCACGACGGTCGGCCTGATCTGCAACACGCCGCGCGGCAGCCAGAACATCCTGAGCTCGGTGCAGTCGGCCGGGCTGTCGCACCTGGTGCCGATCCTGGCCTCGGCCGACGATCCGTGGTCCATCGACCGCATGCTCGAGAAGACGCGCATCGTCGTCTGCTCGGAGCAGGCGGCGGGGCGGCTCCGCGAGCGAGTCCCGCACGACGTGGAGGTGATCCTGGCCGACCGGCGGCTCGACGCGGGAGGAGTGGAGATGCTGCGCGATCTGCTGGGGCAGCTCGAGGAGAGCGCGCATGACCGCGCGTGACGCGATGACGCCGTTCCTCGCGCCCTCGGAGGCCACGGCATAGCGACCGGGCCGGCGGTCTGCGTCTTCGACCTCGACCACACGCTGGTCAATTCTCCGCTCGACCTCCGAGCCGTGGGCCGTGAGATGGAGGCCTTCGTGCGGGCCCGGGGCGTGACCGTGCCGGAGCGCGCGCTCCGCTGGTCCGGCGCCGAGCTGTTCGATCTGGTGAAGCGCGAGGCCGCGCACCTGGAGGCCGAGCTGCTCGCCATCCCGGTGGCCCACGAGCGGCGGGCGATGGCCCACGCCACGGTCGAGCCGTTCGCCCGCGAGGCCGTGGCCGCCCTGAAGGACCTGGGCTTCGCCACCGCCATCTGGACCAACAACGACCGCGTGGTGGCCGACGTCGTCCTCGCGCGCTACGAGCTCCTCCCCCATCTCGATCTGATTGTCACCCGAGACGAGGTGCGGCGGCTCAAGCCGGATCCCGACGGGCTCCGCGTGGTGCGCGAGCGGTGGCCGGACGCCGAGCGCATCGTGGTCGTGGGCGACTCGTGGGTGGACGGGCTGGCCGCGCAGGCGGGCGGCGTGCCGTTCATCGCGTATCGGCCCGACCTGGCCGAGATGGAGCAGCGCGGGGTGGCCATCGCCGCGCGCATCGGGTCGCTGCTCGATCTGCCCGCGGCGCTGGCGTAGGCCCCCTCACCCTGCCGCCCCTCACCCTGCCCTCAGCCCCTCACCCTGCCCTCTCCCCAGGGGGGAGAGGGCGAGATGGGTATACTGCGCGCGTGGACCTGTTCGACTCCCCGCCGTCCGCGGTACCCAAGGCTCCCGCGCCGCTGGCCGACCGCATGCGGCCGAAGAGCCTCGACGAGGTGGTCGGCCAGCCGCAGCTCACGGACCCGGGCAAACCCCTGCGCCGCGCGCTCGAAGACGGCGCGCTCCACTCCATGATCCTGTGGGGCCCGCCCGGCACCGGGAAGACGACGGTGGCGCGCCTGCTCGCCGACGTGGCGGGCGCCCGCTTCGTGCCGTTCTCGGCGGTGGT
>JBGOVO010000168.1:0-7857 GCA_041478145.1 Methylomirabilia bacterium
CCGCGGTCGTCTCCTCGAGCCGGCTGCCGCCGCCCACGCCCGCGTTGTTCACGAGCACGTCGAGCCGGCCGAAGCGGGAGACCGCGGTGGCCACCGCGCGCTCCCAGTCCGCCTCGCGCGTGACGTCGAGGTGCACGTAGACGGCCTGGCCGCCCTTGCCGGTGATCTCGGCCTCCACCTGCTTGCCCTCCGCGTCGAGGATGTCGCCGATCACCACCGAGGCGCCCTCGCGCGCGAAGAGGCGCGCCTCGGCGGCGCCCATGCCGCGGGCCCCGCCGCTGATCAGGGCCACCTTGCCCGCGAGTCTCATTTCGTGCCGAACAGCCGGTCGCCCGCGTCGCCCAGGCCGGGCACGATATACCCGTGGTCGTTCAGATGGCTGTCGATCGCGGCGGTGTAGACCGGCACGTCGGGGTGGACGCGGTGGAAGCCCTGCAGCCCCTCGGGACAGGTGAGCAGGCACACGAACCGGATGGAGCGCGGGTGGGTCGCCTTGACGCGCGCGACCGCGGCCACCGCGGAGTTGCCGGTGGCGAGCATGGGATCGAGCACCACCACGTCCCGCTCCTGCATCTCGTGCGGCACCTTGAAGTAGTACTCGACGGCTTCGAGCGTCTTCGGATCGCGGTAGAGCCCCACGTGGCCGACCCGCGCGCTCGGCAGGATGCCGAGCATGCCGTCGAGCAGCCCGTTCCCCGCGCGCAGGATCGAGATGAGGACGATCTTCTTGCCGTCGAGGAGCCGCACGGTGGTGGGGGCCATCGGGGTCTCCACCGTCACCTCGTGGGTCGGCAGGTCGCGGGTGACCTCGTAGGCGAGCAGCATGCTGATCTCCGCGAGCAGGCTGCGGAACTCGGAGGTGCTCGTGTCCTTGCGGCGCATGAGGCCGAGCTTGTGCTGCACGAGGGGATGGCCGATGACGACGACTTCGCCCAGGGCTAGACCATCTCGAGCTGCGCGCGACCCCAGGCCATGTCCACCTCGCGCGCGGGGGCGACCGGCGCCGGCCCCTCGTCCGGGGCGGTCGGCCCCTCGCCGGCCACGGTGGTGCGGCGCATGACCCGGCGGTAGCGCGACTCGTCCCACGGACGCCCGCGGTGGAGCGCGCAGCGGTTGTCCCACATGACGAGATCGCCCACCCGCCACCGATGCGTGTAGACGACCTCGGGCCGGGTGGCCGCCTCGCGCAGCTCCCGCAGGAGCGCGCGCGCCTCCGCGGTCGGCATGCCCACGATCTCGCACGCGTGCGAGCCCACGTAGAACGCCTTCCGCCCGTTGGCCGGGTTGACCCGCACGAGCGCCTGCCGCACCGGGGGCACCTGGGCGGCGTGGTCGGGCGGCAGCAGCCCATCGTCCACGAGCCCGCGCGAGAACACGAAGCTGTGGACGGCCACCTTGCCATCGAGGAAGCGCTGCATGTCCTCGGGCAGGCGCCCGTAGGCCACCCGCATGCTCGCGAACTGGGTCTCGCCGCCCTCCGGCGGGATCTCGCGGGCGGACAGGAGCGACGCCATCGCGGGCACCTGCTTGAACGAGCTGTCGCTGTGCCACATCTGGTTGCCCGCGTTGTAGACGTTGCGCTTGTCGCCCGTCGGGATCAGGCGGCCGTCCGCGTCCACGTTGGAGAGGTTCGCGATGTGGTTAGGCGTGCTCTCCTGGGTCGCGATGCTGCGGATGGTCGTCTCGAGCGGGCCGAAGCGGCGGCTGAACGCGATCTGCTGCTCGTCCGTGAGGGACTGCCCCCGGAAGAGCAGCACCGAGTACTCGTTGAATGCGCCGACGATGGCCGCGAAGGTCGCGTCGTCCACCGCGCTGACGTCGACGTCCACGACCTCGGCGCCGAGCAGGGGGTGGAGCTTCCTCGTCGTCAGTGACATGACCCGCCCTCCTTCCAAGGCCCCGATCATAGGTGAACGCGACCATCCCTGCAACCACACGGAATAGGGACACGATTGCGTTGACAGATGAACGGCGGGGCATCTAGCATCGGCTCTCTCCTAGAGAAGGAGGATGTGGATGGCGACGCCGGAGAAAACGCAGGGTCCTGGGGTTCCGGGCGACGTACTCGCAACGCTCCTCGTTGCCCTCGCCGCAATTGTGGTCACGAGTTGGCCTCTCGTCAGCACACGCCCTCCGCCCGGGGAGCCCACGAGTGCATCCGGCGCTGGCCTCCAGGACATACGGGGACGGCTCTGGCAAGATCCCTTCTCCCTGGTCGACCGCCAGGTGAGGCCGGCAGCGGGAACCTTCGCGAGCTCACCTCGAAATATCCCGGACCGCCTTGAACAGCTGGCCGTTTCGCTAGGCAAGGAATGCAACGTTACGACCGATATCGTGGCGGTAATGGTCTTCGGGGGAGACTATCCGGAAGACATCGAATATCGTCGCCGTACCAGGTACGCCGTGGTGTCGGGCCTGTCCCTTCTCAACCAGACCCCGATCAGCGAGACCGGCATCGGTTACTTCCCCCTCGATGCCGCGTTGAAGGGTGTCCCGTCCCAGCCCCCGACCTACGTGCCGTTCGAATTCTTCCGTCACCCTCGCGATCCTCATCAAGTCTTGCTGCTGTGGCTCGATGAGAACGCCTGGCCCGAGACGACCCCGCTCGCCTCGCTCGCCCAGATCCAGACGCAGCTCCGCGCCGGGTGTAAGCCGGCCCGGCAGGGTCGAGACATCCTGATTGGCCCCGCGGGCGCTCGCATGCTCCGACTGGTCGCCCGTGAGATGAGCAGACCCGTACAGAAACAGATCGCGATTTTCTCAACGGCCACGGTAGCCGCCGAGGCGCTTGGCGAAAACACTTTCCCGTCCATCCCCCGGGCGGTTCTCACGGACTCGCAGATCATGGATAGCGTGATCAAGGAGCTGCAGCGCCGTGGCGCTGACGTGCTGCACGACCACGACATATCCAGTCGCATTGTGCTCGTCTCCGAGTGGGATACCCTCTACGGCCGAAGTCTCCCGAGGACCTTCGAGCGCGCGGTCTGCAAGATCAGCCATCGCTGCCGCGACGACAACCGGGCTCCGTGGCTACTCAAGTTCAGCTATCTTCGCAGTCTGGATGGGGCGTCCATCGGGGTCCCCGCCGCCGCGGCCAAGCTGGACAAGGACAAGGGCCGAACGACCGACTCCGTCCCGAGCGCGCCGATCGAGCGGGCCGAAGGCGATGGGCAATTCGACTACCTTCGACGTCTCGCGACCCAGATCCACACGCTCGCAACCATCGATCTCGACGGCGCCCCCGCCGGACCGGTTACCGCCGTCGGGGTGCTCGGCAGCGACGTCTATGACAAGTCGCTCGTGCTCCGCGCCCTTCGCAACGAGTTCCCCAACGCGACCTTCTTCACGACCGATCTCGACGCCCGACTCCTGCACGCGATCGAATACCCCTGGACACGCAACCTGATAGTCGGATCCTCCTTCGGGCTAGCGCTGCACCCGGATCTGCAACGGGACATCCCTCCCTTCCGGGACAGCTACCAGACGGCGACCTTCCTCGCCACCCAGGCGGCCTTCTTCCCCGGATGGGCTCGCCTCGGCGCGGACGAGGTCCGCAAGCACCTTGCCGACAAGATCCTTCCACGCGTATTCGAGATTGGACGCAACGTGGCCGTCGACCTCAGCGATGATGTTCCCCCCTCGGCGCGAAGACGGTGTCCCGACCTCGAATCCTGCAGCAATATCCATCCCGAGCCGCCCAGCCTCCTGCCGCGACCAAGCCCAGCCGCGACCCTCAGGCTTGTGGGCCTCGTGCTCGTTGGATTCGGGCTGCTCTATCTCTCGAGTTCTCGCCTTCAGGACGGTATCCACGCCTTGACTCAGTGGTGGCGCCACCGCGCATCCGCCGGAACCCGACGCTCGATCATCGCGGGGGCCTTCGCCGGGCTCCTCCTCACGTTCTTGGCGATCGCCGCGGTCGTTCGCGATGGTCAGGCCGGCGAGCCGTTCCGCTGGCTCCTGGGGGTGAGCATGTGGCCCACCGAGGTGCTTCGATATCTGGCCGCGGTGCTCTCGATTGCCTTCTTGATCGCAGTCCGGGTCACGATCGATCGGGTTAGAGAAACCCTCCGGGCCGAGTTCGGTCCCGACATCCCTTCGGTCAAGGCGGCACCCTGGCCCGGATTCGGGAGATGGCTGCTGGGCGCTATCGCCTTCGTCGGCCGCCGGGCAGCTTCTCCCGGCGCGTCGAGCGATGCCTGGATGCTCTGGAAGCGTTACGTCGATCAGAGCACGTTCTGGAGTCAATCCCAGCGTATCGTGCCGGCGGCGATGCTCTTCTATGCATTTTGTGGGCTCCTCATCTCCTTCGATCGCCCCCATGCCCCGTACCGCGGCAATGCCGCCCACGCCATCGATGCGGTATTGCTTCTAGTTTTCTGTGTTCCTCTCTTCATCTGGTTGATATTCTCGGTGAGCGACACGATTCGACTCGGTGGACGGTATGCCTTGCTCCTTGGATCCGACGAATCCACGATCTGGCGCGACGAGATCATCGCGCATGCCGGTCGGCGGCTCGGGCTCATGCTCACCAGCGACAATGACCGAAAGACAATCGAGCGTCGCGTGATCAGCCGTTGGCTGGACATCCGCATCATCTCGACGTGGACCCGGATCGTCAGCCCCCTCATCTATCTGCCCTTCATCGTGTTGAGCATTCTGATCATTGCCCGCAACCCGCTCTTCGACAATTGGGAAACCCCGCCCGTTCTCCTCGCCGTGTTCGGAATCAGCGCACTCTACGCGGTGGCCTGCGCGCTCGTCCTGCGGCGAATCGCCGAGCGCGCCCGAAGCACGGCGATCGGCCACTTGTCTGATCTCCTGATCCAGACGAAGGGCCGGTCGGATCTGTCCGCTCTTTCCACCCAGATCGAGCTGATCAGCCGAGACATCTCCTCCCTCCGGGAGGGCGCGTTCGCCCGCTTCACCGACCAGCCAGTGGTTCGGGCTATGATGCTGCCGCTGGGTAGCAGCAGCGGTCTGGCCCTGATTCACTATTTCGGCTCGGGAGGATGACGATCATCGAATCCCAATCTCCGGTCACCATCGTCATCCGCCAGCTCGCCACCGGCCCCACCCCGCCCGCGGCCGCCGGCGCCGCCGGGCCGAACGTGCTGCACACGCGGGTCGCCGAGGTGGTCGCGCGGATGGGGCCGCCGCCGTGGTCGCGGCGCATCATCGCCGACGAGCGCAACCTCGTGACCCTCATCGCCTCGCCGCCCGGCGGGGGCAACCGGCCCCACTGGCACCGCGAGTTCGACGAGTGGTGGGTGGTGCTGGGCGGGCACCTGCAGTGGGAGCTGACCGGCGGGGTGGTGGTGGACGCGGCCAAGGACGACATCGTGTGGGTGCCGCGCGGCACCGTCCACCACATCCGCAACGTGGGCGACGATCTCTCGCTGCGGCTGGCCGTCGCGATGCCGCCCGCCTGGCACTTCTACAGCCCGTGCGAGCAGTGCGGCTTCGCCGACGACGGCCCACGGGAGTGGTGCGCCTAGTGCCGGCCCGCTCTTGCGCAGGCCGCGGCGCCTGCTATGCTGTGCCGCACGACCGGTACCGGAAAGGGGAGCGCGTATGACGACGACGTCGAGTCCCTCTCACGTTTATGTCGGGGCGGCGCGGTGGACTTCCGGGACGAAGAGCGGCGTCTTTCGCCGGGCGGACCGCGAGTCCGGCTGGGAGCTCTTGACCAAGGGCCTCCCGGACCCGACGCACGTGCAGGCCATCACCGTGCACCCGACGAACCCCGACGTCGTCTACATCGGCACCCAGAACGGCCCGTACCGCAGCACCGACCGCGGCGAGCGCTGGGAGCGGCTGCCCTTCCCCGAGGACACCCAGGTCTGGTCCATCCTCGTGCATCCGAGCCGGCCGCGGACGCTCTTCGCCGGGACCTCCCCGGTGGGCATCTACCGGAGCGACGACGACGGGGCCACGTGGCGGCGGCTGCCGAAGGCGGTGCAGCCCGAGCGCGTGAAGATGCCGTTCGCGTGCCGCGTGATGCGGATGGCCATCGACCCCGCCCAGCCGGAGCACATCTATGCCGCGCTCGAGGTGGGCGGCGCGATGCGAAGCCTCGACGGCGGTGAGACGTGGGAGGACTGCAGCGGAGACCTCGTGACGCTCTCGGCGCTGCCCCATCTCAAGAGCCGGATCGTGAGCGACAGTGAGATGGAGGGCATGCTGGACGGCCACGCGCTCTGCGTGAGCGGCGCCGCCACCGGCACCGTGATCCTGGCTCTCCGGATGGGCCTCTTCCGCAGCACGGATCGCGCCGGCCACTGGCAGGACATGGAGGTGGGCCGCTTCTCCCCGCTCACCTACAGCCGCGACGTGCGTGTCTCCCCGCAGGATCCGCGCGTGCTGTACGCGTGCCTGAGCCCGGCCGCGCGCAGCGAGGACGGCTCGCTCTATCGCAGCGACAACCTCGGCGAGACGTGGGCGCGCTTCGACCGCGGGGTCAAGGCGGAGTCCACCATGATGGCGGTCGCGCTGCACCCGCGCGACGCCGATCGCGTCTACTGCGTCAGCCGCACCGGCCAGGTCTTCGGCACCGAGGACGCGGGACGCACCTGGCGCGAGGACCGGCTGCCCGACGGCGTCAGCGACGTCTACGCGATCGCCTGCGGGTGAGGCGGCCCCTCACCCTACGCTCTCCCCAGGGAGGAGACGGGGAGTGGCGCCAGGTCGCGCACGAAGCAGTGGACGTCGCCCAGATGCTCGTAGCGCTCGGTGAGCGCCGGCACCCCGGCCTGCTCGGCATCGATCCCCAGTGACCGCAGCACCGCCTCGGTGAGGAGCGCGTAGCCCCCCTTCCGCGCCACGCCGTTCTTGAGCAGCCGGTGCACCAGGATCACCGCGGTCCCGGTCACGCGGCTCCGCCCGCCCACCGTGTGCCGCAGGAACGGCCCGTGGTGCACCACCATCTTCAGATCGAGCGTCCCGACCTGCTGACAGGCACCGCAGAAGCAGGTCTCGGCCGCCTGCATCGACCGCTGCCGGGTCTTGAAGGCGACGAACGCCTCTTCCAGCACGTCCAGCAGCCGCATCCGCGGCAGCTCCGACGCCTCCCCGCCCAGGGCGAACACCGCGTCCCCCTCGATCTCCTGGATCTCGAGCGGCGGGGAGAGGTGGCCGATCACCTCGTCGAGCAGGGCGGCGATGATCTCCGACCCGTGCTCGAGCTCGGTGGTGGTCACGAAAGCGGTGAATCCGGACACATCGGCCAGGACCAGGAACCCGTGATCTGTTCTGTTGTTCATGCCCTGTAGACACCGGCCGAGGGCAGGTGTGAAACGGTGGGGTGAGGCCTAAACCCGCTCCAGAATGTGCAGACCCCGGCCCCGGTCGATGAGGTAGAGCAGCCCCCGCCCGTCGACCTCGACGTCATTGCTGGACACCCGCGAGTGGCCGGCCGGCGGCTCCGGGAGGAAGTGGGCGACCTCGCGCGGGGCGTGGGGGTTCGCCACGTCCACGACGCGGAGGCCGTGGGCGAACCAGGCCACCGGGATCTCCGGCCCCGTCACGCGCTCGCAGGGCTGATGGCAGCCGGTGAACTCGGGCTGCGGATCGCCGTTCACGCCCGCCACCTGGAAGCTCGCGATGGGGACCGGATGGCGCTCGTCGGTGATGTCCACCAGCCACAGGAACGACGGCGGCCCCGGCGCGGTCTTGGCCACGTCCTCGTCGGCGGCGAGCATGATCCGCCGGCCGTGGAGCGGAAACGGCAGCGGCAACGCCGTATGCGTGGGCGTGATGTAGGGCGGGCTCCAGTCGAGGCCCGAGACGAAGCGCGGCTTCGCCATGTCCTCGATGTCGAGGATGACGAAGCCGCCGTGCCAGTAGCTCACGTAGAGCCGG
>JBGOVO010000457.1:0-2658 GCA_041478145.1 Methylomirabilia bacterium
ATGGCGATCAAGCGCGTCTTCGGCGAGCACGCTCGGAAGCTGGCGGTCTCCTCCACCAAGTCCATGACCGGACACCTGCTGGGGGCGGCGGGCGGCATCGAGGCGATCGCCACCGCGTTCGCCATCCATCACGGGATCCTGCCGCCCACCATCAACTACGAGACGCCCGATCCGGAGTGCGATCTCGACTACGTCCCGAACCAGGCCCGCAAGCAGGACGTGGAGATCGCGCTGAGCAACGCGTTCGGCTTCGGCGGCACCAACGCCACGATCGCCCTCCGGAAGTATCGCGCCTAGTTGACGGCCGCGCCCGATCCGCGCGAGGCGCTGGGCGCTCGCCTCGGTCACCCCTTCCGCGACCAGGCCCGCCTGCTCGAGGCCCTCACCCACCGGTCCTTCGTCAACGAGCATCCCGGTGATCGCGACAACGAGCGGCTGGGCCTGCTGGGCGACGCGGTGCTGGCCCTCGTGGTGGCCGAGCACCTGCTCGCGGCCTCGCCCTCCGATCCGGTCGGCGTGCTGACCCCGCGGCGCGCCGCGCTCGTGTCGGGCGAGAACCTGGCCCGCTGGGCCGACCGCGTGGGACTCGGCGCGCACCTGCGGCTCGGGCGCGGCGAGGAGCAGACGGGCGGGCGCGCGAAGGAGTCCGTGCTCGCCACCGCGCTCGAGGCGGTGCTCGGCGTGATCTATCTGGAAGGCGGGCTCGACGCCTGCCGGCGGACGATCGCCGCGTTGGCCGTGTGGTAACCTGCCTCCATGCGCCTGTGGCCGTTTTCGTCGACCGCGCACGAGCTGAACGGCGCTCCGCCCGAGCGCTTCACCGTCATCGAGGACCTCCTCCGCCGCAACGTCGAGGACGTCTTCCGCGTCGAGCGGCAGGAAGTTCGCGGGGCCACCTTCGGGTGGGGCGGAGCGCTGCGGGTGGAGCCCGCGCGGGCCCTGGCCCTGCTCGAGGCGCGCTTCAAGCCGTTCGGCTACACCCCGTTCCTGGGCCGCCAGGGGGACCTCGTCTGGATCCGCGCGGTGCCGCTCGCCAATACGCGGGTGCGGCTCCGGCCCGGGCTCAACCTCTCGCTGTTCCTGCTCACGGTGCTCTCGACGATCGCGGCGGGCGGCTTGCCCCTGGGGCACGTCCCGTTTCTCGAGTACAACCCGCTCGCGCACTTCCGGCTCGCGGCGGGCGTGCAGTTCTCGGTCACGCTCCTCGCGATCCTCGCCACCCACGAGTTCGGCCACTATTTCACGGCCCGCTACTACGGCGGCGCGGTGAGCCTGCCCTACTTCATTCCGCTGCCACCGCCCTTCATCTTCGGCACCCTCGGGGCGATCATCGTCATGCGCTCGCCCGCCCGCGACCGCAACGCCCTCTTCGACATCGCGGTGGCGGGGCCGCTCGCCGGGCTCGTCGTCGCCATTCCCGCGCTCCTGCTGGGTCTGCAGTGGTCGCGGGTCGGCCTCGCCCTGCCCGCGGGCGCCGGCGTCACGATCTTCGGGGATTCGCTCCTGATGCGGCTCTCCGAGTGGATAGTCTTCGGGCGGCTGCCCGGGGGCATGGACGTGTTCGTCCATCCCGTCGCGCTCGCGGGTTGGGTCGGGCTCTACGTCACCGCGCTGAACCTCTTTCCGGTGGGCCAGCTCGACGGCGGCCGCATCGCCTACGCGCTCTTCGGCCCCCGGCATCGCCTGATCTCCATCGCCACCATCGTCGGTCTCCTGCTGCTCGCCACCCTGTTCTGGTCGCCGAGCTGGATCTTTTTCGTGACGTTGATCCTCCTCCTGATGGGCATTCACCACGCGCCCCCGCTCGATGACCTCACCCCACTCTCGCGACGGCGCTACGCGCTCGGCCTCTTCTGCCTCGTCCTGCTCGTCCTCCTGGTCCCCCCGGTCCCGATCCGCTAGCGCTCCGGCGCTTGCCTCCCGTCGGAAAGCCCGCTAAGATTGCCGCGCTTTGCGCCGCCTGCTCGTCACGTCACTGCGTGTCGCTCCGGGGAGACAATCAAGGTGCCTGAGGATCGCGCAGACCCGAAAGGCCTCGAGTCGCTGATCAAGAAGGGGGAGGTGGACACCGTGCTCACGGTGTTCGCCGACGGCCTCGGCCGCCTGATGGGCAAGCGGGTGGTCGGGCGCTATTTTCTCGATCACGTCCTCGACGACGGCGTCCACGCCTGCATCTACCTCTTCACGGTGGACATGGAGATGGAGCCCTTGCCCGGCTTCAAGCTCACCTCGTGGGAGCGGGGCTACGGGGACATGAAGCTCGTGCCGGATCTCACCACCTGGCGGCTCCTGCCGTGGCTGCCCAAGACCGCGCTCGTGTTCTGCGACGTCTACACCGAGGAGGGCGAGCCGATCGAGGAAGCGCCGCGCTGGGTGCTGAGGCGCCAGCTCGAGCGCGCGGCCAAGGTCGGCTATCGGGTCAAGACCGCGTCGGAGCTCGAGCTGTACCTCTTCCGGGAGTCCTTCGACGAGGCCCGGGCCAAGCGCTTCCACGGCCTCACCCCCGTCTCGAACTATCTCGAGGACTACCACATCCTCCAGACCTCGAAGGAGGAGCCGCTGGTGCGGGCCATCCGCAACGGGATGGAGGCGGCGCGCGTGCCGGTGGAGTTCTCGAAGGGCGAGTGGGGACGGGGGCAGGAGGAGATCAACCTGCGC
>JBGOVO010000134.1:0-9331 GCA_041478145.1 Methylomirabilia bacterium
AGTTCTGGACCTATGACGAGAAGTGGTTCCTCTCCCAGCCGGTGTACTCGCGCGACTATCCCCCGCTGAAGAGCTGATCACGGCTCTCGCGCGGTGAGCCTCTGGCTCGTCCTGGCCGTCAACAGCGTCACGCTGGGCGGCCTCCTCTTCCTGCTGTCCGCCGGCTTCTCGCTGATCTTCGGCTTGATGAAGATCCCGAACCTGACCCACGGCTCCTTCTTCATGCTGGGGGCCTATCTCGCGGCGAGCCTGATCGGGTGGGGGCTCGACTTCTGGTCGGCCGCGCTCGTCAGCGGCCTGCTCGTCGCCGTCTTCGGCGGCATGATCGAGCGCTTCCTCCTCCGCCGGCTCGCCGGGGCGGAGCTGGCGCAGGTGCTGGTGACCCTGGGCCTGTCCTTCATGGTCGCCGACGTCTGCCTGAAGGTGTGGACCGGCGATCCGGTCCGGATCGACACCCCGAGTGCGCTGCGCGGCGTCACCTCGATCGCGGGCCTCGGATTCCCTACCTATCGCCTCGCGGTCAGCGTGATCGCGGTGATCGTCGCGGTGGCGCTGTGGGCCCTGCTCGACCGGACGCGGCTCGGGGCGATGATCCGCGCGGGGGTGGACGATCCGGCGATGGCGCGGGTCGCGGGCATCCGGGTCTCGCGGCTCTTCACCATCGTCTTCTGCCTCGGCGCCTGGCTCGCCGGCTTCGCCGGCGTCATCGGGGGACCGATCCTCTCGGTCTATCCCGGGCTCGACCAGGAGATGCTCCCCCTGGCCCTCGTCGTCGTCATCCTGGGCGGCAGCGGCAGCCTGCTCGGCTCGCTCCTCGGTAGCTTCGTGGTCGGCTTCCTCTACAACTTCGGCCAGGCGATGTTCCCCGAGCTCGCCTACGTGGTGCTGTTCCTGCCCATGCTCATCGTCCTGGTGGTGCGGCCCCAGGGCCTCTTCGGCCGGCCGGCGGTGTGAAGGGGCTCGCCCTCGGCGCCGCGCTCGTGATCCTCGCGGCGGTGCCGCTCTGGACCGGCGGGACCTACTACGTCAACATCGCCAGCCAGATCCTGATCTACGCGATCTTCGCGCTGGGCATCAACGTCCTCGTCGGCTACGCCGGTCTCGTCACGCTGGGCCACGCCGGGCTCTTCGGGATCGCCGCGTACACCGGCGCGCGCATCATGAACAGCGGCCAGGGGCATTTCACGGTCATCGCGGTGGCCCTCGCGGTGACGCTCCTGGCCGCCGCGCTCTTCGCGGCGCTCGCGCTGCGCGGCACCGGGATCGGCTTCGTGATGATCACCCTGGCCATCGGCCAGATCGTCTGGGGCGTCGCCTATCGCTGGATCAGCATCACCAACGGCGACAACGGCATCTCGATCAGCGGGCGGCCGAGCCCGTTCGGTCTCTCCCTCGCCGCGCCGGCGTGGTTCTACTGGGCCACGCTCACGATCTTCGTGGTGGCCATGGCCTCGATGGCGATCTTCGTGGCGTCGCCGTTCGGGGCGAGCGTGCGGGGCACGCGCGATCAGCCCCGCCGCATGAACGCGCTCGGCTACCACGTCTGGCGGGTGCGCTTCCTCGCCTTCCTCCTCTCCGGCTTCTGGAGCGGAGTGGCCGGCCTGCTCTACCTCTACTACAACCAGTTCGTGAGCCCGCAGGCGGTCGCCCTCGCCGCGTCGGCCGAGGGGCTGCTGATGGTGATCTCGGGCGGCAGCGCGACCCTGCTCGGGCCGGCGGCGGGCGCCGCCCTGGTCGTCATCATGAAGAACGTGGCGAGCGCCTACATCGAGCGCTGGAACTTCGTCCTCGGCGCCATCTTCGTCGCCATCGTCATCTTCATGCCGGAGGGGCTGGTGCCGGGGGCGGTGCGCCTGTGGCGCCGGGCGGCCGGACGATGACCGCGCTCGCGGTGCGCGACCTCCGGAAGTCCTTCGGGGGCCTGCTCGTCACCGCGTCGGTGAATCTCGCGGTCGAGCCCGGGGAGCGGCGGCTCATCATCGGCCCGAACGGCGCCGGGAAGACCACCCTCTTCGGCCTCATCACCGGAGAGCTGCGACCCGACGCCGGCTCGATCTCGCTCTTCGGCCGGGACATCACCCGGGTCGCGAGCTGGCGGCGGCCGCACCTGGGCATCGCCCGGACCTACCAGATCATCACCCTGTTTTCGGGGGAAACGCTCCTGCGCAACGTCACGCTCTCGCTGCTCGGCCTCTCCCCGCTGCGCTGGAATCCGGTGCGCCGGCTCGAGCGGCAGCGGGGCCTCCTCGCCCAGGCCCGCGAGGTCCTGGCCCGGGTCGGGCTCGCCGACCTCGCCGAGCGCCCCCTCGCCCAGACCTCCTACGGGGAGCGCCGGCGGGTGGAGATCGCGATGGCCCTCGCCCAGAACCCGAAGGTGCTGCTGCTCGACGAGCCCTTCGCGGGACTCTCGATCGAGGAGCGGCGCGACGTGCTGCGCCTCGTCACCACCATCCCGCGTGACGTCACGACCGTGATGATCGAGCACGACATGGACGTGGCGCTCGACTTCGCGGAGCGCATCACGGTCCTGCACCTGGGCGAGGTGATCGTCGAAGGCACGCGGGCCGAGGTGGTCGCCCATCCCCGCACGCGGCGGATCTACCTTGGCGAGTGACGCGCTCGTCCTGACCGACATCGACGCCTTCTACGGCGACAGCCACGTCCTGCACCGGGTATCGCTGCGCCTGGGCGAAGGCCGCCTCCTCGGTCTGCTCGGGCGCAACGGCGCCGGCAAGTCGACCTCCATGAACGTGACCGTCGGCCTGCTGCCGCCGCGGCATGGCGCGGTCACCGTCTACGGGGAGGTGGTCACCGGCCGGGCCCCCGAGGCCATCGCCGCGCGGGGGGTGGCGCTGGTCCCGCAGGGGCGCCGCATCTTCAAGAGCCTCACCGTGCGCGAGAACCTCGAGGTGGCGGGGCGGAAGCCCCGCGGCGGCCTGCCGATGGTGTGGACGCTCGACACGATCTGCGCCCTCTTCCCCCGCATCGGGGAGCGTAAGAGGCAGATCGCCGGCTCGCTCTCCGGGGGTGAGCAGCAGATGCTCGCGATCGGCCGGGCCCTGATGTCGAACCCCCGCGTGCTCCTGATGGACGAGCCGTCGGAGGGCCTGGCGCCCCAGATCGTGGCCGAGGTCATGGCGACCATCCGGCGCCTCAAGGCGCAGGGGCTGTCCATCGTGCTCGTCGAGCAGAACGCCAAGCTGGTCTTCGACGTGGCCGACGACATCGTCATCCTCAATAGCGGCCGCGTCGCCGTCGAGGGCCCGGTGGGCGACTTCACCCGCGGCGACGTCGATCTGCGCCAGCACCTCGGCATCTACTGATGGTGCCGGCCAGAGTGCGACGGCGTGGCGGGCGATTCGACGCGCTCGCCGCCGGCGCGCTGATCCTGGCTGGGCTCACCCTGGCGGGACCGGCCCCGTCCGGGGCCGACGAGTGGCCGGCGCCCCGGACGCGCGAGGTGTGGAGCGAGTCCCGCGACTATTTCGTCCGAATGATCCCCGGCAAAGGCGTCGGCGAGACGGTCGGCTTCCGCGGCGCGCCCACCGGCCCCCCGGCGACGGCGGAGCTCTACCGGCGCGAGAGCGACCGGTCGTATCGGCTCGCGTGGACGGTCAGCCTCGTCAACCCGGTGGCGCCCATCGACCTGTTCCTGACCGACCGGGGATACCTGGTGACGCTCGACAACTGGCACAACATGGGCTACGGAACGATCGTCGCGTTCTACTCGCCGACCGGGACGCTGATCCGCGGGTACGCCCTCGCGGACCTCTTCTCCGCGGCCGAGATCGGAAAGCTGCGGCGGTCCGTGTCGTCCATCTGGTGGCGGAAGCAGCTCGCCTACGTTCGTCCGGACCAGCAGAGCCTCTACGTGATGGTGGACGACGCGGGCCGCGAGGTCGTGTTCGAGACCGAGACCGCCGCCTACCAGTATTGCGAGCCGCGGGACGGGGTGCCGCGGTGTCGCGGCGCGAATGAGCCCCGGCAATGGCGCGGTTACATCGACCCGCGGCCCCGGCGGTGAGCCCCCGGGCCCGCGGCGCCACGACCGGGGCGGGAAGACCGTCAGCGTCCGGATGATCTGCTCGACCACGCGGTCGTAGCCGGTGTCGCCCGCCGACGACGGCTCGAGAAACTTGCGATGCGCGGTGACTCCAGCACGGCGCCGTCGCGGTACGCCCCGGCGACGAAGCTCGGCGGGTACCGCAGCTCCGTCACTCGGCTTCACGCGCCCGCACGGCGCGAGCCAGCGGCGCGCGCAGGCGCGACGGGGTGACGCGGCCGACGGTCACGTCGTGGGCGCCGAGAAAAGTAGCGAGCGATGCCACCGCATCGGCCACCCCGGCGAGCGCCTCGTCCCGGTCGATCACGCCCCCGCCGGTGGCCGGCGTCCGGCCGCGGGCGACCCACGGCTCGAAGTGCGCGTGCCGCACCTCCAGCCGCTGCTCCTCGCGGTGGGTCTTGGCGTCGAGGCGGCCGATGAGATGGCCGTGGTGCAGGATCGGCACCGTGTAGTAGCCGTGGATCCGCTTGTGGCCCGGCGTGTAGACCTCGATGCGATAGTCGAAGCCGAACAGGCGCGAGACGCGATCGCGGTACCAGAGCAGCGAGTCGAAGGGCGCGAGCAGCGTGGTGCCGTGAGACGCCGCGGGCCGCCGGCCGGCGCGCGCGAGCGCGGGCAGATCGCGGGTCAGCGCGAGCCACCGGGCGGTCGAGCCTTCCACCCCGATCTCGGTGACCTCGTCCTGCGCCACCATCGCGCGCAGGGCGGCGCGGCGCGCGGTCGTTCCGCCGCGGGGGTAGGTGAGGTAGTGGGTCAGGTCGATCTCGGTGACCGCCCCCATCGCGTGCAGCGAGCGCTCGATGTGCCAGCGCTGGAACGCGTCGGCCGAGACCGCCTCCGCGGCGGCCGCGGCGGGCAGGGCCCGCTCCAGGAGATCGAAGCGCTTCTGGAAGTGCCGGCGCGAGTGGATGGTCAGCGCCCCCGTCATCCACAGGTAGTGCAGCGCGTGCTGCACGGGTCGCCAGTTCCACCAGCCGCCGCGGCCCCGCGGCGGGCGGCGGCCCTCCAGCTCCGCGTGCCCCATCGGGCCGTTGGTGCGGATCATGTCGGTCACGGTGGCGAGGAGCTTGGTGTTCTTCCGCAGCCAGCCGGTCCAGCCCGTGTGCCGCAGGCGGTAGTCGAGCATCGCCCGCTTCCACCACGGCAGCATCGAGGCGGGCACGAGACAGGCGGCGTGCGCCCAGTATTCGAGGAACAGCCGCCGGCGATACACGAGGCGATCCAGCCGAGCCCGGTCATAGGGCCCGAACCGACTCCACACCGTGAGGTAGTGGGCCCGCTCCAGGACGTTGATGGAGTCCATCTGGATCCCGCCCACGTCCTCGACGAATCGCGTCAACCGGCCGGGCGTCAGCCCGCGCGCGCGCGGCCGGGCCAGGTGCTGTCGCTCCAGGAAGAGCGCGGTGACGGCGCGCAGGGGAAAGACACGATGCGGCATGGCCCCTGAGCGTACCACCCGGGAACTGCTTGCGCGTCCGGCCGGTTGCTTGTATGCATCCAGAGGGAACCGCCCGTCCAACGGTCGCCGGGCTCGGGTCGGAAAGCCCGGCCAGGAAGGGACAGCACGATGCGCACACGTCGACTCCTGATCGCGGGCCTGCTCACCACGCTCGTCACCGCCTCCCCGGCGCGCGCGGTGGAATACCGTCTTGAAGTCGTCAGCCTCTGGGAGAACGCCCTGTACGCCTCCGCGAGGACCGCCGAGCTGTATGACGGCGCCTCGGGGCCCGGGCTGGATCGGCTGGAGGCCAGCCTCGACCAGGGGGCGATACCGCGGGGGGTGGTGCTCGGCGATCGGACGCTCCGGTGGGCCAGTGAGCAAGTCGCGCAGGCGTACGGCACCGTGCGCGTGCTGGCCGAGATCAAGCCGGGCGGCGACGGTCAGCCGCGCTGGGACGAGGTGCGCTGGGAGGGCAAGCCGGGCGAGCGCAGCGTGTGGGTCGTCGCCCCGAGCGGGCGCGGCCGGCCCCTGCAGCTCTACCGGGTGGTGCTCAAGGGCGAGGGCGCGGCGCGTCAGTTCATCCCGTACGTGCCCTCGAACGGCTATCGGAGCGCGGCCGTGAAGTATCCCCTGAGCTTCCTGTGGTGGTACGAGGAGCGTGGCGGGATCTGGGACAAGTACGTGTCGCGCGCCCTGGACCTCCATGAGGGCCTCGGTGCGGTCGTGGGCGAGAACTCCAACCAGGCGTTTCCCGACCAGGCGTACCTGATCGTGCAGCACGGCGCCCAGCCGACCACCTACAAGGCCGTGCTCCTCTGGCGCGAGTCTCCGTACAACTTCGAGGCGCCGCGCAGTCCGTTCACGAGGCCGCGATAGGGGCTACCCGACCGCGGCGGCTGAGGACGCTTACCCTGGGAACGGGGTCACCACGGGGATCTCCGCGATTCTCAGCTTGACGTCCTGAACTCCCGTGACGCCTCTCGCCACGACGAGGGCAACGTCAGGGTCTACTCCGCCGGGGAGCTCGAGCGTCACCAGGCCGCGGGTGGACTCCACATCGATCCGGTGCCGCCGCATGTCGGGGTGGCCGGCGAGCGCGACCTCCACCTGCGAGGCAACAAGTCGGTCGGACACGAGCTGTTTGGCGGCGGCCGTGGTGACGAACTCGGGCCGCCGGGCCACATCGGCGAGGAGCTCCACCACCGCCTCGCGCGAGAGGGCCGCGGTGTTGATGAGGACATCGTAGAGCGCGGGGTCCTTGAGGTCGACGTCGAAGAGATACCGCATCCGAGCCGTTTTCTGGATGTCATCCCGGCGAATGAACTGGGCGACGGTCTTCGACGTGACACGCTCCTGCCCCTGGGCCGACAAGGTGGCCGTCAGCCGCGTCACGCGCTCGGGGAAGGGGGCCACGATTCTCGCCCGAAACGCATGCGGCACGCCACGGAGCAGCCACTGGCCACCACCGCCCATCAAGACGACATCGTCGTCGTGCGCGAACTCATACAGGACCGCTTGAAGGGCCATGATGCACCGGCGAGTCTCCGCATCGAAGCGCTCGACCCAGGACGGCCGGTCTTCCGCGAGCCGGGCGAGGCGCTCTTCGGCCAACCCGTAGCGCGCCGCCCGGCCGAGGAGCTCCTCGTTGTCGACATAGGTGTAACCGAGGCGGGTCGCCACGGTCATGCCGATCTCGGCTCCGCCGCTGCCCATTTCATGGGAGATCGTCAGAATCGCCATGGCATCCTCCTGCCCAGCATGCCGTCGGGTCCAGCGAGCCGGGCCGTACCGGTCGGACGGTAGCGCGAGGGTAGTCTTGGCGGTCGAATGAGTCAAGCCTGTCCTGCGGTTGCCTTACCGGCTCGTCGCCCCGTGCTCCCGCAGGAAGGCCAGGCCCCGCCGCGCATCGTCGATGGAGATCTCCAGCACCCCGGGCAGCGCGGCGAAGGCGGCGTGACGGGCCACCGAGACGACCCCCATGCCCATCGTCCCGGTGCCCGGGGTGGCGTGCCGGTCACGGTGCGCGCCGCACGGAAGCTGGCAGTCGTTCAGGTGGAAGGCGGCCACCCGCTCGAGCACGCCCTCGGCGGAGAGCGCATCCGCCAGGCGCTGGCCCGCGTCATCGCCCGACAGGTCGAAGCCGGCGGCGTGCAGATGGCAGGTGTCGATGAGCAGGCCGAATCGGTCGGCGGGCGCGCCGACGTCGTGGAGGAGGCGGGCCAGCTCCGGGATGGTCTGGCCCAGCTCGCTGCCCTCGCACGAATTCTCCAGCAAGAGCCGCGGGCCCGCGGGCATGCGCGCGATCAGCTCGCCCAGCTTGCGCGTGGCGAGGGTCAGCGCCGCGTCCGCGCTCGGGTGGCCCTTGGCGTAGCCGACGTGGAAGCAGACCGCGTCGAGCCCGACCTCGGCGGCGACCTTGAGATCGGCGAGGAGGCTCGAGACGGACGAGTTGCGGATGCGGCCCTCGGGGCTCGCCAGGTTGATCAGGAGCGAGCCGTGGGCCACGCCCCAGGGGTGGAGCCCGCGCAGGCCCTCGACCAGCGCGGCGCGGTCGGCGGGCTCGGGGACGCCGGAGTTGCCGAAGCGCCCCGGATCACGCAGCACCGTCTGGTAGACGTCCACGCCCTCCTGACGGAGCAGGGCGGGGATCGTGGCCAGCGGCGGATCGATCGAGAGCCCGACGCGCATGGCGGCTATTGTACTGCGCGTCGCTGGGGTGAGCCGGGCGCGAGGAATGGTGCTAGCCGAGCAACCCCTTCGGGGCCGGCCCCAGGAAGAGCACGGCCAGGCCGTCCGAGTCGACCCGCCAGATCATCGAAGAGACTCGAACCCGCTGGCCGTCGGGCTTGATGAACTGGAGGAGCAAAGGGGTGCCGGGGATCAGCTCCCCTTTGGGCCGAAGCTTGACCCCGCGAGAGCTGATGTCGATCGTGTGGAACCGGAACCGCTGCCCGCGCACACGAGCCCAGACTGTCCAGGACACACCGGCGCGCGTGCTATGCCGTCGAGTACGCTGATGCGTGATGGTCTCCATGGGGGGCCTCAGAGAGCAAGGCGTGGGCCACCACCGGTACCAACCAGAAATCGCGCAGTTAGCCGTGCGGCGCGCCGGGCGCTTCCCTAGTGTGGGAGAGTCGATTCTCAGGTAGGAACGGGCGATTCGCGCACGAAGTGCGCGGGCGCGCGGCCGCTGATCACGCGCGCGGCACGTGGGGCAGCACGGATCGACCGAACAGCTCGAGGGTGCGCTCGGGATCGGCGGCGAGACTCACCGTGAACATGAGCTGGGTGACCCCGGCGGCCTCGGCGGCGCGCACCTGCGTGATGCAGTCTTCCGGGGTTCCCGCGATGGCCAGGCGGGCCCGGAGGTAGTCGAAGAGGCCCAGGCGTTTCGTGAGCGCTGCGTCCATGTCGCGCCGGCGCGTGGTGTAGGTGGCGCGCAGCTCGCGCACCGCCGGCACCAGGGCGGTCGGCACGCCACGGCCCTCGGGGTCCGGCCCCAGGATGTAGGCGGCGACGAAGCCCAGGATATCGCCCAGCTTCTCGAAGGCGGCCTCGCGTCGCTCCGCCACATCGAGACACGCGATGGACCAGACGTCGAGCTGGGCCGCCGACCGCCCCGATTCGGCGGCCCCTTCCGCGATCAGGGCGCGCGCCCGGCTCGCGTGCTCCGCGCCCAGGCCGTAGTTGACGAAGGCGCCGTCGGCTGCGGCGCCCACCGCGCGGAGCGCCGCCGGCCCCGACGCGGCGGCGTAGACGGGCACCGCGCGCTTGATCCACGCGAGATGGGTGGCCGCGCCCCGCCACGACGCGGGCTCGCCGCGGAG
>JBGOVO010000272.1:0-5687 GCA_041478145.1 Methylomirabilia bacterium
AGGACGACTTCGGGTCGATGTGGTCCATCAGCATGTGGACCTCGAGCACCGAGTCGAGATACTGGAAGCTGAACGGCTTGGTGACGTAGTCGGACGCGCCCAGGGCGAGCGCCCCGCGCGCGGAGTCGATGTCCTCCACCGCGGTGACCATGATCACGCAGGTCTCGGGCGCGGTGGTCTTGATACGCCGCAGGGCCTCGACGCCGCCCATCCCCGCCATCATCACGTCCATCAGCACGATGTGTGGGCGGAAGTCGGGCACCCGGTCCAGCGCCTCTTCCCCGTCCTGCGCCTCGATCACGTCGAAGCCGCGATCCTCGAGGTATTCGGCCAGCACCTTTCGGAACTCGAGCTCGTCGTCCACCACGAGCACGCGCGCGCGTACCGGCCGCCGGGGCCCCGAGGCCTCGCCCCTCACCAGCGCCGCGGGGGCGACCACGCCCGCCCGGGCCAGCGTCTCGGAGATCTGCATCAGATCGAGCGGCTTGGCGAAGGCGCCGGCCACGCTCAGGCCCGCTTCGGTCACCAGCTCCAGGGCGTTGGCCATCCCGCTGACGAGAATCACGACGACGTCGGGATTGAGGGCCCTGATGCGACCGAGCGCGCCGATGCCGCCGAGGCGCGGCATGAAGAGGTCGAGGATGACCGCCTTGGGCTGCCAGCGCTTCACCTGGAGGAATGCTTCCACCCCGTTGGTGGCGGTGAGGACGACGAATCCCTGCTCGGTGAAGTACTCCTTGAGTAGCTCCAGGATGTCGACGTCATCATCGACGCACAGAATGCTCGGCAGTGAGTCGTCCATGTCAGACCGTCAGAGCAAGAACAGTGCCGCGGCTAACACCGAAGACAGGACGGGGGGCTCACTGATAACTTCACGAAATAACTGCACTCTTTTGAGGCGATAGTGCGACGCAGGCGAGTTGATTGTACACATCCTGACACGAGGCTGACAGGGCCAGTCACCAGGACCTACAGGGTGGTTAGAAGTTGACCGTGATTACCAGACGCGGCCCGTCCGTCCCGGCGGCTGACCCGGTCTCGGAGAGGGGCCGCGGGGCCGTCGCAACGGATGGGGCAGCCGCGGCGACCAGGTCACGCGTGATCCGGGGTCCCACGGCTCCGGGACTCGCGTTGGTCCCGGTAGCCGAGGGCAAGCTGCCCTTAGTGCAGCGCATGGCCACCGGGTTGCGGGAGGAAGCGACCGGCACCTCGGTCGAGGCTAGCGAGTCGGGCATCCGGACAGCACAGCGGGCGGGAACGACGACGCCGACGGCGAGAGCGGCCTGAGAGGATCCGGCCCAAACCGGCAGGGGCAGAATCACCAGCAGGGTCACGATCAGGAGCCCGATCCGTGTCGCCCGACCCACCATCTGTCTGTTCTCCTTTGTGCCCACCGCAGTTCTGAATTCTGCGGCAGCACATCAGGTAAGGGCAAGAGGGGTGCCACCCGAAGTGATGACGTGGCCGAGTAGACCATAGAAATTACACCAATTAAGTCAGCCACTTGTGAGACGGATGTCAGCGTGGACGAGAGGCGGAACGGGGCTTCGTTGGAGCGCTCCTATGGGCCCGGCGCCCCCAGTATGGCGAGGGCACCATAGGTGGACTAGAAGAAGATGGTGGCGGTGACGGTGGCGGAATAGGCCCCGGCACTGACGTCCTGGCTGGCGGGAATGCGGCCGTACACGCTCAGGTTGATGTTCTGCCCGAGCGGCGGATTGGCCCGAGTGTAGGTCTGGCTGCCGCCCGTGCCGTCGCCCCAGATCGTGCTGCGCGTGGAGTCGAGGTACAGGTTGTAGTTCAAGGTCTCGGTGCCTCTGCGCATTTGGCGCGGGCTGAAGCTCGGCGCACCGCCCTTGTCGAGCTGGATCGTGACGAGCGGCGGTTGCGAGGCGGTGCAGCGGTAGGTGATCTGCCCGGCGCCGTCGTCCGGCGACCCCGCGAAGACGTTGTACGTGCCGAAGTTCACCGCGGTGGTGCTGATGGTGCACGCGGCCTCGGCGGCGGCGCCGACGACCAGCACGGCCGTCGCCGCCATCAGCATCGTGAGGAGCCTTGTCGTTTTCATACCAGTCCTTTCTCGCGCTCGTCCCACCTCAGCGGGCGGTACAGCGCACGGTCCCCATGTCGACCAGCGAAGCCGGGGAGACCGGGGGCTCCAGCGTGAAGCGGCAAGCGGCGTCCTTGTGATCGACGACCGCGGCATGCCGACCTCGCGGGAGGTTCTCCAAGTAGAATTCCCCGTCGCGACCGATGGGCGACTCGTAGGTCTGACCCTCGGCGGTCACGGTGAGCTGCCCGTACGCCGGCGTGACCGTCCGGCCCGCGACCTCCACGACCACCGAGCCGACGAACGCCTGCACGCGCCGGGCCGGGAAGGTGACCACCGACCCGCCCTTCACGGGAGGCCCGACGAGCCGGTCCGTCACCCCGATGCTGTAGTCGATCGGAATGTCCTGGTCCGCGATGCTCAATCGGTTGCCATAGTACGAGAGCAGGTTCGGGACCAGCAGGTTCCCGCGCGAATCCGTGCGCCCCACGACCTGGTTGTTGAGCGAGCCGCGCACGCCGGGCACCCCGGGCACGTTGATGAGCGCGTAGCTGTCCTGCACCGGACGGCTCAAGTGCAGGCCGCCGCCGATCACGACGACGCCGGCGGCGGCCGTGAGCATGGTCGAGTCGCGCCCGCCGGTGCGCTCGTAGGACGCCTCGTAGAAGCCGTACGGGCTCTGGTACTGGACGTCGGCCAGTCCCTGGTACTCCACCGTGCTCCCGCCACTCCGCCCATCCACCTGGGGCAGGTCCTGCTCGTTCCGCGTCGCGCGCGCGCGATAGCCCACGCCGGTGCCGAGCGGTAGCGAGCGCTGCACCTCCAGCGCGGTGTTGTTCTGATGACGGCTCACCTCGTGGGAGGCGGTGGCGGTGGTGTTGTCGCCCAGATAGTAGGTGACGCCCGTGAACACCGTGGTCTCCGGCTTCTGTCCGGGCTGGCGTGAGTGGCTGGCCGTCACGAACAGGTTGGCCCGATTGGTGAGCCGCACGCTCAACCCCGCCGACATGCGCTCCTGGGGACCGGCGTCCCGGAAGTCCGTGTGGGTGTACTGGAGGGTCACCGTGCTCCGGCTCGTGATGGGGAACCCCACCAGGGCGGTGGCCTCGAGGACCGGACGATCTTCGGGCGCCTTGAGGCTCGTGGTGACGTAGTGGTCGCTGGCGGTGCGGAGCGCCCAGCCCACGCTGAACATGCGCGTGGCGTAGTTGTAGGCGAGCGAGGCGGCCCAGCCGTCCTCGGTGTCGGTGGAGCTGCCCGCCACCGAGAGCTCCACCTCGCCCACCGGCAGCCGCGCGGTGACGATGGGCCCGCCCGAAACGAGGTTGGCGCCCAGCTCGAGCCGCGCGCCCGCCGAGAGATCCTCGGTCACGCCGACGCGGTGGCGGGCGAGCACCGCCCAGGGGCCGTACTCGCCGAGCCCGGTGACCTGCGCTTCACGCCGGAAGCCCACGTCATAGCTCCACTCCTGCACACCCGCGCGGAGCACGCTGGAGGTGAAGTAGAACGGTGAGGAGATGACCTGCTGGCGGCCGAAGGCGTCGCGCAGGATCACCTCGGCGGTTCCGCTGCCCACCGGCGCGGGCAGGTTCCGGAGCTCGAACGGGCCGGGCGGCAAGAGCTCGCGGCGGAGAAGCTGGCCGTTGACGTACACCTCGGCGGTCGAGCGGGTCAGGACCGCGCCCGACAGGCCCACCGTCGGGAAGCGCACGAAGTAGGGATCGAGCGCGAACTCCCGCGAGATGCTGAAGCCGCCGAGGAGGGCGCTGCCGCCGAGCGGGCCGGTGGAGTCGAAGCGATCACCGACCAGCCACCGCATGAGCCGCTCGCGGTCGTCCACCGTGAAGCTCGTGATCCCGCGCGAGAAGACGCCCAGCTCGTCGCGGAACGCGGTCCCGTAGAGCAGCGTGTTGCGGATGCTCAGGCCGCCTTCCCCCGTCCAGGTGAAGCGCTCGAAGTCGATACCGGTCACCGACGTGTTCAGAAAGGCGGAGGGGTCCGTGGTGTAGATCAGGCCGGGCGGCCGGCTCTGCAGGAAGTCCTGCACGGTGGCGGTCAGCCTCGAGGGCTGAGCGGTGAGGCGGAGCGCGAGGGCGCGCTCGTCCAGCTCGAAGGTGACCGCGGGCGCCAGGGAGAGGAGCGAGACGTACGCGTCGCCCGCGATCGTCTCGCGCTGGCCCGCGAAGTCGCGCAGTCCGGCCCGCTCGAGGTCGGCCACCCGCAGCAGCACGTCGGGGCTGCGCAGGAGGACGAGGACCTCCCCCCGCTCGATCTGGTTGACGCTCAGCTGCAAGATGGCCCGCTCCGTCTCCGGCGGCTGGGCGATCGCGGGCCCGCTCAGCCCGTGGAGCGCGAGGAGCAGGGATAGGACGCGGCGGAGGAAATGGGGAAGCAGGGCGGCGGCCGTCGGAACGCGCGGCAGCCGGTCATGGCGCACAGGCTTGCGGGGTGACGTCGAGGCGCTCCGCCAGGGTCTGCTCACTGGCCTTGACCTCGACGGCGATGGTTCTCGTCCGGGCGCACTCCTCCCGCTCCATCGGTACCTCGTAGACCCGCCGCTCGCCGGCCAGGATGTACCAGCCGTCCAGCTCGCGCTGCCACACCGCCTCGCCGGCCGCCCCCTGGCCGCGTACCCGGATCTCCTGGGGGATCGTGTGCTTGGTCCCGACATTGCGAAGCTCGAACACCACGCGCCCGGGCTGCGTCACGGGCGGGCCGAGGCGTAGCTCGGCGCGCCCGGCCCTGGCCTCCACGAAGATCGGGATGCCCATCCGGGCGAGCACCCGTACCTGGCCGGCGGGGGCTGCCTGCTGGGCCGACGGGGGCAGCTCCTCGACGAAGATGCGGAAGGTGCGCTCCACCGGACCGGGGGCGATCGACGTGCCCACGCGGACGATACGCTGCTCATTGGGGGCCAGCGTCAGAAGCCGCGGGAAGAAGATGATCTCGGTGGTGGGCGTGAGCTGCATCTGTCCGGCCGCGTCCTGGGCCCAGCCGAATGCGTTGAGCTGGAAGCGGAGGGGCTCGGTGCTCGTATTGTGGATCGTGAGGATCGCGCTCTGCGTCTGGCCCGCCAGGAAGATCTGGATCGGGTTGACCGTGAAGTCGGCCGCGCGCGCGGGGTCCGGCCCGATGAGCGCGACAACCACCCCCAGCAGCAAGAGCGCCGAGGCCAGGCGGCCCACCGGCGCTCTTCGCCTCGTCACTGGTCGTCTTTGCTGCACTCGGGCGTCAGTCCCCCCGGGCGAGACACCGCCCGTTCTAGAAGTTGATCGTCGCAACCACCGTGTCATTATACGAGGCTGCGGCCACATCCTGAGCCCCTGCGATGCGCCCGTAGACGGTAAAGATGCGGGCAGCCTTGCTGGGCGCCGCGGCGATCGTCTGGCCGGCGGCCGCGCCCGAGCCCCACACCGTGGTGCGGGTGGTGTTCTGGTACAGCTCGTAGGTCAGGAAGTCCGTGCCGCCCGTCATCCGGCGGGTCGCGCCGGAGGCATTGACGCCCAGGCCGAGGTCGATCCGGGTGCCGGCGCCCTTGGTGCAGGTGACGACCACCGTGCCGGTGCCATCGAGCGGGGCCACGGCGTTCGTGACGATGGGGTCATAGCTCCCGAAGGCGACCGCCGTGGTCGTGATG
>JBGOVO010000255.1:0-5857 GCA_041478145.1 Methylomirabilia bacterium
CGCCAGCAGTCCGGTCGCCGTCCCCTGCTGGTCGTCGTGCCAGACGGGAATGCTCATCTGTTGCCGGAGCGCGTCGAGCACCCGGAAGCACTTGGGTTGGGCGATATCCTCCAGGTTGATCCCTCCGAAGGCCGGCTCGAGGAGCTTGACCGTCCGGATCAGCTCGTCGGGATCTTTCGTCGCCAGGCAGATGGGGATGGCATCGACTCCGCCCAGGTACTTGAAGAGCATCGCCTTGCCTTCCATGACCGGCAGGCTGGCCTCGGGTCCGATGTCGCCCAAGCCGAGCACTCGGGTGCCGTCGGTGACGATGACGATGGAATTGCCCTTGTTGGTGTGGGTGTACACGAGGTCGGGATCGGCCTGGATGGCCCGGCATGGGGCAGCCACCCCGGGGGAGTACCAGATGGCAAAGTCCGGCAAGCCGCGGATCGCGCACTTCGGCAGGACCTGCAGCTTGCCGCGATAGAAGGGGTGCAGGCGCAGGGCTTCCTCGGCCGGCTTCTTCGCCCGCGCGAGCAGCTCGTCCGTGCCGGGAGTCGTTGGGTCCACCGGTCACTTCACCAGCAGGATCGGGCACTGGCAGAAGATCCCGACCTTGTAGCTGGTCGTGCCCCAGCCTCGCTCCCGGCGGCCCGGCTTGACCTTGTGCGAGCCCATGACGAGCAGATCCACCGCCCCGCGCAGCGTCGCGCGGACGATCTCGGTCGCCGGCTCCCCAACCCGCACCTCCGTGCGCACATCGAGGGCCTGGTCGGTGAACGGCCGCGCCGCCTGCCGCAGCTCTCGCGCGGACCGCTCTACGAGCCGCCGGTAGAACGTCTCGAGCTCGCCCGGCGCCAGGCCGGCGACGCGCTGGATGACGTGGAACAGCGTGACGCGACTCCGCCACTCCGTGGCCAGCGCGAGCGCCGCCCGGAGCGCCCGCTCGTTGCGGTCACTCAGATCGACGGGCACCATGACGTGCCGGAATACGAGGCCGCGCCGTGCGCGCCTCTTCCCTCTCGTGAGCTGCGTCACGTCGCGCGGCATGTCTCCTCCGTTGACCGGACCTGTGTTGGATATGTGCAACTCGGCTGCCAGGCGATTGCGTCCGCTTTGCCAGCCACTTGCCGCATGGGAACCGAGGCGCTCATGCCTCATCTGGGGCAGGGCTTCCCCCGCGGTGCCGACGCCGCGCGGCCCCGGTGGGGTCGTCTTCCGCACTTTTGCCGGGACTTGAGCGCGAGGCACGAAGCTTGCTCCCCATCATGGGGCTGGTCGATCTCGGACACTCGACCGACCAGAGAGGATGGGGACGATGGACTATCAATTCACCCGCGGTTGGGGCCGCGCCTCGGTCATCGTGGGCGCGGGCCTGTTCGTTCTCGCGCTACTCCTGGCGTCGTGGCTCGCCTTCTCGAGCGACGAAGAGTTCGCCCGGTTCTCCCCTGCCGTCCGCATCCTGGCGGGCCTGGTCGTCAGCTTGGTGGGGCTGATCGTGGGAGGCACCATGATCGTGGCCGGGCAGCTCGTCTCCGTGCTCCTTGACCAGCGCGACCTGCTCGCCCGGATCTACCAGGTGCTCGCGACGAAGGCGGGCGCGAGCGGTGAGGCCATCGGCCGGCGGACCGCGATGAGCGTCACGATCGCGCTGCTCGGAGCGGCGGCACTGCTGGGAGGCTGCGCGACGGGACGCATCGCCTGGGACAAGTCCGGCGTCACCCAGGCTGAGAGAGAGCGGGACGAGAACGCCTGTCTCCGGGCCTCCATCGGCACGGACGGCGGGGGCCAGCTGCTCGTTCCCTACTGCATCGACCGCGAGGTCTACACCCGGTGCATGGAGACGCGGGGCTACACCGTTCGACCGAAGTGAAGACGGCCCGCACCGCGGTGTCGGCGCGCTTGACCCTGCCCGTGGTGTGCCTGCTCTGCGCCCTGGCCGTGGTGCCCGCGGCCGACGGCGCCGGCCCGGGCCCGACCGAGCAGCTCAGAGGGGCGATCGACCGGGTCCTCCAGGTCCTCGAGGATCCCGCCCTCAAAGGCGAGGCCAGGGCGGCGGACCGCCATCGGGCCGTCAGACAGATCGCCGACGAGATCTTCGACTTCGAGGAGACGGCACGGCGGGCGATGGCGCAGCACTGGCGGTCGCTCACCCCGGCTCAGCGAACGGAGTTCGTGGATGTCTTCAGTGATCTGCTCGAGCGGGCCTACATGTCGAAGATCGAGCTCTACAGCGGCGAGAAGATCCAGTACCCGGGCGAGCGGGTGGAGGATGACGTCGCCACGGTGTCCAGCCGGATCATCACGAAGAAGGGCACCGAGGTGCCGATCGACTACCGCATGCTCAGACGGGCCGACCGGTGGCGGATCTATGACGTCAGCATCGAGGGCGTGAGCCTCGTCGCCAACTATCGCACCCAGTTCAACAGCATCATCCGTACCTCCTCGTACGACGAGCTCCTCGGAAAGATGCGGAGCCGGGTCGAGGAGATACGCCAGTGAGCCCGTCCGCCGCGTTCCGCCGGATCATGGTGCCGACCGACTTCTCGGTGTCCGCCGAGCGGGCCTGGGCCCTGGCCCAGCGCCTCGCGCGGGCCACGGGCTCCGAGCTGGTGCTCGTCCACGTGGTACCCAGGCGCGCGTTGTCGATCGCGCGCGCGGGCCACGCCTCCGAAGCGGCCAGGAAGTGGGCGGCCGAGGAGCTGGAGGACTGCGCCGGCAAGGCGCGCGCGCAGGAGCTCAGGGTCCGGGTGGCGCTGCGCACCGGGGTGCCGTACCGGGAGATCGTGGCGCTGGCCCGCGAGGAGGCCGCCGACCTGATCGTCGTGGCCACGCACGGCCGAGGTGGGATCGATCGCGCGCTACTCGGCAGCGTCGCGGATCAGGTCGTGCGCCTGGCCCCCTGCCCGGTGCTGACGGTCCCCGAGCCGGCGGGAGGACGAAGCGCCCAGTCGGCCGGCGGGAGGGGAAAGGTCAGGACGAAGGTGGTCCCTCGCCCCGGAGCGGACTGAACGCCGAGCTCCGGAGGACCAGCCGGTGCGTCACCAGTACCGGACCCGCCCGACATCCACGTGGACGAAGTTCGAGTCGGGATAGTAGCCGACACCGCCGGCGCGGAGAGTCTTCGCCGCGTCCCGCACGGCTCGAAGCGGCCGGCCCGGGACCCGGATATCGATGGCCATGCCGGCGACGTGGAGGCTGCCGGGCGCGACGCCGCTGGTGGTCGCGACAAGCTTCGCGTTCGTCGCCGGAGAACGATAGCCGGAGATGACCTCGAACGGCTCGCGGCTGTCGAGGCTCCCGCGAAGCTCGCCCAGCAAATCCAGGAGTCTTCGATCGATCGGGTGCATCGCGTCGTTGCGATGGTCGCGGAGAACCCGGTCGATCTGGCCAAGTCCTTCACGAACGTACTGCCCCGCCGCCCAGTAGACGGCGCGCACCGACTCGCCCGTATGGAGATTGCGGAGCGCGAGCACTCGCGCATCGGGCACGGCCGCCGCGCCCCGGGCCGGCACGAACAGGCTCGCAACTCCGGCGGCGCCGAGGCAAAGAACCCGTCGTCGCGACGTGTCTCGATTATTCATATGGCGCGGGCATATGGTCAGCCCGGGGCCTCCTCTCCCGGCGCGGGACAGCCGCCGATGCCACCGGACGGAGCCGGCCCGGGAGCGCCGGCCTCGGCGCCGAGCATGGCGGCGAGGCGCCGATCGCGCCCATACACGTCGTCTCGGAACTGAACCAGACCATCCGGGGCGGCAAAGGCCGTCCAGTACAGTATGTACACGGGCAGCGGTCGGGCAAGCGCAATTCGCTGCGAATCCCCGGCGGCGACGGCCTCCGCGAGCCGCGGCCCGGTCCACCGGCCCGTCGCGTCCGCCAGCACGTGCACCGCGAGATCGCCCGCCCGCTCCACCCGGATGCACCCGTGGCTGGCCGTCCGCACGGGGCGCGCGAAGAGTGACCGGACCGGCGTGTCGTGCAGATAGACGTCGAAGCGGTTCGGGACGTCGAACTTGATCCGGCCCAGCGGGTTGTCCGGCCCGGGCTGCTGCTGCAGACGGAACGGGAACAGGTCCGAGGGGATCGCGGACCAGTCGACCGCGAGGCCGAACGGGTCGCTCTCGCGGCGCTCCATGATGACGATGTGATTCTCGGCCAGGTAGCGAGGATTCTCGCGAAGCCGGGGCAGCATCTCCTCGACCGCGATCGAGACCGGCACGTTCCACTGCGGGTTGAGAATGACCGCGTCGAGCCGGGCCTGTACCACCGGCGTCGGATGCCGGAGATCACCGACCACGACGCGTGACGTGAGCACCGTCCGGCCGTCCGCGACGACCTGGAGCATCGCATCGGCGGCGTTGACGGTGACGTAGTGCCGCCCGAGATCTCGCGGGAGCCAGCGCCAGCGCTCGAGGTTCAGGGCGACCTGCCGAATGCGGTCGGCCACCGGCACGTTCAGGGCCCGGACGGTGGCCGGCCCGACGATCCCATCAGCGACGAGCCCGTGCCGGGCCTGAAAGCGCCGCACGCCCTCCTCGAGCCGGTCATCGTAGCGGGTCTCGGCGGTCCCGGACACGAGCTCGTCCTCGGCGGCGAGGCGAGCGCGAAGGGCGCCAACCCGGGCGTCGTCGTCTCCCGGCTTCAGGAGCCCGCCCGGAGGCACCGGCGGCCAGCCGTTCCGGGCCGCGATGGCGCGGTAGCGTCGCAGTCCCTCGACGAGCCGCCGGTAATCCTGGATCGGCGGCGGCAGAGACGCCAGGAGCGCGGCAAAGGTCGCCGGTCGGCGGACGCCCTGGGCCAGCGCCGAGACCGCGTCGAAGGGTGACGCGAGAATTCCCCAGTCCGCCGGCACGTACCCGGCCGGCCGGCGCCCGGCGCGGACGTCAGTCGCGTAGCGAAGGAACGCGTCGGTCAGCAGCAGCTCGATCTCGATCGGGCTGCGGCCACCCGCGCTCGCCTGCCGCGCCCGAATCGCCACCAAGTGGTAGCGCTCCCGGTCGAGCCCATGCGCATCGGCGCTCGCCAGTGCCTGGAGCAACAGTGACGCGCGCTCCAGCCCGCCATCGCGGGCGTCCCACGCCGGCGCGAAGTCTCGCGGCCGGTAGAACCGCCCGAGCGCTCGCGGATCGAGTCGCTGCCCGTCGATGCGCAGTCCGGCCGGCCGATCCAGGACCTCCCGAATGCCGCGCCGGGTCACGGAGCCGGCGGCCTGGTCGGCCGCGGGCGATGCGCCCGGGGCGCAGAGCAACACGATCGCCGCCGTCACGCTGCCGGCGCGGGCCCATGCGGAGATCCAGCCCGAAGCGCGCCTCACCCCGCCCCGGGGCGAACGGCGGCGGTGGAGTTCGTCAGCGCGTGGCGGAGGACCTCATCCGCATCGTCGACGAAGATGAACTCGAGCTGCCGGCGCAGCTCTTCCGGCACGTCTTCGAGGTCGCGCTCATTCCGCGCCGGCAGGATCACGGACCGGATGCCTGCCCGGTGGGCGGCCAGCACCTTCTCCTTGATCCCCCCGACCGGAAGCACCTTGCCGCGCAGCGTGATCTCGCCGGTCATCGCCAGGTCGTTGCGCACCGGCCGCCGGGTGGCGAGCGAGGCCAGCGCCGTCATGATGGTCACGCCGGCCGACGGCCCGTCCTTCGGAATGGCCCCCGCGGGCACGTGCACGTGGATGGTCCGGTTCTCGAACAGCTCGGGATCGACCTCGAGCGCCTCGGCGTTGGACCGCACATAGGAGACGGCCGCCTGCGCACTCTCGCGCATCACGTCCCCGAGCATGCCGGTGAGCACCAACCGCTCTTCGCCGCTCGGCATCATCGTGGCTTCCACGAACAGGACATCGCCACCGGCCGGCGTCCAGGCCAACCCCGTCGCG
>JBGOVO010000283.1:0-5442 GCA_041478145.1 Methylomirabilia bacterium
AGTCAATCACGCGGTCAGGCGGAGGCATTCATGATCCACCAGCTACGAATCTACGAGATCTTCGAGCACAACAAGCAAGCCTTCCACGAGCGCTTCCGCGACCACGCGGCGCGGATCATGCGCAAGTACGGGTTCCAGATCATGGCCATGTGGGAGGCGAAAGGCGAGCGGCGCACCGAGTTCGTCTACCTGCTCGCCTGGCCGGACGAGCAGACGAAGACCGCCGCGTGGGCCCGGTTCATGGCCGACGAAGAATGGAAAGAGGTCAAGCGGGTGACCAGCGCCAAGCACGGCGACATGGTCGGCACCATCGAGGACCGCCAGCTCGTTCTGACCGTCTACTCACCGTCGATGCCCCGCTCCGCCTAGGCGTCGCCGGCCATGACCACTCCAGACGCAGGAGGGATGCCGATGAGCGAGGTTCGGCTAGAGACCGAGCGGCTGATCCTGCGGATGTTCCGCGAGGACGACTTCGAGGCCTACGCGCGCATCTTCGGCGATCCTGATGTGGCCCGCTACCTGAGCGGCCGCCCCCTGGAGCGATGGGAGGCGTGGCGGCACATGGCGTTCGTCCTCGGCCACTGGGCGCTGCGTGGCTACGGCCTCTGGGCGGTCGAGGAGCGTTCGAGCGGCCGGCTGGTCGGTCGGGTCGGGCTCCACTATCCCGACGGGTGGCCCGGGCTCGAGGTTGGCTGGGCGCTCGGCCGGGAGGACTGGGGCAAGGGCTACGCGACCGAGAGCGCGCGGCCGGCGCTGGCCTACGCCTTCACCGAGATCGGGTGCGTGCACGTCATCAGCCTCATACAGCCCGCGAACGTCGCCTCCATCAAGGTGGCGGAGCGGCTGGGCGAGCGCCTCGAAGGCAAGACCGAGCTCTTCGGGAAAGAGGTCCTCGTCTACGGGATCGACCGCGAGAGCTGGCAGCGAGACCGGTCGACGAGGCGCACGGATGGCTGATCGAGCATTGCGCGACGAGATCGCTGGGTTCTTCGACGCCTTCGTGGACGCATTCGGCTCCTTCAGTGGCGCCCGAATCGCCGCCCTCTACCTCGTCCCGGGCGTTGCCGTGCGCGGAGATGGGTCGATCGAGTCGCTGCAGTCGCGTCCCGACGTCGAGCGTTTCTTCCAGACGGCGGTCGACGGCTACCAGCGCGAGGGCTGTCGGGCCGCTCGGTTCAAGGACCTCGATGTCGTGCCGATGGGCGGACGGAGCGCGCTGGGGACGGTGACCTGGGAGCTCCTACGCGCCGACCGAACCGTGCTCAAGGAGTGGCGCCAGTCCTACAACCTGGTCCGCGTGGAAAAAGGCTGGCAGATCCTTGCGTCCACCTACCACGTCGGATAGGTCGATCGCGCTGGTGACCCTCGTGGTCCGCGACTACGACGAAGCCATTTCGTTCTTCACGGGCGCGCTCCGCTTCACCGTGGTCGATGACCGGCCGCTCGGCCATGGTAAGCGATGGGTCGTGGTCGCTCCGTCCGGGTCGAACGGTGCTTCCCTGCTTCTGGCGAGGGCCGCGACGTCGGCGCAACAAGGCCACGTCGGCAGTCAAACTGGAGGTCGCGTCGCCTTCTTCCTGGAAACGACCGACTTCTGGAATGACTACCGTCACATGCAATCACAAGGGGTCACATTCGTGGAGGAGCCGCGCGACGAACCGTACGGAACCGTGGTCGTGTTCCTCGACCTATACGGAAACAAGTGGGACCTTCTCCAGCGAAAGTGAGGCCGGATCGATGCTACGGCCCAAGGCCCTGGATCACGTCGCGCTCAAGGTCACCGACATGGACAAGACCCTGCACTTCTATCAGGTGCTCGGGTTGAAGCTGCTGCGGACATCCGGCCCCAACGCCGACGGGGAACGGTCGGCGGTCCTCAGGGTCGATCGCCAGGAGATCAACATCTTCTCCCATCCCGACTTTGCTTCGGTCGACAAGGAGAACCCGATCGGAATGGACCATCTCTGCCTGAACATGGACGCCGCCTCGATCGACGAGCTGATCGCCGACCTACGACAGGCGGGGATCGAGATCTTCCGGGGCCCGGTGGAGCGGCGTGACGGTACCTCGGTGTTCGTCTACGATCCGGATGGCGTCCACGTGGAGCTGCGGATCGCGAAGGGCAACGTGTGACCCCACCCGACGGCACGCCTGCCGCCGCCTGAGGCACCCGAGGCTCAGGGTGCCCGATCCGTAGTCGCGCCGGACACGGCTCTCCCCCGCGTCCCTGGTACCTGGTCGCCGTAACTAGCCGGCGCGCCCCGCTGAATCCAAGAACGGTCCCGTCATCGACCACCTGGCACACCCTCTGCACGACTCCCGTCGCGAGCACTTCACCGCACCGTCGCGAAATCCGGAGCGCCGTCGCCGTAGGATGACGGGGCTCATCCTTTTCGAGGAGGAACAATCGAGATGACCCAGAAGCTGGCCTTGATCGCGCACGACAACAAGAAGGTCGACCTCGTCGCATGGGCGACGTTCAATCGCGACACCCTGGCCACGTTCCCGCTCATCGCGACGCGGCACACGGCCCGCATCATGCGGGACAAGGTCGGCCTCGAGGTCGAAGAGCTGCTGAGCGGGCCGGAGGGAGGTGACGCCCAGATCGCGGCGGGCGTGGCCATGCGGGAGATCGACGTGGTCTTCTTCTTCGTCGATCCGCTCTCCGCCCAGCCCCACGACCCGGACATCCGCGCCTTGCTGCGCGTGTGCAACGTGCACAATGTCCCGGTCGCGACCAATCTGGCCACCGCCGATCTCATCATCGCCGCGCTCCCGGCTTGTTCCGTGGCGCCGGGCCAGGCCGGCGCGGAGATTCGCTGACCGGCTCGCTTGCCCCCTCCGCCGTCGGGGGCTTGAATTTCGACAACCGCCGTGTTGCACTTCAGGGCCTGTGGCTCTGCGTGTCGTGAGACTCGGGACCCCACGCGCTCCCAGCGAAGGCCTGCGCATCGGAACGGTTCGCCGACCGCCGCGTGGCGTGCGCAAGGAGCACTACGCGTCGAAGGACTACTTCGACGCGTGGCTGCCCGAGCTGGCTCCCAGCGCGCCGCTCGTCTCCTGGGCGCTCTCGAAGCCCTTCACGCCCGAGCGCTGGGCCACGTACGCGCGGCGGTATCGGCAAGAGATGCGGGCGCCGGCCGCCCAGCGCCTGCTCGCGGTGCTGGCCGGGCTCTCCGCCGAGACGAGCTTCTCGGTGGGCTGCTATTGCGAGGACGGGAGCCGGTGCCATCGCTCGCTCCTGAAGGAGCTGTTGATCGAGAAGGGCGCAGCGGTCAGCGACTGAATCACGACTCGGTAATCCCCAAAGGAGGGGCATATGAAGTACGGCGTGGTGCTTCCAATCTGGCAGCTCACGGTGGCGGAGGCGGAGTCGCTGGCTATGCGCGCAGAGGAGCTGGGCCTCGACGGCGTGTTCGTGCCCGACCACATCCTGGCCAAGCCCGCGACGACCCAGCACTACGGCGGCCACTGGCCGGACCCGTTCTCGCTGCTGGCCTTTCTCGCCGGGCGCACGCGGCGCATCCAGCTGGGCGCCAGCGTCATCGTGTTGCCGTACCGCAACCCGCTCGTGGCGGCCAAGGCGGCGGCCACCGTGGACCAGGCCTCGGGCGGGCGCTTCATCTTCGGGGTCGGGGTGGGCTGGGACGAGGCCGAGTTCGTGGACCTGCGGCTGCCCTTCCACGAGCGCGGGCGGCTCAGCGATGACTACATCCGCGCGATCAAGGCGGCGTTCTCCGCCGACATCCCGCAATACAGCGGCAAGTACGTGAGCTTCGCCGGCGCCACGTTCTCGCCGCGCCCCGTGCAGCGGCCGCATCCGCCCATCTGGGTGGGGGGCTCGCCGGGCGCCGTCTCCGGGCCGGCGGTGCGCCGGTGCGCCGAGCTGGGCGACGCATGGCATCCTCTCGGCCTCGGCCTCGACGATATCGAGAAAGGGTATGCCACCCTTCGTGACCTGGCCAGCCGCACCGGCCGGCGCGAGGCCCTCGGACTCGCCCCGCGCAACCTGCTCGATCTGACCGACGCCGCCAAGGGCGGAGGCCGCACCGCGTTCCAGGGCTCGGTGGCGGAGGTCGTGGCCGACGTCAAGCGGGTGAAGGGCATGGGCGCCGAGTGGATGACCTTCGACCTGCCGCGCGCCGGCATCCCCGCGATGACCCGGGCGATGGAGCGCCTGGTCAAGGAGGTCAAGCCCGCGGTGGCGTGAGCGGGCGCATCCCGACGGCGCGAGCATTGGCCTGTTCGATCCGTGACGCGCGGGCGAGCGACCGCGCGGCCATCGAGGCGGTGACGCTGGCCGCCTACCAGCAGTACGCCACCACGCTCTCGGCGCCGCTGTGGGACGCCTACCGGCAGAACATCGTGGCCACGCTGGCGGGGGTGACCCAGGCGGCGCAGATCGTGGCCGAGGACGGTGGCGCGCTCGTCGGCAGCGTGCTGCTCTATCCGGCGGGCGGAGACATGGGCGCGCCCGGCGGCGGCAAGGCCATGACCCTCGCTTGGCCGGAGGTCCGGCTGCTCGCGGTAGCGCCGGCGGCGAGGGGCGGCGGGGTCGGCCGGCGTCTCATGGAGGAGTGCATCCGGCGCGCCCGCGGCTCGGGGGCGGCGGCGTTGACGCTCCACACCACGGACATGATGAGCGTGGCCATGCGGCTCTACGAGCGGATGGGCTTCGAGCGGGTGACGGATCTGGATTTCGCGCCGGCGCCCGGGATCACCGTGAAGGGGTACCGGCTGGCGCTCTGAACTGCCCGCATCCGCCCCTCACCCTGCCCTCTCCCCATAGGGGAGAGGGGGATGGGGTGGGAACTTCACTTTAGACTGGTGAAGGTGAAGGCGCGGACGATCTGGCGCTGGGCGACGGCGAAGACGGCCAGCACCGGCGCCACCACGAACATGCTGCCCGCCATGATGATGTGCCAGCGGGCGCCGGTGCCCTCCTCGCGCAGCATGGCCACGCCGACGGGCAGCGTGCGCACCGCGTCGGTGGTGGTCATCACGAGGGGCCAGAAGAAGTCGTTCCAGTGGTAGACCACGCTGAACAGTGAGAAGGCCACGATGGTGGGCCTGGCGATGGGCACCATCAGCCGGAAGATGATCGTGAAGAGCCCCGCCCCGTCCACGCGCGCCGCGTCGACGATGTCGTCGCTGACCTGCATGAAGGCCTCGCGGATCAGGAACGTGCCCAGCGCGGAGACCGCGTAGGGCAGGACCAGCGCCGCGTAGGTGTTCACCAGGCCCAGGTGCGAGAACAGGATGTAGAGCGGCACGAAGCGGACCTGGGGCAGCACGATCAGGCAGGCCATCACGATCACGAAGCAGAGATCCCGTCCCGGGAAGCGCAGCTTGGCGAAGGCGTAGGCGGCGGTGCACGCGAAGACGAGCTGCAGCACCAGGATGGCCGCGGTCTGGATCACGTTGTTGACGAAGTAGCGCAGG
>JBGOVO010000231.1:0-6375 GCA_041478145.1 Methylomirabilia bacterium
CCCGCCCAGGGCCCGGTCGGCTCCCACGCCGCGCACGGCGGCATCGAGCAGCGCCAGCATGTTGCCGAAGCGATAGGTGCCGACGATGCGGGTGGCGCCCAGCTTGGCCATGCCGCCCCGCACCTTGACCGTGCGGATTCCGGCGCCCCCCATCGCCTCCACCATCGCGGGGTCGTACCCCTGCGCCAGCAGGTACTGCTTGCCCGGCTCGCCGCTATAGGTCCGGGTGATGTTCTCGAGCGCCTTCGCGTGCAGCGCGTAGGCCTCGGCGTAGGGCACGCGGACGAAGCCGTCCCAGCCGCGCTTCATCAGATCCGCCGGCGCCCGTCCCGTGGCCGGGTCGCGCGGGAAACCGTTCTCCGCCCACTCCTTGAAGCCCTTCCGCACGAAGGCGCCCTTGATGCGCCGGTCTCCGTAGAGACGCCGGCCCAGCACCAGCCCCTTCTGGCAGCAGCGCGGATCCCAGCGCGCCGAGGCCCGGTTGCCGGAGAGATCCGTGGCCTTGCCGTAGCCGTAGGTGGGCTCGATCCGCACCAGGACGTTGTTCTTGACGAAGGCACGAAGCAGACAGTTGTGCGTGTCGTTGGGTGCGCACAGGAAGGTGAACGTGCGGTCGTGACGGAAGATGTCGCGGTACAGGCGCTCCCAGTCGCGGTTGGGATACTGCGCCAGCGGGTTCGGTACCCGCACCGGGTCGAGGAACCGGTACTGGGCCAGAAGGTCGCCCGGGGTGGTCACGGTGCCGAGCCCGGCCATCGCGGCCATCTGAAGGAACCGCCGTCGGTCCATTGCGTCCTCCCTCCGTATCCGCGTGTCGCGTGCCGGGTGGATTGCTATGGCAACAGGATGGGCGCCACTATCAGGACGTAGATATGACGCGGGTCATAAGCCCGCTCCATCAACCACCCGTGATCTCCGGCTCGAGGCGAACGGAAGCCGAGAGAGAAGCCGTCACCAGACAGGCCTTCTTGCTCTTCTCGAGGACCGAGAGCGCGCGATTTCGATCTCCGCCGGGCACCAGGGCCAGGCGCGGTCGGAGCACGATCTCGCTGAAGCGTGTCACGCCATCCTGCCGGTCCACCGTCCCCTCGACATCCAGATCGAGCGCGAAGAACTCGACCTTCGACGCCCTGGCCACCGCCCGGAGTGTGAAGAGGAAGCACGCTTCCACGGCGGCCAGGAGAAGCGATTCCGGGCTCCACGCGTCACCGGGGCCGTCGTATTCGAGCGGCGGCGCCGACCTGAGCTCGGGAGCCCCCGCGGTCGATAGCGCCGCGTAGCCGGTCGGGCCACCGGCGAGACCGACGCGATAGGTGTGCGGCAAGGGCTTCATCTGTCTCGCCCCCTCGCTTGCCGATCTCCCATGGGGGCGGTCATGCCGACGAAGGCCCGCACGATGTCGGTCTCCGTGATGATCCCGACCAGGTGCCCGCCATCCACCACCGGAAGCGCTCCGATCTTGTGCTCCAGCACGAGCTGTGCGGCCTCTCGGGCCGGCTGGTCCGGCCCCACCGTGATGACCGAGGTCGTCATCACCTGCCCCACCGTGAGCTTGGTGAGCAGGTGGTTGATCTCCCACACCGACAGGCTGGTCGCCTGCGACGGCAGGTTGAGCCGGATGTCGCGGTCGGTGACGATCCCGAGCAGCTCGCGCTTCGGCCCCGTCACCAGCAAATGGCGGATCTGCGCCTTGATCATCAACTGACGGGCGTCCAGCACGGGCGTCTCCGGCGGCGCCGTGATGAGGGCGCCGGTCATCAATTCACGGATGGTCATGGAATCCTCCTCTCGGGTCGCTCAGTCAGCCCTATTCTGAGAACGCTGGTGCAGCGGAAGTGCCAGAGGAGAAGTGAGGGAAACCACTGACTTGGAGGGCATAGTCGCGGGTCGAGTGGGACCGGCTCTCCCCGGTGGGACATCGCCGCCCCGCCGGGATGTTCCGGATCATGGGCCGGAGCATGGGCTTGAAAGCCGCGAAGCCCGGGATCAAGATGAGCCGCCGCATGAGCCGCCGCCGGGGCGCTCCGCGCGGCTGGATTCATCCACTCAGGTGGAGGCGGCCGATGACGGGTGGCGGGACCGACGAGACTCCGCGGCTGGACGCGCTCCTGCCTCCGGAGATGGCCAGACGCGCGGAGGAGATCGGGGTCAAGAAGGTGTCGATGGATGCGCTCGGCACCCTGGCCCTCGCGGTGCTGGCGGGCGCCTTCATCGCGCTCGGCGGCGTCTTCGCCACGACGGCCTTGGCGGGGGCAGGCACCGCGCCCTGGGGGGTCCTGCGGGTGCTGGCCGGGGTCGTCTTCAGCCTTGGGCTGATCCTGGTGATCGTCGGCGGGGCCGAGCTCTTCACCGGCAACAACCTCATCGTCATGGCATGGGCGAGCGGCCGCGTCGCGACGCGCGCCCTGCTCCGGAACTGGGCGATCGTGTTCGGCGGCAACGTTCTCGGGGCCACGGCGACGGCGGCGATGGTCTGTCTGGGCGGGACCCAGCACTTCGGGGGAGGTGCGTTCGGCATCACCGCGCTCGGGATCGCCCATGCCAAGCTCGAGCTCGGCTTCGGGCAGGCGGTGGCGCTCGGGATCCTCGGCAACGCCCTCGTGTGTCTGGCGGTGTGGCTCAGCTACAGCGCCCGGACCACCGCCGACCGGGTCCTGGCCATCGTTCCGCCGATCAGCGCCTTCGTCGCCGCCGGGTTCGAGCACTCGGTCGCGAACATGTACTTCGTTCCGCTTGGCCTGCTCATCGCGGCGCTCGACCCGGGTTTCGTCGCGTCCCATCAGCTCGGACCCCACGCGCAGGCTCTCACCTGGAGCGGCTTCGTTCTCCGCAACCTCCTCCCCGTCACCATCGGCAACGTGATTGGCGGGGCGCTCCTCGTGGGCGCGGTCTACTGGTTCGTCTATCTCCGGCCGCGGAGCGGAGGCGTCCCCTAGCGCCGAGCCTCGTCGCCGAAAATGGTCCCGATGCTGCGCGCGGTGGCCACCCGCTCGCCCTGCGGATCTACGCGCTTCGCCTTGGAGAGGACGTCGGCCAGGGAGACGCGCTCGATTCGATCGCCTCTGAGGGCGACCATGCAGCCCGAGTCGCCATCCGCCAGCGCGGCCACCGCGCCGGCGCCGAAGCGCGTCGCCAGCATCCGATCGAACGGGGTGGGCGAGCCGCCGCGCTGGACGTGCCCCAGCACCACGTAGCGCACCTCGAACGGCACGAGGGCCTCGAGAGCCTGGGCCAGCACCACACCCACGCCGCCGAGCCGCACCGGATCCGGGCTGCCCTCCACGATCTGGCGAACGACGGGCCCACCGTCGGGACACGTGGCTCCCTCGGCCACCACGACGATGGAGAAGCGACGCCCGCGCCGGGCGCGGTCGAGGATGCCGGCCGCGACCGCCTCGTACCGGAACGGGATCTCGGGGATCAGGATGACGTCCCCGCCGCCGGCCAGTCCCGCCTCGAGGGCGATCCATCCCGCGTTCCGCCCCATCACTTCGACCACCATCACCCGGTGGTGCGAGGCCGCCGTGGTGTGCAGCCGGTCCACGGCCTCGGTGGCCACCGTCAGCGCGGAGTCGAAGCCGAGCGCCACGTCGGTGCCGTCGACGTCGTTGTCGATGGTCTTGGGAATCCCGACGACCGCGACGCCTTTCGATTCGAGCCGCCGGCCGATGATCAGGCTGCCGTCACCCCCGATGACCACCAGGCCATCGATATCGTGCCGCGCCAGCGTCCTCAGCACGACGTCGGAGCGGTCCTCGTAGGCCCGCCCGCTGGGCCCGGGGACCGGGACGCGGAAGGGATCGTCCCGGTTCGAGGCGCCGAGCATGGTTCCGCCCTGGGTCAGGATGCCGGAGACGTCGTCGTACCCCAGCGGCCGGGCCTGGTCCGCGAGGAGCCCGGCGAACCCGTCGAGGAAGCCGGTGACGCGGATCCCGTGCCGGTGCACCGCCGCCTTGACGACCGCCCGGAGCGCGGCGTTCATGCCCGGGCAGTCGCCGCCCGCCGTCACCACGCCGAGATGCCGCACGTCCACCACGCCGATCCGATCAGCGGCCGCGGACGGTGAGCACCGGGCGCGACGCGCGCCGCACGACGTGCTCGGCCACGCTGCCCAGCAGGAAGCGGCGCACCCCGCCGCGGCCATGGGTCCCGATGACAATCAGGTCGGGGCGCCACCGGCGGCCGATCTTCAGGATCTGCTCCGTGGGGCCGCCTTCCACGAGCTTCGTGTGGGCGACGATGCCCGCGGTGCGGGCCCGCGCGCGCGCCGCGGCCAAGCGGCGTCCGGCCTCCCGCCGGGCTGCCTGGAGGAGATCGAGGTAGCTCAAGGGCACCGGCCCGCTCCCCGCGGACAGCGGCGACGGCGGGGTGAGCACGTGGAGCAGAAGCAGGCGGGCGCCCTCGCGCGCCGCCAGATCCATCGCCATCTTGAACGCGGGGCGGGACGCGGCCGAGAAGTCGGTCGCGTGGAGGATCCGCCGCAGTCGCTTCACCGCAGGGACCCGAGATAGGTCGCGAGGGCCTCCACCTCGGCCTCGCTGAGCTGGATCTTCGGCATGTGCGCGGTCGGTCGCTGGAGGGAGGGATCGCGCAGCCACCGAGCGAGAAAGGCCCGGTCGCGCTTGGCGCCGATTCGCGAGAGATCGGTTGCGATCGGCGTGCCCATCGCGCCCACCGTGTGGCAGCCGTGGCAGCCCTGGTCCCGGAAGACCTCGCGGCCCCGGGCCTCCAGCGCGCCGCGATCCTGCGCCTGAGCGCAGGCGACCAGCGAGCAGACCGCGACGACCAGCAGCGCGCACCGCGCGATCACGGGACCACCTCCTGGGTCGTCTGGCAACCGAGGCAGAAGCGCGCGGCCGGCACCGCCCGCAGACGCGCGAGCGTGATCGGCTGGCGGCAGGCCTCGCAGCTCCCGTAGGCCCCGGATCCCAGCCGGCGCAGCGCGTCCGCGATCTCGTCCAGCCCCCGCTTGTCCTGGCCGGCCAGGCGCGAGACGAGCGACGCCATGGAGACGGCGGCGGCGCGGTCCGTCGAGTCACCGGGGCCCGGGGCCTCGAGATCCGCGATCTCCTCGTCGGTGGCCGCGACGGTCCCGAGCAGCGCCTCGCGGGCCTGGAGAAGGCGACGCCTGAACTCGTCGCCCAGGGTGGCATCGAAGCGGCGGGGGTGGTCGCTCATGGGGCCTCCGGGGCGATGGCGATCATCAGATCGTTGCGCGAGACCATGCCGACGACGCGGCACTCCGCGTCGATCACGGGCAGGCTGCGGAGCTTCGACTCGGTCATGTGCTCCACCGCGGATGCCAGCGAGTCCATCGGCCGGAGCGCCAGGACCCCGTGGGCCATGAAGCGGGAGACCGGCTGCCGCCAGACTCCCGGGTCGTCGAGCGCGGCGCACGCGACGCGCAGCAGATCCCCCTTCGTGATCATGCCCACGAGCCGTCCCTCCGGCGTGACGACCGGGAAACCATTGTAGTCGTACTTCACCGCAATGTTCCGGACCTCGGACATCGGAATCTGCTCGATGACCTGCACGATCCGGCGGGTCATCACGGTCTCCACCGGGACCGCCAAGCCTGCGGGCGGGCAATTCATCTCACGCGTCCTCCCAGACTTCCTTGAGATCCCGGGGGAGCTGGGCGAGGACGTCGTCGCCCTCCCCGGGCGAGAGCTGCTCCTTGAGGGCGGCGAACACGCCGATGGTGAGGAAGCGCGCCTCGCGAACGCTCTTGAGCCCCGCCTCCTCCCTCACGCGCTCGTAGAACGCCTTGCGGTGCATCTTGATCGGCCGGCGATCTGGAGAATCGCCGGCGTTCCACACGTCCTTGAGCCCGCGGGGCAGTTGCGCCGCGGCCTGGGCCGCCTCCGTGGGCATCAGCCGGTCACGCAGGGCGTGCAGCACCGCGGCGGTTCCACGCTTGACGGCGTCCCGGTCGGCGTGTCCGGTCTCGTCGATGACGCGCCGGTAGAAGCTGAGTGTCGTCATGCCCGTCTCTCCGGCTACTTCTTCAGCAGACCGAGAGCTTCCCGGGCCTTGCCGGCCGAGAGAGTCATGTCGCCCTTCTTGCACGCGGCGTCGGACTCCTGGACCAGCGCGGCGGCCTGGTTCACCCTCGGAGCCTGGATGTCCTGACCACGCGGCACCGGGATTTCCTGCTGACCACGGGGGGCCTGGATGTCCTGGCTACGGGGGGCCTGGATGTCCTGCGACTTGGCGCCCGCCTGGGAACGCGGGGCCTGAATATCCTGGCCTTTGGCGACCTGGGGGTTCTTCTTGAGCGAAGCCTGAGCGCTCTTGAGCGCGGCCTTCGCCTGAGTCAGCTCCGCCGGACACGGATCGGCGGCTTGACCCGCGGTGGGAATCACGAGCGAGACC
>JBGOVO010000124.1:0-9638 GCA_041478145.1 Methylomirabilia bacterium
CGACGCCTTCGACAAGGAGCTCGAGGCCGGGCGCGACACCCGCGACCCCAAGAAGCGCCTCGATCACTACAAGAAGGCCGAGGAGATCATGCAGCAGGACGTGGGCTACGTGCCGGTGGCCTGGGTGGTGCGCTACGCGGCCAAGAAGCCGTGGGTAGCCGGCATCGAGAAGAACAAGGCGGGCGAGTTCGTGGTGGACGGCAACATCTACGCGGACATGTTCGAGCACATCTACATCACGGAGAAGGGCTAGCGAGCGAGATGGGCGAGATCGCCCGGGTGAAGCTCGAGAAGAAGGAGTAGGGACGGAGATTTCGACCCCTCACCCTGCCCTCTCCCCTTTGGGGAGAGGGTGTTTCGAACCCTCGCCCCCGAAAGGGGGAGAGGGCAGGGTGAGGGGGAGATGTTGCAGTGGCTACTTCGGGACCTGCACCGTGCCCTTCATGGTGGGGTGCAGCGCGCAGTTGTAGTTGAAGACGCCCTCGTCCTTGAAGGTCAGGGACGCGTTCTGCGCCTTCAGCAGGAAGCCGGTCTTCAGCGACGTTCCCGCCACCGTGATCTGGTGCGGCGACTCGTCGGTGTTGGTCCACGTGACCGTCTTGCCCGGCGTCACCGTGATGCCGGGCGGCCCGAACGTGAAGGCGCCGATGTTCACGCCGATCGCCCCCGGGGGCGCGGGCGCGGCGCTCGCCACCATGGTCCGGCCCGCCATGGCCGGATAGGAGATCACGAAGTCCAGCGCGTCGTGGGGCTTGTGACACTGAAAGCACGCCTTGTAGTTGGCTTTGTCGCTGAACGTGCCGTCCGCTCCGAACGCGGAGTACTCCCATTCGCCGTTGCGGATGTCGTCCGGGTACTCGGTGCCCCACCCGGTGCGCTTTTCCATCACCGCGTAGGCGATGAGATCGCCCTTCATGAAGCGCCCCTTGGCGTCCTTCACCGGATTGCCCTGGGCGTCGACCTGCGCCTTGTACTGGACCAGGGTGAGGACGGTGCCGCTTGGGAGCGGTTTGCCTTCCTTGGCCGCCGCAACGGCGGCCGCGCTGGCGTACAGCTCGCGATATTGCTTCACGTCATATCGGTCGGCGATGGTGTAGAGGACATCGTCCTTGTGCTTCGTCGGGAACGCGATCTTCTCGGGGCCCGCGCTGCTCCGCGAGACCACCACCACCAGCGCCGCCAGGACGGCGGCGACGACGACGAGTCCGAGACCCCGCTTGCTCATGGTTGTCCCCCGGGCGCTGAAAGTTGAGCCGGAGTCTACCGGCGCGCTGCCCGCCGGTCGTCACAACCGTGTCAATTCACAGCCGCCCGTGCGCGGCCTCGGACTGGGTCGGCAGCAGCGACACGTGACTGTGCACGGCCACCCAGTGCCCGTCCCGCCGCGCGAGGTTGAAGGTCGCGCGGCCGTGGCGCGTGAACGGCTGGCCGTCGGGCCCGGTCGCGTCCGACGACCAGGTGACCGCGATCCAGGCGGAGTCGCCGGCGCCCGCGACGGCCGGGTGCTCCCCGAAGCGGAAGCCGCGGATGCGGGGCCAGACCTGGCGCCACTGCTCGCGCTCGATATTGTCGAGCCCGTGCACGGCGGTGGCATAGGTCCCGAAGGCCACCGCGTCTGGGGCGAAGAGGCGCCGGCCCGCCGCGAAGTCGCGCCCGCGGCACGCGGCCTCGAAGGTGCGGAGCCAGTCGAGAGCTTCCGTTCGGGGATCCGACATGCGCGGATTATGCGGGGCCGGCGGGTCTTGTCAAGCGCGGGCCGACTCGCTATCCTCCGCCCCATGACCGAGCCCGGCTCTCCGCGTCCGCTCACGAAGGATTCGCTGCGCGCCCTCGCCCAGGCCCAGGGCCTCACCCTGAGCGACGCCGACCTCGATGGTCTGCTGCCGCTGGTGCAGGCCGGACGCGCCCTGATGGACGAGATGGCCGGAGCGCCGCTCGGGGATGTCGAGCCCACCGCGCAGTACCATATGCTCTAGGCCCCGGGTCATGACCGATCTCGTCTGGGGGTCCATGGGGGAGCTGGCCCGGCTCGTGGCCACCAGGGCGGTGTCGCCGGTCGAGGTGGTGCAGGCCCATCTCGACCGCGTCGCAGCCCTGGACGGCAAGCTCAGGTCCTACATCACGGTGATGGGCGACTCGGCGCTCCTGGCCGCCAAGGCGGCCGAGGCGGCGGTGATGGCGCGCGAGAGCCTCGGGGCTCTGCATGGAGTCCCGATCGGGCTCAAGGACCTCTACTACACGAAGGGGGTGCGGACCACCGGCGGCTCGCGGATCCTGGCCGACTGGGTGCCGACGGAAGACGGCACGGTGGTCACGCGGCTCGTGGCCGCGGGCGCCATCGTGCTCGGCAAGCTCAACATGCACGAGTTCGCCTACGGGCCCGAGGGGCTCAACGTGCACTACGGCACGCCGTGGAACCCGTGGGATCGCGCCACCCACCGCATCTGCGGCGGGTCGTCGTCGGGCTCGGGTGCTGCGGTGGCCGCGGGCCTCTGCCCGGGCGCGCTCGGCTCGGACACGGGCGGCTCCATCCGCATTCCCTCGTCGCTCTGTGGGCTCACCGGGATCAAGCCCACCTACGGCCGGGTGAGCCGGGCGGGAGCGCTGCCGCTGGCCTGGTCGCTCGATCACGTGGGGCCGATGTGCCGGAGCGCGGCGGACTGCGCGCTGATGCTGGGCGCGATGGCCGGCTACGACCCTCGCGATCCGTCCACCAGCGTGCTGCCCGTGCCGGACTACTCGGCCGCGCTGACGGGTCAGGTGCAGGGCCTCCGCATCGGGCTGCTGCGACGCTTCTTCCTGGAATCGGCCGGCGCGCCCCAGCGACAGGCGGTGGAGCAGGCCGTCGAGACGCTCGTCGGCCTCGGCGCCAGCGTCCGCGACGTGACGCTCGAGCAGATGAAGTACGCGGCGGCCGCGTCCGCCGCGGTGATCTCGGCCGAGGCGTACGCTTACCACGAAGACTGGCTCAAGACGCGCGCGGCCGAGTACGGCCCGGACGTGCGGGAGCGGCTGCTGGTCGGCGCGTTCGTGTCGGGAGCCGACTACCTCAAGGGGCAGCGGGTGCGGCGCCTCATCCGCGACGAGGTCGATCAGGTCCTCGGCGGGCTGGACGTCCTGATCGCGCCGACCCTGCCCATCGCGGCTCCACCGGTGGGGACCCGCGAGGCGGACATCGACGGGAGAGCGCAGCCGGTGCGACCGAGCCTCGTCCGCTACACGCGGCCCTTCAACGTGAGCGGGCATCCGGCCGCCTCCGTGCCCTGCGGCTTCACCGCCGACGGCCTGCCCATCGGCATGCAGGTGATCGGGCGGTCCTTCGACGAGGCCACGGTCTTCCGCGTGGCCGATGCGTACCAGCGTGTGACCGACTGGCACACGCGCCGGCCTCCGCTCGGTACCTGAGGCCACCCGCATTGGGGTAGCGAGACCCGCGACCCTCTGAAGTTCCGGCTCGAGCCATGGAAGAACCCGAGCCCGTCATCCTGCCCATCGAGGACAGCCTCGATCTCCACGCCTTCGCGCCGCGCGACGTGCCCTCGGTCGTCGATGAGTACCTGCGGCAGGCCGCGGCCCGCGGCTTCCCCGAGGTGCGGCTGATCCACGGCAAGGGCACCGGGACCCAGCGCGCCATCGTGCGGAGCGTGCTCGCGGGTCACCCGGCGGTGGTGCGCTTCTTCGACGGCCCGGCGGAGCGGGGCGGGTGGGGCGCGACGGTGGTGGTGCTGAGGCCCTAGTCCTTGTCGGCCCGCAGGAGCAGCATGTGGTCCGTGAACGAGACGACGCGGCCGTCCTCGATCCTGAAGTCGAAGGCGTCCCGGCAGCGCGCGGGAGCCGCCAGGACATAGCGTTCGAGCTCGGCCCGGGCCTCGGGCGTCATCCGCATCCGGCCCGTCCACTCCTCCCAGACCCGCTGCTTGCTCATGACCGCCTCGTCGATCACGGTGAGGCCGACCGCCCGCAGGAAGGCCGTCCACTCGATCTGACGGTAGGCGCGGGCGTGGCTCGGGTCCCGGCGCCGCTCGACTTCCAGGATGAACGCGGCGCTCTCCGCGTCGTCGTGGCCCAGGATGTCCTCCACGAGGAAGGAGCCCCCGGAGCGGAGCACGCGGGCCACCTGCCGCACCGCCGGCAGGAGGGCCGGGAAGTGGTGGGCGGCGATCCGGCAGGTCACGGTGCCGAAGGTGGCCTCGCGGAAGGGGAGGGCTAGGACGTCGGCGGCGAGGAAGCGCACCGCGCCGCCGCCCTCCCGCGCCGCGAAGCTCCGCGCGGCCTGCAGCATCGGCAGCGTGAGATCCACGGCCACCACGCTCGGCGTGAAGCGCGAGAAGGCCAGCGCGGTGTGGCCGCCGCCGGTGGCGATGTCCAGCACTCGCGCGGCCGCGCGCTTGCGGCCCCACGCCAGCAACTGATCGAGATCCGGCCCTCCCGCGTGCCCGGCGCTCGTGACGTAGGCGGCGGCGCTCGGCCCGAACTGGGCCTGCACGCGCGCTTGCTGGCTCTCGCTCACGCCGGCGGAGGTCCCGCGGTCAGGACGGCTTGCGCTCGGACAGATGACGCAGCAGGAACTCGGAGTCGAGCGGCGTGAGGTCGAAGCGCCGGCCGGCCTCGTCGATGAGCCGCGTGCGGTCGGCCTTCGGGTCGTCGTGAAGCTGGTCGTCGATCCACTTCACGGCCTGCTTGATGGGGGCTTCTCCGGCGCTCATGGCCTCATCCTCTCTGATGCTGGCCGCGGCGCCTCTGATGCTGGCCGCGGCGCCTCCGATGCTGGCTGCGGCGGCGAGGCCGCATCACAGGTCGCGGACCACGCGGCGGGCGCGATCCAGGTTCCGGCGGAAGATGTCGAAGGAGTTCACGAGCTCGGGCTTGCGGCCGCGCTCGCGGTCGAGCGTGAAGGTGGAGAAGGTGATGTCGTGGGCCAGGGGGAAGTCCCGGTAGAGCTGGCCCGCCACCTTCTGGGGATTCTCGGAGCGCGTGATCTCGAAGTCCTCCCGCTCCCGCAGCGGGGGCATGCGCTCGCCGTGCTTGGTCCGCACCCACTTCATCGTGCCGCCCAGCAGGTAGGACAGGAACAGGCAGTCCACCAGCATGGATTCGGTCCACGGGATCGCCTTCTGGTAGCCCGCCACGAACCGCGCTCCGGTGGAGAGGAGGAAGTTGCGCGCGGTGTCGGGGGTGACGAAGTCGCAGGCGCCGAAGATGTAGCCGGTGCCCGTGCTGGGATGACAGTGATCCACCAAGGTCTCGAGCCGGATCACCTTGTCCCCGATGCCGACCAGCTTGCGGCGCTGACCGTGCGAGGCGATGTAGCACACCTGGAAGGAGCGGCGCCGGCGCCGGACCTCCTCGAGCAGGAGGCCCAGGTCGTAGCTCGAGTAGAAGCGCCGGTAGACGAGGTTGACCCGGATGCCCTCCCAGGCGAGGGACTGGCGGATCGCTTTCAGGTAGGGGAGCACCGAGGGCTCGTCTTCCAGCAGACGCCCCTTCTTGTTCCACATCGACTCGAGCACCACCACACCCGGCATCGTTCAGCCCTCTGATGAGCAGTCGGCCGTTCCTCGGAAACCCCCGTGGGAGCCCAGGGAGCCCCGGGCGCGTCATGATACCACGGGGTCCCGGCCCGGGATATTGGATGGTTTCTGAATCATCCAATTGGATGTTTACAGGACCCATTACTCTCACATAATGGCGGGTATGAGGGAGCCATGAGGATTCAGCTTGACAGGGGTACGGGCCGGTCGGGCAAGGCCCCATTGTCCCGGCAGATCCAGGTCCATTTCGAGCGCTTGATCGGCCAGGGGCTTCTGGCCCCCGGCGTCAAGCTGCCGGCCAGCCGTGAACTGGCCCGGGAGCTCGGGGTCAACCGGACCACGGTGGCCCTCGCCTACGATGAGCTGGTGGCGGGCGGCTGGGCGCGGGCCCACGTAGGTCAGGGGACCTTCGTGGCGGACCGGGTGCCGGCCGTCACCGCGGTGACCAGGACGGCGGCCCCGCGGCTCGACTGGACCGGGTTTCTCTCCAAGGGCGCGCAGGTGATCGCGGCGGACAGCCGGCGGCGTCGCGGTTACAGCCAGGTGCCGCGGCCTGGCCCGGGCGCCATCTCCTTCGCGGGCGGCATGCCCGATAGCGGGCTCTTCCCCACCGACGCCTTCCGGCGCGTGCTCAACCGCGTGATCCGCGAGGAGGGGCGCGAGCTGCTGCAGTACTACCCGGCGCGCGGCTATCCGCCGCTGCGGGAATTCCTGGCCGGCTACCTGCTCCGCTTCGGGCTGGAGGCGCGACCCGACGAGATCCTGATCGTGAATGGCTCGCAGCAGGGCTTCGATCTCGTGGCGCGGACCCTCCTCGACCCGGGCGACTTCGTGGCCATCGAGGAGCCCTCCTATCCCCGCGCCATGCAGGTGTTCCGGGCCTTCGGTGCCCAGCTCCTGCCGGTGCCCATGGTCGATGGCGGGCTCGATCCCGAGCACCTCGACCGGCTCCTGGAGCGGCAGTCGCCGAAGCTCCTCTACTGCCAGCCGAGCGCCCACAATCCCACCGGGCTCACGATGCGGGACGAGACGCGCAAGCGGCTGCTGGAGGTGGCGGCGCGCCACCGGCTGCCCATCATGGAGGACGGCTTCGACGGCAGCCTCTTCTTCGGGCCGCGGCCGCCGGCTCCGCTCAAGGCGCTCGACGTCTCGGGGCTCGTGATCTACGTCGGGACCTTCTCGAAGATCCTGTTCCCGGGGCTGCGGCTCGGCTGGATCGTGGCCGCCCCTGAGCTGATCGAGCGACTGGAGGTGGCCAAGGAGCTGGCCGACATCCATACGAGCCCGATGATCCAGGCGGCGGTCTACCACTTCTGCCGGCAGCGGCTGCTCGACCGCCATCAGGCGCGGGTCCTGCGCGAGTACGGCCGCCGGCGCGCGGCCTTGCTGCAGGCCCTGGCCAAGCGCATGCCCGCGGGCGTGACCTGGACGGAGAGCGAGGGCGGCTTCTCCCTGCTCCTGACGCTGCCGGCGGGCCTGGACGCCACCGTGCTGCTCGACCGGGCCGTCCAGCGCGGGGTCGTCTTCACCGCGGGCAATGCGTTCTTCGTGGACGGCGGCGGCGAGCGGATGCTGCGCCTGTCCTTCTCGGCCCTGCCGCTCGCCCAGATCGACGAGGGCATCAAGCGGCTGGTCGACACCATTCGCGACCTGCAGCGGCAGCCGGAGCCGGCGGAGCTCGCCGCCGCCCCCGCCGTGCCGATCGTGTAGGAGGCGCCCGTGAACTTCCACACCCTCGCCGCCCGCGGAGGGCGCGACGTCCCCTCGGCCAGCCGGCCCCTGACCCCGCCCATCTACCAGACCAACGTGTACGTGTTCGAGGACATGGATACGGTGGAGTCGGTGTGGGAGAGCAAGAAGCCGGGCTTCGTGTACGGCCGCTACGGCACCGGCAACCACGCCATGCTGGAGGACCTGGTGGCGGCCCTGGAAGGGGCCGAGGCCGCGGTGGCGTGTGCCTCCGGCATGGGCGCGACGACCGCGCTCCTGCTCGGGCTCTTCTCGGCGGGGGACCATCTCGTCTCGGCTCGTGATCTCTACGGCTCCACCGCCGCCTTCCTCGCCGACGAGGGCCGACGCCTCGGCGTCGAGACCGACTTCGTGGACGCGACCGACGCGGGGGCCATCCTGAAGGCCCTGCGCCCGCAGACCCGCGCGGTCTTCGTGGAAGCCATCTCGAATCCCCTGCTGCGACTGGTCGACGTGCCGGCGCTGGCCCCCGAGCTGGCGCGGCGCGGGATCGATCTGATCGTGGACGCCTCGATGGCCTCGCCCGCGGTGTTCCGCCCGCTCGAGCACGGGGCGACCATGGTGATGCACAGCCTGACCAAGTTCATCTCCGGACACGGCGACGTCACGGGTGGCCTCGTCGCCGGGCGGCGTGACCCGATGGCGCGCGTCCGTACCGCCATGATCCGGGCCGGTACCAACCTCGGGCCTTTCGACGCCTGGCTGGCCACGCGCGGGGCCCGCACCCTGGCGGTGCGCATGGAGCGGCAGTGCGCCACCGCGCTCGCGCTCGCCCAGGGTCTCGAGCGGCTACCGGGCGTATCGCGCGTGTACTATCCGGGGCTCGCGTCGCACGCCCAGCATGCCCTCGCGCGCCGGCTGATGCCGCGCCTCCAGGGCGCCATGGTGTCCTTCGACCTCGGAGGGGGAGCGCCGGCGGTGGAGCGCTTCATGGCGCGGGCACGCCTGGTCGAGTTCGCGCCGAGCTTCGGCGACGTGGCCACGACCTGGACGTATCCGGCGCGCACCTCGCATCGCCGGGTCTCGGACGAGGAGAAGGCCGCGATGGGGATCGGCGCGGGACTGGTCCGGGTGTCCGTCGGGCTCGAGGACCCCGCCGAGCTCATGGCCGATCTGGAGAGGGCGCTGGCATGAGCCCGGCGGTGGGCGTGGAGCGGGAGCCGGCGGTGGTGGCGCCGGTCACGCTCGAAGGCCGCTTCGTCCGCCTCGAGCCGCTTACGATGGCGCATGCCGCGGGGCTGCTCGGCGCCGCGGCCGGCCCGCGGGACACCTACGGCTTCACCCCGGTGCCCCAGGACGAGGCCGAGACGGCGGCCTACATCGAGACGGCGCTCGCCGAGCAGAGCGCGCGGCGCTCACTGCCGTTCGCCACGGTGGATCGCTCGACGGGGCGCGTGATCGGCTCGACGCGGTTCCTCAACATCGAGTTCTGGCCGTGGCCGCCGGGCAACACGAACCAGCGGGGCGCCGACCGGCCGGACGTGGTGGAGATCGGCGCGACGTGGCTGGCCGCCTCTGCGCAGCGGACGCCGATCAACACGGAGGCGAAGCTCTTGATGCTGGCGCACACCTTCGACCGGTGGCGCGTCCATCGGGTGAGCCTCATGACCGACGCGCGCAACCAGCGGTCACGCCAGGCCATCATGCGCCTGGGCGCTCGGTTCGACGGCGTGCTCCGCGCGGCCCGGCCCGCCAGCGATGGCGCCATCCGCGACACCGCGGCCTTCTCCATCCTGGAGGCGGAGTGGCCCGCGATCAGGACCAAGCTCGAAGCGCGACTCTCGTAGTGATCCGATCCGAACACTCAAAGGAGACCAGGACATGGAAAGCGGAACGCCGAGACTGAAGGTGGGGCTGGCCGAGATGCTGAAGGGGGGCGTCATCATGGACGTCACCAACGCGGAGCAGGCCAAGATCGCGGAGGACGCGGGGGCGGTCGCGGTGATGGCGCTGGAGCGCGTGCCGTCCGACATCCGGCGGGACGGTGGCGTGGCGCGCATGTCGCCGGTCACGAAGATCAAGGAGATCCAGAAGGCGGTCACGATTCCGGTGATGGCCAAGTGCCGGATCGGCCACTTCGTGGAGGCCCAGATCCTCGAGGCCCTGGGGGTGGATTTCATCGACGAGTCCGAGGTGCTGACCCCGGCCGACGAGCACTTCCTCGTGGACAAGTTCGCCTTCATGGTGCCCTTCGTCTGCGGGGCGCGCGACCTGGGCGAGGCGCTGCGGCGTATCGGCGAGGGCGCGGCCATGATGCGGACCAAGGGCGAGGCCGGCTCCGGCAACCTCGTGGAGGCGGTGCGCCACATGCGCGCGGTGACGTCGGGCATCCGGCGGCTCACCATGCTGGGCGACGAC
>JBGOVO010000303.1:0-4953 GCA_041478145.1 Methylomirabilia bacterium
CGCCGGAAAGTTGCACGCCGACGAGCACCGCCTTGGGGCGCGGGGCTTCGGTGGGGGCTGACATGATGTACTCCGGGGTTTCCAGGTCGATTCCTTGGATCCCCAACATGGATCGGGATAGCGTGCGCCGCCTCCCGAAGGAGACTCCATGTTGCTCGCGCTCGCCTTGTACGCCTCGACCGCCCACGCCGGCATCCCCGCCGGATTCGGCGGAACGCTGGGCGTCGTCAACGAGAACACGCCGCACTACGACCTCGACCTGTTGTACCACGACGGGAAGGCGCATCGGCGGACAAGCGCTTCCTCCTTCGGGCAAGTTACGCACGCTGCTCTCGTTGGGCAAGACGGCATGACAAGAGTGTCGATGTGAACTATGACGGCAACGTCGTGTTTGCCCATACCGACTACAACGTCTTCGGCCCGAAGGTCGGTTTCGATATCTTCCGCTTTGAGGATGGGAAGATCGTCGAACATTGGGACAACCTGCAGGAAACCGGCGCCAGGCCGGGTCCAAGCGGCCACACCATGGTCGACGGCCCGACGACGGCGTCCGACCTCGACAAGACCGAGGCCAACAAGACGCTGGTGCAAACCTACATGGATGACCTTCTTTATGGCCGAAGGGATACTGACCGGCCTGTTCGCTGGGCTGCAGGCCTTGGCCAAGCAGGGGTTGGCCGTGAAGTACGACCGAGTGCACAAGGTGCTCGCGGAAGGCAACGTCGTGCTCGTCGTGGCGGAGGGCAGTGTCGGAGATCGCCCCTCGTCGTCAGCCAGTAGCTCTCATGGCATCGCCGGCAACCTCGAGCGCGCACACCACCCGCGCGGCTGCTCCGGCGCAAGGTCCGCCTATTTCACCGAGACGGGAATGCGGACGTCGATGGTGGAGGCGACGGGCTTGCCAGCATGGGTAGCGGGAAAGAAGCGCCACCGACGGAGTGATTCGAGGATCGCGCGGTTGAGGTCGGGATCGCTGGTGGGTTCGATCAGCTCGACGTGCGCGCTCCCGCTGGCCTCGACACGGAACCGCGCCACCGCCACCAGCTCGATCGCGCGGCGGCGCAACGCCTCGGGGATCTCGGGCATCGGCTTGTAGATGGCGCGGGCGCTCATCCTGTCCGTGCCGCCGGGCGCTTCCTGCGGCGCGCGCGAGGGCGCCAGCGCGGCGACCGGGGCCTGAGCCGGAGGGCCGACGGCCGTGCTCGGCGTCGCGGTGGCGGGAGGCACCGGGACCGTCGCAGCGGCTGCGGGGGGCAGCGCCACCGGCTCCTCCGCGGCGGCCGGGGTCGGATCGCGCGGCGCTTCGACCCGCGCCTCCGGGGGAGCGGGCGTCGGGCGTGGGGGCGAGGCTTCCGTCCGAGCCTTCGGCGGAGGCGGAGGCCTGCGGGCCGGCGGCGCGGGCCGTGCCGCCGGCGGGCTTACCGTGACGGGTAGCTCGACGACCTGGACGTCCACCGGCCGCGGCGCCGTGGACGGAGCGGACGGCTGCCGCAGCAGGAGGAGGAATCCCATCTGCGACAGGATGGTCACCACCAGGGCCAGCGGCAGCAGCCAGGGCAGCCGCTGCCACGGATCGTCGCGGAACCGGATCGCCGTCTCGCTCATGCGCTCGCCGCCGCTACCTCGGGGGCGCCACCGCGAAGAGAAAGTGCTCGGCGCCGGCCTCGCGGGCCTGGAGCATCGCCTGCACGACGATGCCGCTGGGGGCCGCACTGTCCACCGCGACCACCACGTGGCGGCCCGCCGGGTCGAGCCGGGGCCTGAGCGCCGCCGCGAGCGTGTCGAGCGTCACCGCGGTCTGGTCGAGGCGGATCTCGCCGTCCCGGGTCACGGTCAGGGTGACCGATCGGGTCGCCGCCATGAGCGCGGCCTGGCCGCGGGGGAGGTTCACGGCCAGCGAGTGGAGGTTCTGGAGCGAGAGCGAGGCCAGCATGAAGGTGGCGAGCAGAAAGAACATCACATCGATCATCGGGATGATCTCGATACGGCCCCGGCGGCGCTGGCGCCGCGGGCGCAGCTTCACGGCGCGCCGTCCTTCGCCTCGAGGCGGATGGAGTCGATGACGCGCGTGCCGAGCTGCTCCATCTCGTCCATCACCTCGGCCAGGCGGTGGGAGAAGTAGTTGAAGGCGAACAGGGCGATCAGGGCGATGAAGAGCCCGACCGCGGTGGCGATCAGCGCCTCCGCGACGCCGCCGGTCACGCCGCGGGGATCGACGAGGCCCTCGGAGCCGAAGAGATGGAACGCGCGGATCATCCCGGTGATGGTGCCGAGCAGGCCCAGGAGCGGCGCCGCGGTCACGATCGTCTCGAGGATCCACAGCCAGCGGCCCAGCGCCTGCTCGATGAGGGTCGCCTCCTCGGCGGCCCGGGACTCCACCCACCACGCGGGGCGCCTCCGCTGGTCGATGATCACGCGGAAGAAGCGGCCGAAGTAGTTGTGCGGATCCAGCCGGCCCACGCGCGGCTCGAGGTCGTCCCAGGCGAAGCCATAGGTCTCGAGCACCTCGAGCAGCGAGGCGGGCAGGCGGGTGCGCGTGGCGAAGACGAACCCCTTCTCCAGGATGACGACCACGGCGACCACCGCGAGCAGGAGCAGCGGATAGATCATGGCGCCGCCCACGCGGAGGGCCGCAACGAAACCCTGGAGATCCTGCATCGGTGACACTCCCTTCTTCCTCGCAGATGCCGCTCGTCCCGGATGAGCCCCGCGAGCCGGCTCAGAACTCCTTCTTTACCCCCCCGAAGAATCCGCGAGGCGGCCCGAACTGCTTCGCGAAGATGCCGACGCCGGTACCATCGCGCAGCACGTAGTCTTGGCCGAGCACGTTGATCAGGTCGAAGCGCGCCTCCATGTTTCCGATGGCCGGCAGCGTGAAGCGGTGCGTGATGCCGAAGTCGAGCTGTTGGTAGGGCGGGTTCGTCGCGTCGTTGGGATGATGGACGGTGCGGCGCAGGCCACTGCCGACCAGCAGATCAAGGCTCACGCGGGTACGGCGCCAGAGATAGGAGAGCCCGGCCGAGGCGGTGATGAGCTGGCTGTGGTCCGTGACGATGTAGTGATCGTGGATGTAGGCGAGGTCCTCCGCATCGAACAGAGCCTGCGCGGAGACGATGCCCTTGGCGACCTGCTGCGCGGCGGCCACGTTGCCGTAGGCGGAGAAGCCGCCCGCGGCGTACGACGCGGTGAGCTCGATGCCGACGTTGGTCGCGGTGTGGTAGTTGAACGGGGTCAGGAACGTGGGCGCGCCGAACTGGCCTTCGTCCAGATGATACAGCGACTGCTTGTAATAGCCATCCAGCCCGACCTTGAGGCCGGGAACAATCTGCTGAGTGATGCCCGTGTCCAGGTAGTGGGCCCGCTCGGCCCGCACCGGCGAATTGACGGGGACCGACGACTCCGCGGTGGTATTGGCGAATCGGGCGATGCTCGCCGTCGCGACGAACTCCTGCCGGGGCGGCGTGAAGTAGCGGGCATAGCCCGCATGCACGGTGGTGGTCGGCGTCGCTTCCCAGACCACGTTCAGGCGCGGACTGAGCTGCCATTCGCTGGTGAAGGCCTCGAGCCCGTCGAGGCGCAGCCCGCCGTTGATCGTGACCGCCGGCAGCAGGCGCCACGCGTCCTGGAGGTAGACGCTGTAGGTGTAGCCGGTCTTGCCCCGGCTGTCGAAGATCTTGAAGGGCTGGTCGGAGGTTTGCGCACCGTCGACGGCGGGGAGCACCTCCGAGGTAGCCTGGACGCTGGTGCGCTCCGCGGCGAGGTAGACGCCGCCGTGCAGGGTGTGGGCCGGTGTGAGCGTGTAGGTGCCGTCGACCTGCAGCCCCGTCGCGATGCTGCTGCGGTCCACGCTCTGGGCGATGCCGTTGAAGAGCAGGTCGGCGAGCGAGTCGGGGCGGAACGACATCGTGCTGTAGCGGGCGAACGTCGCCGCCTGGACGCTGAAGCCCGTCCCCGCCTTGAGGTAGGACAGGACCAGGAAGTGGTTCTGCTCCCGCTGGGTCTCGTCGACCTTCGCGGAGTCGAACTCCGAGATGCCGTTGACCGTGAAGCTCGGCGAGACATTGGGTCGGTTCGGGATCTGGAAGTGGCCGACGAAGCTCCCGACGATCGCGCTGACCCTGCTGGTCGCGTCGAGCAAGTACTCGAAGTAGCCGAAGCCGTGGCCCTGCCGGGTGTCGTCGTGGATCGCCCCGTTGGGCGTGGCCGGTGAGATGCCGATGCTGTTCTGCAGATAGTCGCCGCTCACGAAATAGTTGAACCGGCCGATGGCGCCGCGGTACTCCGCGCTCGGCTGGAGCCAGGCGTGGCTGCCGCCGTACATGCCCACGTAGCCGCCGGGGTCGAAGGCGCCGCTCTTTGTCTGGATGTCGAAGATGCCGGTGGTCCGGAGGCCGTACTCGGCGGGCAGCGCGCCGGTGAGGAGCGTGACCGAGCTCGCCAGGCGGGGGCTCAACCCGCCGCTCTGGGCGAACAGGGTCGCGCCCTCCGGCAGCACGATCCCGTTGACGCGGTACTGAATATTCCCCATCTGCTCGCGCACGTGGATGCCGCCGGCGCTCGAGGAGTCCTGGGTGACGCCGGGTGCCTGCAGGAGCACCCGGGGCAGCGGGTTGTTCCCGCCGCCGGGCTGGCTCTCGATCGCCTTGCTCGTGATCTCGTAGGTCGACGCGCCGATGCGCGGCTGGATCTTGATGCGCTCCTCCTCCAGCCGCTTCGCGGCCACCCGCAGGTCCAGCGGCTGCCGCGAGGCGAGGGCCAGATCGACGCTCGCGCCTCCGGCGTCGGTCAGGGTCACGATCGCGGTGGCCGGCTCGAACCCGTCCTGCTCGGCGACGACGGCATAGGTGCCCGGTGCGACCAGGGTGAAGGTGAAGCGCCCCTGATCGTCCGCGGTCGTCCGGCCCGCGACCCGGCCGTCGGTGGTCTCGAGTCGCAGGCGTGCCGCTGGCAGCG
>JBGOVO010000291.1:0-5279 GCA_041478145.1 Methylomirabilia bacterium
CCGCCACCGCATCCAGAAGATCCGCCACGAGCTGCAGCGCGTGCGCGTGCACCGCCGGCTCCTGCGTGACCGTCGCAAGGCGAGCGGCGTGCCGGTGGTCGCCCTCGTCGGCTACACCAACGCGGGCAAGACCAGCCTGCTCAACCATCTGACCGGCGCCGACCGCGTGGCGGCGGACGCGCTCTTCGTCACCCTGGACCCCACCGCCCGGCTGGTGGCGAGCCCGACCCACGCCTCCTTCATCCTGACCGACACCGTCGGGTTCATCCGCAAGCTGCCGCACCAGCTCGTGGCCGCCTTCAAGGCGACCCTCGAGGAGCTGACCGAGGCCGACCTGCTGGTGCACGTGGTGGACGCGAGCCATCCGGGCCTGGACGACCAGGTGCAGGCGGTGGAGGCGCTGCTGGGAGAGCTCGAGCTGATGGGCCGGCCGATAGTGGTCGCGCTGAACAAGGTGGACCGGCTCGACGCCGGCGCCGTCCGGGCGCTCCTCACCCGCTTCGACGGCGTCGCGATCTCCGCGCGCACCGGGGAGGGGATGGAGGCGCTGCGCACGCGCATCGACCTGGCGCTCCGGCCGCGGGTCGTCCGGCTCACCCTCCGCATTCCCTACGCGGACGGGCCCGCGCTGGCCGCCTGCTACGAGCGGGGGCGCGTCATCACGCGGCACGACGAGGCGGAGGGGATCCGTCTGGAGGTGGAGCTGCCGCGGCGCCTGCTCGCCTCGATCGAGGGGTACCGTATCTAAGACCCTCTCCCCGGAGGGAAGAGGGGGAGAGCGGTGCTACAATCGGGCCTCGGCCCTCGCGGACCGTCTCATGGGACTTCCCAACTGGCTCACGACACTGCGCATCCTGCTGATCCCGGTCTTCGTGACCCTGCTGGTCTACCGGCGGGCGGGCGCGGCGCTGCTGGTCTTCTGTCTGGCGAGCCTGACCGACCTGCTGGACGGCTACATCGCCCGGGTCCAGGGCCGCCAGACCCGGCTCGGGGCCTTCCTCGATCCCCTCGCCGACAAGCTGCTCCTCACCTGCGGGTTCGTGACGCTCACCTGGCTCAAGGTGATCCCGTTCTGGATCACCGCGGTGGTGGTGAGCCGTGACCTGGTGCTGAGCATCGGCGTCGTCGTGATCCACGTCGCGGGCGGCACCGTGCATCCGGCGCCGAGCTGGATCGGGAAGATGTCCACCGTCTTCCAGATGGCCACCGTGCTCGCCGCGATGGCCTCGGTCTACTTCCAGCTCGTCCCGCCCGCGGCCACCAAGCTCCTGGCCTGGGTGACGGCCGGCTTCACGGTCACCTCGGGCCTGCAATACATCATCATGGGGCTCAAGCAGCTCGAGACCCACCCCACCGTGGGCGACCGGGTCTGACGGTGGCGCGCCGTCCGTCGCCGGCGGGAGAGGGCGTGGTGGTGGCCGCGGTGACGCCGCGGACGCCCGCCGCGCGGGCGGGGCTGCGACCGGGCGACCGCATCGTGGCGATCAACGGGGCCCCGCTCCGCGACGTGATCGACTTCCACTTCCACGCGGGCGACGAGCAGCTCCGGCTCTCGGTGGAGCGCGAAGGGCGGGCGCGGATCGCGCGACTGACCCGGCGCGCGGCCGGGCTCGGGCTCCAGCTCGAGGCCCCGCGCCCCGCCGAGATCGCCACCTGCGCCAACAAGTGCGTGTTCTGCTTCATCCACCAGCTCCCGAAGGGCATGCGCAAGAGCCTCTACGTGAAGGACGACGACTTCCGCCTGTCGTTCCTCCACGGCAACTACATCACGCTCACCGATCTCGACGAGGCGGAGCTCGAGCGGATCGAGACCCAGCGGCTCTCGCCGCTCTACGTCTCGGTGCACGCCACCGATCCCGACCTCCGCCACGCCCTGCTCGGCCAGCCGCGCGTGCGGCGCGAGCTGCTGCCCGTGATGGAGCGCCTGGCCAAGGCCGGCATCGCCATGCACGCCCAGATCGTGCTCTGCCCGGGCTGGAACGACGGCGTCCACCTCGATCGCACGGTGCACGAGCTGGCCCGCCTCCACCCGGCGGTGCCGACCGCCGCGGTGGTGCCGGTCGGGTTGACGCGCCACCGGGAGCGCCTGCCCTCGCTGCGGCCGGTGACGGTCGAGGAGGCGGCCCTCCTCGTGCGGACGATCGCCGGCTGGCAGGCGGAGTTCCAGGCCTCCCTCGGCACGCGCTTCGTGTGGGCGGCGGACGAGCTGTATCTGCAGTCGGGGATCCCGCTGCCCCCGGCGCGCGCCTACGAGGGCTTCGCGGTGGCGGAGGACGGCATCGGCCTGGTCCGCCGCTTCGAGGACGGCTTCGCCCGCGCGATCGCCCGCCCGCCCGCGCGGCGTCCGCGCCCCCGCCGGGTCACGGTGGTGACCGGCGAGATGTTCGCGCCGCGCATGCGCGCGCTCCTCGACCGCGTGACCGTCGACGGCCTCCGCGTGAATCTGGTCGCGGTCGCCAACGAGTTCTTCGGCCGCGGCATCGGCGTGGCCGGGCTCCTCACCGGCCGCGACATCCAGCTGCAGCTCGCCGGGCGCGATCTCGGCGACGAGGTGCTGGTGCCCGCGGTGGCCCTGCGCGACGGGGCCGGCGTCTTCCTCGACGATCTGACCCTGGCCGATCTCGCCGGCTCGCTCGGGACGCCCGTCACGGCCGTCGAGCCCGACGCCCCCACCTTCCTGGCCGCTCTCCTCGGTCGGTAGCGGGCGCGGAAAGCGGAGCCGCCGGTGCTGCGCCCGATCATCGCCATCGTGGGCCGTCCCAACGTCGGCAAGTCCACCCTCTTCAATCGGCTCATCGGGCGGCGCCGGTCACTGGTGCGCGACGTCCCCGGCGTGACGCGCGACCGCCTCTACGGCACCGCCGTGTTCGAGCGCTGGCAGGCCACCGTGGTGGACACCGGCGGCTTCGATCCGAGCAGCGAGTCGGACCTGGTGCAGGGCGTGCGCCGGCAGGTGCTGCAGGCGGTGGACGAGGCCGACCTGCTCGTCTTCGTGCTCGACGGCCGCGCCGGCGTGACCGGCCTCGACGAGGAGATCGCGGGCATCCTGAGAAAGAGCGACCGGCCCGTGCTGGTCGCGGTCAACAAAGTGGACGCGGCGGGGCAGGAGGCGTTCCTCGGCGACACCTTCCGCCTCGGCTTCGCGCCGGTGCTCAGCGTCTCCGCGGAGCACGGCCGCGGCGTGGCCGAGCTGCTCGAGGCCTGCCGCGAGCGCGCGCCCGCCGTCGAGCCGGAGCCCGTGACGGAGGGCACGCGCGTGGCGATCATCGGCCGCCCCAACGTGGGCAAGTCGTCGCTGGTCAACGCGGTGCTCGGCCACGAGCGCGTGCTCGTGCACGAGCTGCCCGGGACCACCCGCGACGCGGTGGACACCCCGCTGAGCTTCCGCGAGCGGAACTACCTGCTGATCGACACCGCGGGCATCCGGCGGAAGGGGAAGGTGACCGAGGCGCTCGAGAAGCTGGCGGTGGTGATGGCGCTGAAGAGCCTCGAGCGCTGCCAGGTGGCGGTGCTCGTGGTGGACGCCTCCGAGAGCATCACCGCGCAGGACGCCCACATCGCGGGCTACGCCAACGACGCCGGCCGCGCCGTCGTGGTGGCGGTGAACAAGTGGGACCTGGTGCCGCCCGGCCTGGTGCAGAAGGCCGACGTCACCACCCAGATCTACGAGCGGCTGCCGTTCCTCGAGCACGCGCCCGTCTGCTTCACCTCCGCGGTGACGCGGCTCGGGCTGCGCGATCTCTTCGACCAGGTCGATGTCGTGGCGGCGGAGGCGCTGAAGCGACTGCAGCCCGGCGAGCTCCTGACCACGCTGCGCCACGCGGTGGAGCGGCGGCCGATGTCGGCGCGCGGCGTGCCGCTCCGCGTGCAGTCGGCGCAGCAGGTCGCGGTGTCGCCGCCCACGTTCGCGATCCGCGTGAACCTGCCGGATGAGATTCACTTCTCCTACGAGCGCTATCTCATCAACTCGCTCCGGCACTCGCACGGCTTCGCGGGCTCGCCGCTCCGCCTGCTGTTTCGTATGAGCACCGGCCGCGGCGCTCGCAAGAGCGGCGGCCGCGGCGCCGGCCGCCCGGGCCGGGCGCGCCGTCGCGCCTGAGCCGGTACCGCCTAACTAGGCAGAACCCCTAGCGATTTCGTTTGACCGCCCCTGGCACAGGCGCTAACATTGCGTAGCCTTTCACCACCCGGCAGCCAGCGAGGACTGAGCGCGTGAGCCCTGAGCACCCCGAGCAGGACGATTTCTTGGAAGACGAAGAGCAGGAAGAATACGGCCAGCGGAGCATCTTCGCCACGGGCTGGTTCCGCGCCGTTCTCGTCCTGCTCGTCCTCGCGGTGATCGCGGTGATCGCGGTGCCGCTGATCGGCGGCTGGTTCGAGCCGACGCCGCCGTCCAAGGTGGTGACGAAGCCGAGCGAGCCGTCGCCCACGCTCGTGCCCGTGCCCAGCACGCCCACGGCGCCACCCAAGACGGACGCGCCCGCGACGCCTCCCGCGGTCCAGATGCCGACCGTGTCGGCGCCCCCGGCCACCCCGCCGCCCGCAGCCACCCCGCAGCCCACGCCGCCGCCGGCGGTGGTGACCCCGGCGCCCGCGCGGCCCGAGATGCCGGCGGCCGCCGCGCCGAGCAAGGCCGTCGAGAAGCCGGCCGAGAAAGTGAAGGCGCCCGAGCGCACCGCGGGCCCGACGCCCGGCAAGAGCGCGGCGAAGGCGGCCGCGGCGAGCCCGGGCAGCTACTGGGTGCAGGTGGGCGCGTTCAAGGAGGTTCGCAATGCCGAAGGCCTCGCCAAGGCGCTCCGCTCCGAGGGCTTTGCGGTGCAGGTGGCCAAGGTGACGCGCGACGACACGTTCCACGTCGTCCGGGTCGGCGGCTATCCCGACCGCGGCAAGGCCACCGCGGCCCGCGAGGAATTGCAGGGCAAGGGACACACCGGCTTCGTGACGCACGGGCCGGCCAAGTAGACGACGAGGGGAGGTGACGGCGCTGACCAAGAACGACCTGATCAATGCGGTGGCGGCCCACGGGCTGTCCAAGCGGCAGTCGGCTTCGGTCGTGGAGTCGCTGTTCGACATCATCTTCCGCTGCTTCGAGAAGGGCGAGGACGTGAAGATCGTCGGCTTCGGCCACTTCCGGATCCGCCAGAAGGCGTCGCGCCGCGGCCGCAATCCCCAGACCGGCGACAGCATCGAGATCACCGCGCGCAAGGTGCTGACGTTCAAGCCGAGCAAGGGCCTGAAGCTCCGGATCAACGTCTAGCCGGAGGCCCGCGGGGTATGAG
>JBGOVO010000195.1:0-7332 GCA_041478145.1 Methylomirabilia bacterium
AAGCGCAGGGTCTCGAGGAGCAGGGTCGGATAGTCCTTGATCGGCCGCACCGGGTAGGAGCCGAAGAACTCCGGGAAGACGCGGCTCAGGAGATTGCGGTTCTCCAGCACGTAGGAGACCCCGCTCGGCACGCGGCAGTTGTCCTCGAGGATCAGGTACTCGCCCTTGTCGTTCCGGATGATGTCGGTGCCGACCACGTGGGTGAAGATCTTCCGGGGCGGGATCAGCCCCAGCAGCTCCCGCTTGTACTCCTTGCGCGACAGGATGAGCTCGGCGGGCACGATCCCGTCCTTGACGCACTTCTGGTCCTGGTAGACGTCGGCGAGGAAAAGGTTGAGCGTGGTGATGCGCTGCACGAGCCCGTCCTGCAGCGTCTTCCACTCCGCGGGCGGGATGATGCGGGGGACGAAGTCGAAGGGGAAGATGCGCTCGAGCCCCTCCTTCTCGCCGTAGACGGTGAAGGTGATGCCCTGGCTCCGCAGCGCGAGCTGCTGCAGCCGCTCGCGGCGCTCCACGTCTTCCTTCGTGAAGGACTCCAGGATGGAGATGAGCGCCCCGTAGTGCGCGCGGGCCTGGCCGCGCGGATCGAAGACCTCGTCGAAGCCCTGGCGGGGCGCGATCCACTTCATGGACGCGTCGTCTCCTTCCCGGCCAGAGCCTCTCGTGTCGGGCCGCCGGGTGTCAAGGCGCCGCGAGACCGCGTGCTAGACTGATCGGCATCATGTCCGCGGATCCGCCCCATCCCCCGCACCGCCACCTCACGCCGGAGACGATCCGCTTCTGCCCCCTCTGCGGGACGGGCCTCGAGCGGCAGGCGACCGGCCCCGACCGGCGCCTCGAGATGGTCTGCCCGGGCTGCGAGTTCATCTTCTACCTCAACCAGAAGGTCGTGGCCGGGACGATCCCGATGCAGGACGGCCGCATCCTGCTCACGCGACGGGCGATCCATCCCGCCCACGGCAGGTGGACCTTCCCCGGCGGCTACGTGGACTGGGGCGAGGCGGTGGACGCGGCCGCCCTCCGCGAGACCTGGGAGGAGACGGGCCTCACCGTGAATCTGGGCGGCCTGGTCGGTGTCTACTCCTACTCGAGCGCCCCGGTGGTCATCGTGGTCTACGAGGCCCGCGTGCTGAGCGGCACGCTGACCCTCTGTCACGAGAACGACCGGCTCGAGTGGGTCAGGCCCGTGGAGATCCCGTGGGAGGAGCTGGCCTTCCCGTCCACGGTGGCGGCGCTGCGCGACTTTCTCGCGCGGCCGGGCGGCGGGGATCACGCGCAGAGCAACGCGCTACCCACGTGACGGCACTGTCACGGTCGCCCGTCCGGTGACCACCTTCTCGCCCCTCTGATTCTCCGCCCACAGCTCCACGTCCACCTCGTGCGCGTCGCTCCCGTCCTTCGCCGGGCGCTTCTCGAGCACCTTGCCGCGGCACGTGATGACGTCGCCCAGACGCACCAGGGCCGCGAAGCGGACCGCGATTTTGCGCACGCGCCCGACCCCGACCCAGTCGGTGACCGACTGGGCCACGAAGCCCATCGAGAGCATGCCGTGGGCGAAGACGCCGCCCATGCCGGCCGCGCGCGCGAAGGCGTCGTCCTGGTGGATCGGGTTGAAGTCGCCGGAGGCGCCCGCGTAGCGGGTGAGCTGGATCTGCTGGATGGCCGGCTTGACCAGGGGCGGCATCGCGTCACCCGGCTGCACGTCCTCGAAGTAGACCTTGGCGTATCGCACCGCGCTCAGAGCCTCACCACCGTGATGTGGCGCACGAGGCACACGATCTCGTTCTCCCCGTCGGTCACCGCCATCTCCCGTACCACGAAGGCCATCGGGCCCGACCGTCCCGCCTTCTCGTAGATGTCGGTGATCCGGCTCCGGCACAGATAGGTCTCGCCGGGCCGGATCGGCTTGTGGTGCTCGAACTCCTGCTCGCCGTGCAGGATACGCGAGATGTCGACGCCCAGATCCCGTAGCATCGAGCCGGTGTCCGCGCTCTCGTCCCGGAAGGTGGTGGGAAAGGTGGGCGGGGCGATGATGTCGCCCCACTCGGAGGCGCGGCCCACCGCGTCGTCCAGGTAGAAGGGAGAGGGATCGCCGATGGCGCGGGCGAACTCCTTGATCTTGCCGCGCTCGACGGTGATCGTGAATGGCGCGTATTCCTTACCCTTAACGTCGGTGTTCACGCGTATCGCCATAGGATTGCGCTCACCTCAGCTCGCCCGGCTCGCGCCCGGCGGCAAGAGCCTGGCGAGCACGGTGACGCCGGGATTGCCGAGGACGTCGGCGGTCAGCTCACGCGTGACGACGCGCTCCACGGTGGCGGCCTGTCCGGGCTCGAGCGGCATGGTGGGTCTTTTTCTACCCCGATTGCCGCGCCAGGTCAACGGCCCGGCCCGTATACTTGCCGAATGCCCGTGCTCCTGGCGGCGCTCGGCGCGCTGCTCGTGTCGCTCGACTCCGCGATCAACATCGCGCTGCCCGCGATGGCCGCGGCCTTCGGGGTGGGCCCCGCCGCGATCCGCTGGGTGATCATCTGCTACGTCCTCACCTATGCCTTCACCGCGTTCGCGGCGGGGCTCCTGGCCGACCGGCTGGGCCCCGGGCCCGTCTTCATCGCGGGGCTGTGGCTCTCCGGCGTCGTCTTCGTCGGCTACACGCTGGCCCAGTCCTACGGCGGGGTGCTGATGCTGCGCGTGGCGCAGGGGCTGGGAGGCGGGCTGGTCTACGGCACCGCGCCCGCGCTGGTGACGCTCTCGCTCCCCCGCGAATGGCACGGCCGCGGACTCGGGATGATGAGCCTGGGGCTGGGGGTCGGGCTCGGCGTCGGCCCCGTGCTCGGCGGGCTGTTGCTGGATGGCTTCGGCTGGCCCGCCGCGTTCGTCTTCCGCGCGCCGCTGTTCCTGGCCCTGGCTGCGCTCGCGCAGGCACGCCGGCGACAGATCGGCGATGGGGCGCGGTCGCCGCGCCGGATCGTGGTGGAGGATCTGCTGCGGCTGCCCGTGCTGCGCGCCGCGCTGCTCGCGTTCCTGTCCAACTACGCGCAGTTCGCGGTCTGGCTGCTGATGCCGTTCTTCCTGATCGGCGCGCTCGGGCTGGGGCCGAGCCTGGGCGGCCTCGTCTTCACGCTCACCCCGCTCGGGGCGGCGCTCGCGGCGCCGCTCGGCGGCGTCGCCAGCGACCGCGTCGGCCCGCGCTGGCCGCTCGCGTGCGGCCTCACCCTCGAGCTCGTCGGGCTGCTCTCGATCGGCGTGATGACGGAGGCGACGCCGCTCCTGCTCGTGGGCGCCGGCATGGGGTTGGTCGGGCTCGGGGTCGGGCTCTTCCAGGTTCCGAACCTGGCCCAGATGATGGCGGCCTTTCCCCAGGCCCAGCAGGGCGTGGCGGGCGGGCTCGCCTTCCTCGGCCGGACGCTCGGGAGCGCGGTCGGGGTGCAGGTGACCGCCGTGCTCTTCGACGCGCGGCTCGGACGCGACGGCTTCCTCGCCGCCTTCCAGGGGGCCTTCCTCGCCGCCGGCGCGGTGTGCGCGCTCGCGGTGGCGGTGGCCCTCCTGCCCGCGGCGGGCGGCGGCCCCCCGCGACGCGCGCCGAATCCTCGGTGATATGATGCACGCCATGGAGATCCTCGACCCGGTCGGCACCGCCTCCACTACGCGGCGGGCCCTCGCGCCGCGCCCGGCCTCGCTGCGGGACACGGTCATCGGCGTGCTCGACAACTCCAAGCCCAATGCGCGCGCCCTGCTGGAGGGCGTGGCCCGCGCGCTCGCGGAGCGGCTCGGCGCCCGTGACGTGCGGGTCTGGCGCAAGCCCGGGGCCTCCATCGGGGCCGGCGTTGCCGTCCTCGACGAGATCGCGGCCCACTGCGGGGCGGTCCTCACCGCCTCGGCCGACTGAGGGTCTTGCACGTCGTGGAGTATCCACGACGCCACGGAGTTGGAAGGGCGGGGCATCGCGACCGTCGTCCTCGGCACGCATGAGTTCCGCCCGCTGGCCCTCGCCGAGGCGAAAGCCAAGGGGCTGCCCGATCTCGGCATCGTCACCGTGCCCCATCCCATCGGCGGCATCGCCGAGGCGCTGGTCGCGCGCAAGGCGCTGACCGCGGTGGACGACGTGCTGGCCGCGCTCACCCGCGGCCCCGCCGCGGGCGATGGAGCTGGCGGGACGGACGGCGCGGCAACCCGTCATCGAGCGCCGGAGGATCTGCTCGAGTTCCAGTCGTTCATGATGGAGCGCGGCTGGGGCGACGGGCTGCCGCTGATCCCGGCCACCGCCGAGCGCGTCGCGGCCATGCTCACGGGGACGCGGCGGCCTCCGGGCGACCTGGTGGCCGTGCTGCCGCCCCGGCTCGGCCGCGCCACCGTCCTGCAGGTGGCCGTGAACGCGGTGCTGGCCGGCGCGCTGCCCGAGCATCTGCCCGTGATCCTGGCCGCGGTCGAGGCGGTGGGGCAGCCCGCGTTCAACCTGCAGGCCGTCCAGACCACGACCCACCCCTGCTCGCCGCTCATCATCGTGAACGGCCCGATCGCCGCGCGCCTCGGCATCAACGGCGGGGGCAATGCGCTCGGCCAGGGTCATCGCGCCAACGCGGTGATCGGGCGCGCGCTGCGCCTCGTGCTGCAGAACACGGGCGGGGCGCGACCGGGCCGCGAGGACCGCGCGACGCAGGGCCATCCCGGCAAGTACAGCTACTGCGTGGCGGAGAACGAGGCGGCGTCGCCCTGGGAGCCCCTGTCCGTCGATCGCGGGTTCCCGCGCGCGACCGGCACCGTGACGGTCTGCGCCTCCGAGGCTCCGCACAACATCAACGATCACGGCTCCGCCACCGCCGAGGGCATCCTCACCACCGTGGCGGGGACCGCGGCTACCGTGGGCTCGAACAATATCTACCTGGGGGGCGAGCCGCTCGTGATGCTGGGGCCCGAGCACGCCGCGACGGTGGCGGGGGACGGCTGGAGCAAGGCCGACTTCAAGCGCGCGCTCTGGGAGCGCGCGCGGGTGCCGCTCTCGCGCTTCGATCCCTCCAATCTGGATCGCTTCGCGGTGATCCACCCCGCCGGGTTCAAGGACCGGCCGCCGGAGACCCTGGTCCCCATCGCGCGGGAGTGGTCGGACATCATGGTCGTGGTGGCGGGCGGGGCGGGCAAGCACTCCGTGCTGATTCCCACCTTCGGCGCCACCCGCTCCGTCACCCAGCGCATCGAGCAATGAGCGTGCGCGCGCTGCCGCTCCTGCTCGGGCTGCTCCTGGCCGCCGCGCCCGCCGCCGCCGAGATGACCCCCGCGCCCCCCAAGAGCAGGATGCCGCCGGCGCCCTCCGCCGAGCAGGAATACAGCCGCGGGCTCGCGGCCACGCGCGCCAAGGAATGGAGCGTGGCGGCCGCCGCGTTCAACAAGGCGATCGAGATGAGGCCCGCGTACGCGGAAGCCTGGAACGGCCTCGGCTATGCGCTGCGCAACCAGGGCAAGTACCCCGAGTCGCTCAAGGCCTATGACGAGGCGCTGAGGCTGCGTCCCGACTATCCGGAGGCGCTCGAGTACCTGGGCGAGGCGTACGTGAAGATGGGGCGGCTCGACGATGCCCGGCGCGTGCTCGATCGCCTCCGGCCCCTCGACGCCGAGCGGGCGAGCGAGCTCTCCGAGGTCATCGCGCGGGGGAAGTGACCGAGTAGAGGCGGGCGAAGTACTCCTGGACCATCCGGTCCGAGGAGAAGCGCTCCCCCGCCATCCGGATCGAGGCCCGCATCAGCCGCGTCCAGCGGGGGGGGTCGGCGAAGGCGGGCAGGACCTCGGTCTCGAGGGTATCGTAGAGCGCGCGCAGGTCGCGCGCATCGGGATCGTCGCTGACGGTGGCGTCGCCGATGGCCCAGCCGGTCACGCCGTGCTCGCAGCCCTCCGGCCACCAGCCGTCGAGCACCGAGAGGTTCAGCGTGCCGTTCATGGCCGCCTTCATCCCGGAGGTGCCGCTGGCCTCCATCGGCCGGCGCGGGGTGTTGAGCCACACGTCGCAGCCGCGGGTGAGCAGGCGGCCGAGCGCCATGTCGTAGTCCTCGAGGAACGCCACGTTCTCGGGCCACTCGCGCAGGGCCGCGACCAGCCGCGCGATGACCGCCTTGCCCTCGTGATCGGCGGGATGGGCTTTGCCCGAGAACAGGAGCTGTACCTTGTGGCGCTTGAGCAGCGTCGCGAAGCGCCCCGGGTCGCGCAGGAGCAGGTCGGGGCGCTTGTAGGTGGCGGAGCGGCGGGCGAAGCCGATGGTCAGCGCGGAGGGATCGAGCCGCGTGCCGGTGCGCGCCCGCACCTCGGCGAGCAGCTCGCTCTTGAGCGCGCGCTTGGTCGCCTGCAGCCGCTCGTCGCTCCCGTGGGCGGTGGGGATGCGCGAGTCCTGCCACGTCCCGGCGTGGACCCCGTTGGTGATGGCGATGATGGGCGCGGCGTCTTCCACGTGAGCCCACATGGCGCGCGCGGTCTCGCCGTGGAGCTGCGCCACCGCGTTGGCCAGATGGGCCAGCCGCAGGCCCGCCACCGTCATGTTGAAGGGGTCGCCCCCGATCTCGGCCAGCTCGCTCGGCACCAGCTCGCACCCGGCGCCGAGGCGACGCAGGTCGGCGAGCGGATGCACCTCGTTGCCGGCCGGGACGGGCGTGTGGGTGGTGAAGACGATGCACCCGCGGGCGGCTCGCCACGCCTCGCGGAAGGCGCCGCCCGCCTCCATGCGGTCGGCGATCAGCTCGATCCCGGCGAAGACGGCGTGGCCTTCGTTGAAGTGGTAGCGCTCCACCGGCAGATGGAGCGCCCGGAGCGCGCGCACTCCGCCGATGCCGAGCAGCATCTCCTGGGCGAGGCGGCAATCGGGTCGCGGGTCGTAGAGGCGGCGCGTGATCCACAGATCGCGCGGGTCGGTCGGCTCCAGGAGATAGAGCGGGGCGATCGCGTACCGGCCCACCCGCCAGATGCGACACTCGACCTCGCGGGCGGCGACGCGCACGCGCACCCGCGCGCCGGTGTCGGTGAGGACGTCGGCCTTCTGGTCGTGCCACTCGTCGTAGGGGTAGCCGTCGGCGCCGATGTGCTGCGAGGTATAGCCCTGGCCCCAGCGGAGCCCGATGCCCACCACCGGCAGCCCCAGGTCGCCGGCCGACTTCATGAAGTCGCCCGCGAGCACGCCGAGCCCGCCCGCGTAGGAGTGGAACTCCTCGTGCAGGCCGTACTCCATCGAGAAGTATGCGACGAGCGGGGGGCGGGGCGAGGTCATCACCGGGCGGGGCGCTTGCTCATTCAGTCGAGCATACAACGGGGTGGGGTCAGCGCCGCGGCTTCCAGTGCCCGGTGATCAGCCTG
>JBGOVO010000330.1:0-4603 GCA_041478145.1 Methylomirabilia bacterium
AAATCGCGCTCCTTCACCGACAACACCTCCCCCCGGACGACGCGAGCATACACGACCCAGCCGGCGGCTGACAAACTGACGATGATGTTGCGCAGGCCGAGCCCCACGATGGCGTTGATGGTGAGCGCGAGCAGGATGAACGGGAAGGAGAGCTGTACGTCGACCACCCGCATGAGCACGGTGCCCGGCCAGCCCTCGAAGTAGCCCGCCACCAGGCCCAGCAGGCCGCCCACCACCGCGGTGAGCAGCACGCAGCAGAGCCCGATGAAGAGCGCCACCCGCGTGCCGTAGATCACGCGCGCAAGCAGGTCCCGCCCGAGCTGGTCGGTGCCGAGCGGATGGCCCGGCGTGCCCGGCGGCTTGAGGCCCGCCGCGAAATCGCTCTGCACCGGATCGTGCGCCACCAGGATCGGCGCCGCCACCGCGGCCAGCACCGCGCCCGCCGCGATGACGAGACCGAGCACGCCGCGGCCGTGGCGGCCGAGGAAGACTTTCACGCGCGGGCCCCCGCGCGGGTGCGCGGATCGAGCCAGCCGTAGAGCAGGTCCACCGCGAAGTTGATGAGGGTGTAGGTAACCGAGAAGATGAACACCGCCGCCAGCACCACCGGGAAGTCCCGGTTGAGAAGGGCCTGCACGGTCAGCCGCCCGAGGCCCGGCCAGGCGAAGATGGTCTCGGTGATGACCGCGCCGCCCAGGAGCTGGCCGGTGTCGAGGCCGGCCAGCGTCACCACGGGAATCGCCGAGTTCTTGAGCGTGTGCTTGCCGATGACGACGCGCTCGGCCAGGCCCTTGGCGCGCGCGGTGAGCACGAACTCCTCGTTGAGGGTGTCGAGCACCGAGGAGCGCGTGATCCGGGCCATGCGCGCGGCGTAGAACGAGGCGAGCACCAGGCAGGGCATCACGAAGTGGAGCGGGCCGCCCATGCCGCCGGTGGGGAGCCAGCCGAGTCTCACCGAGAACAGATAGATCATCATGAGGCCGAGCCAGAAGCCGGGGACGGCCTGGCCGAGCACGGCCCCGCCCATCCCGAGGAAGTCGACGAGCGAGCCCCGCCGTACCGCCGAGAGCACGCCCACCGGCACCGCCACGCAGAACGTGAGCAGGAGGCCGGAGGCCGCGAGCGACAGCGTGGCGGGCAGGCGCTCCAGCACGAGCCCGAGGGCGTCCTGCTTGTAGCGCAGCGACTCGCCGAAGTCGCCGTGCAGGGCCCGCCCGACGAAGCGGCCGTACTGCACCGCGAGCGGATCGTTGAACCCGAGGCGCTGGCGGAACTCGTTCAGGTCCTTGGCCTGGATGTCCATGGGCAGGAACAGCAGCACCGGATCGCCGCCCAGCCGCACCAGGAAGAACACGGCGGTGAGCGAGAGGAAGACGACCAGGATGGTCTGCCCGAGCCGGGACAGGAGGTACGCGCGCATCTCGGGGAGTGTACCCGATCACCGGGCCGGCCCGGGGAGGCCGTTGCTATAGTGGGCGGGGCCATCCATGTCTCTCGTCCGGGACCTGTCCGTGTCGGCGGTGGCCGCCGGCTTCGTGACCGTGCTGGTGGGGTTCGCCAGCTCGGCAGTGATCGTCTTCCAGGCGGGCGGCGCCGCGGGCGCCACCGAGGCGCAGGTGGCCTCCTGGATGCTGGCGCTGGGCCTCGGGATGGGGCTCACGTGCATCCTCCTGTCGTGGCACTACCGGGTCCCGGTCGTCACCGCCTGGTCGACGCCCGGCGCCGCGCTGCTCGTCACGAGCGCGGCCGGGCTCACCATCGAGGAGGCCACCGGCGCCGTCTTCACCGCGATGAGCACGCAGTTCGCCCCCGGCTTCGGGATGTTCGGCGCCTACCTGGTGGCGCGGCGCCTGGCCCCGCGCTACGCGGTGATCGCGGCGCTGGCGGTCGGCATGGCGCTGGCGCTCTCGCAGGGGCTGCTGCACGCGGACACGGCGCGGCTCGCGCTGGCGACGCCGGTCTGGGTCACGCCGCGGTTCTCGCCGGGGGCGCTGATCGGCGTGGCGCTGCCCCTGTTCGTGGTGACCATGGCGTCGCAGAACGTGCCCGGGGTCGCGGTGATCCGCGCCTCCGGCTACGCGGTGCCGCTGTCGCCCCTCATCGGCTGGACCGGGCTCGCCAACCTCGCGCTGGCACCCTTCGGCGGCTTCGCGCTGAACCGGGCCGCCCGCCATCACCGCGGCCATCTGCATGGGCCGGGAGGCGCACGAGGATCCGGGCCGCCGGTGCGTGGCCGCCATGGCCGCCGGCCTCTTCTACATGGTCATCGGACTGTTCGGGGCCACGGTGGTGGCGCTCTTCGCCGCGTTTCCCCGGGAGCTGGTGGCGGCGATCGCCGGGCGCGCCCTCTTTGCCACCATCGGCAACGGGCTCGCGGCCGCGCTCGCCGACCCGAATCAGCGGGAGCCGGCGCTCGTCACGTTCCTGGTGACCGCGTCCGGCGTGACGCTGGCGGGGGTCGGGTCGGCGTTCTGGGGACTTGTGGCGGGAGTCATGACCCTGGTGGTATGGCGGGCGGCGGGCCGTCGCGGCTGAGCGCCACCCGGAGGAGCGCGTGATGGCGGCATTCATGGGAGAGCGGCCGGCCGTGGTCCCGGCGGTCATCGTGGGGATCTGCCTCGTGCTCGGGCTCTCGATCGGCGGCTGGTTCGTCGGCCGGGGCGCCACCCGCTTCCGGTCGGACTCGCGCGTCGTCACGGTCAAGGGCCTGGTGGAGCGGGAGGTGAAGGCGGACCAGGCGGTCTGGACGCTCGGCCTGCGTCGGGCGAGCGAGAGCCTCCCGGATGCGCACACGCGCATCAGCGCGGACCGGGACGCGGCGGTGGCCTTCCTCAAGAAGCAGGGCTTCGCGGACGCCGAGATCGAGCGGCAGCCGACGCGCACGGTGGACAAGCTCGCCCGCGAGTACGGCCAGCCGCAGGCGGCTGACCGCCTCCGCTACGTGGTGACGACCTCGGTGGTCGTGAGGACCCCGAACGTGGACCTGGTCCGGACCGCGCTCGGCGCGACCGAGGAGCTGCTGAAGTCGGGCGTGGTCCTCGACGGCGAGCGCGAGGGCGGCGCCGCGAACCCCCGCTACGTCGTCTCCGAGTTCAACGACCTGCGCCCGCAGCTCCTGGCCGACGCCACCCGGAACGCCCGCGCCACCGCCCAGCAGTTCGCGGCCGACTCGGGGGCCCAGGTGGGCGGCATCCGCTCGGCCAATCAGGGCTCGATCCAGATCTTCGGCCTCGACGGCGGCGACGAGTCGGCGCCCTTCAGCCCGACCAGCACGCCGGTGAAGCGCATCCGGGTCGTCAGCACCTTCGAGCTCGAGCTGAAGTAGGCCTCGCGCCTCGTGCCGACCGTCTTCTCGCACCCCGCGGTGCCCCTCGTCCTGCGGGCCGGCCTCGGGCGCGACATCGTCCCGCTCCGCCTGCTGGTCGCGGGCATCCTCGCCTCGGCGCTTCCCGATCTCGACGTCGTCACCTTTCGATTCGGCGTCCCGTACTGGGGAGATCTCGGCCACCGGGGCGTGAGCCACTCGCTCGTCTTCGCGGCGCTTGTGGCGCTCGCGGGCGCGTCGGCGCATCGCGCCCTCCGGTCCGGCTTCGCACGCGCCTTTCTTTTCCTGTTCGTGTCGACGGCCTCTCACGGCGTGCTCGACGCGCTCACCAACGGGGGGGTCGGCGTCGCCTTCCTGTGGCCGTGGTCCGGGCATCGCTACTTCGCCCCCGACGCGCTGCGGGTGATCGCGGTCTCACCCATCGGGCTGGCGGGCTTTCTCTCGTCCCGCGGCCTGGCCGTGATCGGGTCGGAGCTGCGCTGGATCTGGCTGCCCGCTCTCGCGGCCGGCCTCGTCCTGGCCGGGGCGCGCCGGGCGCGGGCGCGCCCGCGCGGTCAGGACGCTCACGGAGGCCGGTCATGAGCCGGTACTGGGAAGACTTCAGGGTCGGGGAGGCGGCCGACCTGGGATCGTGCTCGATCACGGAGGCGGAGATCATCGCCTTCGCGCGGAAGTACGATCCCCAGCCGTTCCATACCGACCCGGAGGCGGCGCGTCGCAGCATCTTCGGCGGACTGATCGCGAGCGGCTGGCACACCTGCGCCCTGATGATGCGCCTCTCGGTGGAGGCCGCCCGGCGCGAGGAAGCCGCAGCCACCGGCTCGCCCGGCCTCGACTCCTGCCGCTGGCTCCGGCCGGTGCGCCCGGGCGACGTACTGACCGGGCGCACCGAGGTCCTCGAGACCTGGCCCTCGCGCAGCAAGCCGATCGGATTCATCCGCCGCCGCAACGAGCTGATCAACCAGCATGGGGAGGTGGTCGTGGCGGTGGTGGGGATAACGATGTACCAGCGGCGTCCGTCGGCCGCGGCGTGAAGTACTTCGAGGACGTGCAGGTCGGCGACATCATGCGCTTCGGGCACTATGAAGTCACCCGGGAGGAGATCGTCGAGTACGCCCGGCAGTTCGACCCGCAGCCCTTCCATCTCGACGAAGAGGCGGCGAAGGCCAGCATGTTCGGCGGGCTCATCGCGAGCGGCTGGCATACGGGCGCCATGCTCATGCGCATGATCTGCGATCACGCCATTCCCGGCAGCGCCACCACCGGAGCGGTCGGGTT
>JBGOVO010000237.1:0-6282 GCA_041478145.1 Methylomirabilia bacterium
AGCCCAACGAGCCAGGAGACGACGAGGGCGAGGACGCCGATCTCCGCGCTGATGGGACCGCGATGCGCGATGAGCTCGGCCACGGTGTCGCCACGGAAGAACGACTTGCCGAGCTCGCCGGTCGCGATGTCCCGCATCCACCGCGCGTACTGCACGGGCAGCGAGTCGGACAGGCCCAGATCGCGCATGAGCACCGCGCGATCCGCGGGCGCCATCTTGGCGTGGCCTTCCACGCCGAGGATGGCCACCAGCGGATCGCCGGGCAGGATGCGCAGCACCACGAAGATGATCAGGGAGACCCCGATCAGGGTGCCCAGGGCGAAGAACGCCCTCCGCAGTAGATACTTCTGCACGAGCGCTCGGGGCTAGGCCTGCCCCATCCAGACCTGGTCCCAGCGCACCACGTCGTAGATCCCGAAGTACTTGCTCGGGTTCTGGCCGTGCACGCGGTTGTACCAGGCGTCGTAGATCTGCTCGTAGGCTACCGGGATCAGCGGCGGATCGCTCTCGAGAATGTCCTCCGCCTGCCGGACCATGGCCTTCCGCTTGTTGTCGTCGACCTCGCGCTCGATGTTCCGGGCGAGCGAGTGGAACTGCTCGTTGGTCCAGCCCCCGTAGTTGTTCGGGGCGTCCTTGCCATACCAAGACGAGAAATAGTCCGACGGGTCCATCAGCGCGGACACGATGGCGGTGATCCCGAGGTCAAAGTTGCCGGCGGCCGCCTCCTCGAACCACTGGGAGATCTGGACCTCTCGCAGGTTGCACTCGACGTTGAGATGCTCCTTCAGCATGGCCTGTATCGCGACCGCCCAGAGCTTGAAGGTGTTGGCCCCCCCGCGCACGAGGAAATCGAGACCCTTGAGCCCCTGGCCGTAGCCCGCCGCCTGCATGAGCTTCTTGGCTTCCTGGATCGCGGCCTTGGGATCCTTCTGATAGCCGAGCCGCTTCTCCAGCTCCGCCCTCGGGGTGGACGCCTCGTGGAACGGATACACGAAGCCCCCGATCTGCATGGGCGCGGTGTCCTTGACCACGTCGACCAGGACGTGCCGGTCCATGGCGAGGTGAATCGCCCGGCGCACCCGCACATCCTGGAACGCCTTGACCTTCTTCTGGTTCATGTAGAACGTCTGGATCACGGACTGGTTGAAGACGGCCGCGGAGACTCCGGGCATCTCCTTGGCCTTGCGCCAGGAGATCGGATCGAGCAGCCGGGCGTAGTCGAGCTTACCGGACAGGAACGCCGCGCCCAGCTCCGGAGAGAAGGGCAGCAAGTGGTAGATCTCGAGCTTGTCGACGTAGGGCAGCCCCTTGTTCCAGTAGTTGGGGTTCTTCTCCATGATCCAGACTTCCTTGTCCCTCCGCGAGACGTGGCGGAACGGACCGGTGCCCGGATACGCCATGACCTGGCGCAGGTTGCCCTGGTTGTCGTCGAGGGTCTTCTTGCGCACGATGATGTTCCAGCCGCTCGCGAAGGCACCCAGCATGAACGGTCTCGGCCGCGGCTCGGTTAGCCGGAACTCGATCCGGTGCGGGTCCAGCACCACGATTTCACCCACCGCGGTGAACAGCGACGCGCGCGGGATCAGCACGCCCTTCGGGGGCCGCGCGATCCGATCGAAGGTGGCCTTGACGTCCTCGGCGGTGAAGTCGGCGCCGTCGTGGAACTTGACGCCCTTGCGGAGATGGAAGGTGTACTTCTTGCCGTCCGGCGAGATGTCCCACTTGTGGGCCAGATCCGGGATGATGGTCTGCCCGTCGCGGGGATCGCGGCGGATCAGCGTGTCGTACATCGGGCTCTGCGCCCCGATGTTGGCGACCGTGCCCGACTGGTGCACGTCGAAGTGGGCGGGGGCGGTGTGCACCCCGTAGCGCAGCGTGCCGCCCGGCTTCGCCGCGGGATCGCGGAACGGGGTCTCCTGGGCCTCCGCGCTCGACCGGATGAAGGCGGGGGCGGTCCCGACGGCGGCCCCGGCCACGCCGAGGGTCTTGAGGAAGGAGCGACGGGTCACTGCCTGTCGGCGGGCCTTGGAAGGAACCGGATCGGCCATGGTGTTCCCCTCCTTTGGGGTCTCCACTGCGGGTCGCTTGGATCCGGACTGGGGGCGTCGGGCGCCAGGAAGATACACGAGCGGGCCGCCGCTTGGCAAGCCGCATCGCGCTGCCCAGAGCGCAGGCTCGGAAGACGGGAGCGCGGGCCGCCCGCGAGGCGGGCGGCGGTGGCCTAGCCGACCAGCTCCGACTGCCGCGCGAGGTGGCGGACGGGCGAGACCAGGATCACGCCGGCCTGGATCAGGAATCCCGCGGCCGCCACCACGAGGGCGGTCTCGGCGCCGTAGAGCCCACCCACCAGCGCGCCGATCGCCGCGCCCAGCGGCCGCGAGCCGTACATCGCGATGTTGATCGCGGAGACCCGGCCGAGCAGACGCTCCGGCGTCACCATCTGACGCAGCGTGGTGGTGGAGATCGTCCACAGGATCGGGCCCACCCCGATCAGGAAGAAGCTGAGCCCGGCCAGCACCGCGGTCGGCATCCAGATCGCGCGTAGGGCACGTACACGGCCTGCAGGACGAAGAACGCGGTGTTGAAGACGAACTGGGTGATCAGGATCGGCAGCAGCAGCGAATGCCGGAACATGAAGCCGACGCCCTCGCGGAGATCGTGCAGAGCATGGCTCGTGCCGCCCGCCGGCCGCGCCGGCTCGCGCAGCCCGCCCAGCAGGACCACCGCGCACGCCGAGAGGGCGGCCGCGGACCCGAAGGCGGCGCCGGCGCCCGTCCAGCCGACGAGCGCGCCGGCCAGCGCCGGCCCGCCGACGAAGGCGACGGTGCGCGCCAGCTCGAGCCGCGCGTTCGCCGCGGCGAGATCGGCGGCCGGCACCAGCGCGGGCACGAGCGAGGGCGCGGCCACGCTGTAGACCACCGTCCCGCACGCGCCCACGAACCCGAGCAGCGCGAGCCGCGCCAAGGTCAGCCGGCCCGTGGACACCAGCACGAGGGTGGCGACGAGGGCGAGGGCGCGCACCGCCTCCGCCGAGGCCATGAGGCGCCGGCGGGACATGCGATCGGCCAGCACGCCCGCCGGGATGGACAGGAGCAGGAACGGCAGCGTCTGCGCGGTCTGCAGGAACCCGGTCGCGCCCGCGCCAGCGCCCAGGGCGAGCACCGCGACGATGGGGACCGCCGCGAGGCCGACCTGCTCGGCCGATTGCGCCGCCAGATTGGACCACGCGAGACGCTTGAACGACGCGGGCAGCACGCAATCACGCCACCGGCGCGCCCGAGCCCGGAGGCTCGGCGGCGACGCGGCGCACGGGCAGGAGGCGCCCGTCGATGGCGAGCAACCCGCCCGCGATCAGCCCCATGCCCGCCAGCGCCGTTGTCGTCACCGACTCGCCGAGCAGCAGCGCGCCGGCCGCGAGCGCGACGACCGGCATGAGCAAGGTCACCAGCATGACGTTGGTGGCGCCCGCCGCGCCGAGCAGGCGGAAGTAGATCACGAAGCCGAGCGCGGTGCTGAGCAGCGCGAGCCCGAGCAGCGCGCCCCAGGTCCGCGCGCCCACGCTGAGCGTCCACGGCCGGTCCATCACGAGGGCGATCGGCAGCGCCAGCACCGACGCGGTGGTCATCATGCCCGCCACCGCGACCACCGGCGGCAGCGCGCGGAAGCGCCGGCCGTACGTGCCCGCGAAGGCATAGGAGACGGCCGCGCCCAGGATCGCCAGCTCGGCCAGGGTATGCACGCCCAGGCTCCGCAGCGCGCCGGGGCCGATCAGCACGCACACGCCCGCGAATCCCAGCAGCACGCCGGCCACCCGGTTGGCGGTGAGGCGCTCATCGGCCCAGACATGCGCGACCAGCGCGGTGAAGAGCGGGGTGGTCGCGTTGAGGATGGAGGCGAGCCCGCTCGTGAGCTGCACCTGCCCCCAGGCGATGAGGCCGAACGGGATCAAGCTGTTCAGCGCGCCCAGCACGAAAAACCCGGCCCACAGGCGCGGCGAGCGCGGCATCCGGTGCCCGCTCAGGCGCGCGGCCGCGAGCAGCGCCAGCGCGGCCAGCCCGAAGCGCCCCAGCACCAGCGTGAAGGGCGGCAGCTCGGCCAGCGCCACCTTGCTGAAGAGGAAGGACACGCCCCACAGGATCGCGAGCACGCCCAGCAGCCCCCACTGTCTCGCTGTCATCTCGAAGCGGTATACGGCCACGACGCGGAAACGGGTGGAAGGCCCTTCACCAGAAAACCCCTCACCCTGCCCTCTCCCCGGAGGGGAGAGGGTAACTAGACGCTCAGGAACCGCTGCTGGATCGTGGGGTCCCGGCGGAGCGCGTCCGGGGTGCCCTCGAACTGGATGCGGCCCTGGTCCATCACGTAGAGGCGGTGGGAGAGTGCCATCGCGACGTCGAGCGTCTGCTCCACCAGCAGGATGGTGGTGCCGCGCCGGTTGATCTCGCGCAGGATCTCGGTGAGGCTCTGCACCAGCAGCGGGGCCAGCCCTTCCGTCGGCTCGTCCACCAGCATGATGCGGGGCCGCGCCACCAGGCCGCGGGCGATGGCCAGCATCTGCTGCTCGCCGCCCGAGAGGAAGCGGCCGCGCTGGGCGAGCCGCTCGCGCAGGCGCGGGAAGTACCCGAGCGCCTCCTCCAGCCGCTGGTCGGCGCCCGCGGCGTCCGCCGCCATCATGCCGAGCCGCAGGTTCTCGAGCACGGTCAGGTTCGGCAGCACGCGCCGCTCCTCCGGCACCCAGCCGATGCCCCGGCGCACGATCTCGTGCGTGCCGAGCCGCGTGATGTCCGCGCCGCCGAGCCGCACCGCGCCGCGCCGCGCCCGCGCGATGCCCATGATGGAGAGCAGGGTGGTGGTCTTGCCGGCGCCGTTGCGCCCGATCAGGGTCACGATCTCGCCGTCGCCCACCGTGAGGGACACCCCCTGGAGAATGTGCGCCTCGCCGTAGTAGGTGTGGATGTCCTCGACGGCGAGGAGGCTCACCGCGAGGCCCCCAGGTAGGTCTCCTGCACGAGCCGATTGGCGCGGATCTCGTCGGGGGTGCCGTCGGCCAGCACCTGCCCCTGGTGGAGCACCGTGACGCGGTCGGAGATGCCCATCACGAGCTTCATCTTGTGCTCGACCAGCACCACGGTGCGGCCGCGGGCCAGCTCGCGGATCAGCACCATGGTCTCGTCCGTCTCCTCCGGACTCATGCCCGCGGTGGGCTCGTCCAGCAGGAGCAGCGCCGGGTCGGAGGCCAGCGTGATGCCGATCTCGAGGTGCCGCTTCTCCCCGTGGGAGAGATGCGCGGCCAGCCGGTCCGCCTGACGGGCCAGGCTGACGGTGGCGAGGATCTCGGCGGCGCGCTCGCGGCAGCCCGGCAGGCCGTCGACGCGCGACCAGAAGTTGAACGAGCGCGCGTAGCCCTGCACCGCCACGCGGACGTTCTCGATCACGGACAGATGCGGAAAGATGTTGGTGATCTGGTAGGACTTGGCGATGCCGAGCCGGCACACGCGGTGCTGGGGCAGCCCGGTGATGTCGGCGTCCCGGAACAGCACGCGGCCGGAGGAGGGCGCCATCTCCCCCGAGACGAGGCGGAAGAACGTGGTCTTGCCCGCCCCGTTGGGCCCGATGATGGAGCGAAGCTCCCCGCGTCGCACCGTGAGGGTGACGCTGTTGACCGCCAGCAGGCTCCCGAACGCGCGCGTGAGCGCTTCCGTGCGCAGCAGCACGCCGTCCGGGCCGGTCATACGGTGGCGAAGAAGCGCGCGGGCGCGCCCTCGGTGCCGGCGATCTTGTAGAAGGGCGCGGCGAACTCCACTCGCCGGCGCGGCAGCGCGCCCAGGTTGGTGAGGCCCTCCATGATGACCACGCCCGCGCCCAGGATCACCCGGTGCATCGCGAAGTCCTCCGAGGTGAAGTCGGGCAGCCGCGCGCAGTACTCCTCGAAGAAGTCGAAGCCGATGTTCTTGGGCCCGCGGTCCACCAGCCACTGCGCGACCTCGGGCGGGAAGTAGGGCGACCGGGTGAAGTAGTCGGGCCAGCGGCCGTACATCTTGTCCGTCCATCCGGTGCGCAGCAGCACGATGTCGCCGCGCTTGACGTCGCCCGCGCCGCCCTTCTTCAGATCGTCGATCGTGATCGCGTGGTCGGCGCCTACCCAGGAGAGATCCACCACCAGGGCCTCGCCCATGACCTGGTCGAGCGAGATCTCCGCGGTGGTGATGCCGTTCTTGAAGACGTGGAGCGGCGAGTCGATGTGCGCGCCGGTGTGGAGGCTCTGATTCACGCTCGAGACCT
>JBGOVO010000346.1:0-4452 GCA_041478145.1 Methylomirabilia bacterium
CAGCGAGCCCGGCGACATCATCCCCGCGATCAAGCGCGGCATCGCCAAGACCCGTGAAGGCGTCCCGGTCCTGCTGGAGTTCATCACCGAGAAAGAGATCAACTTCTCCATCTTCAAGTAGTCGCCTCCCCCACCCTCCACCCTCTCCCCTCTGGGGAGAGGGCAGGGTGAGGGGCTCGGAGCCGTCATGACCTTTCGTCTGGCCCCGATGTCACCCCCTATCCTCGCCCTCACCGCCGTGCTGTTCGTGCTGCCGGTGGCCTTCCTGGTGCTGGCCGCTCTCTGGACGCCGCTCCTTCTCGGGCCCGCGGTCTTCATCCTCTCGATCTATGCGTGGATCTGGCTCCGCTACCGCCCGACCGCATTCGTGGTGCACCCGCGGACCCTCGAGGTGGCCTGGCCGCTCAAGCGCCGGGAGATCCCCCGCGACGACATCTCCGCGGTGCGCGTCATCGATCGGCAGACGCTGCGCCGCGAAGCCGGCTGGGGCATGCGGGTGGGCGCCGGCGGTCTCTTCGGCGGATTCGGCTACCTGTGGACCACCAATCGCGGGCTCGTGCGCATGTACGTCTCCCGGACCGACCGCTTCGTGTGGATCGAGCGCAAGAGCGACCGCCCGTGGCTGATCACGCCCGACCAGCCGGACGCCTTCGTCCGCGCGCTGGCCGCCCGTGATTGATCTCGCGTACCGCTCACCGAAGACCGAGGCGCGGCCGAGCCCGATTCACGGCATGGGTCTGTTCGCGAAGCACGCCATCTCGACGGGGGAAATCGTCGCGGTCAAGGGCGGCCACGTGCTCAGCCGAGCGCAGTGGGCCGCCCTCGCGCCCGCGCTCGGATCGGCCGAGATCCAGATCGCGGAGGATCTCTTCATCGCCCCGGTGCGATCGGATCACCGGGACGGGAGCATGCTCTACACCAACCACTCCTGCGATCCCAACCTCGCCATCCAGGGGCAGATCGTCCTGGTCGCCATGCGGGACATCGCCGCCGGCGAAGAGCTCACCATCGACTGGGCCACCACGGACGACCTGGACTATGTGATGGACTGCCACTGCGGAAGTCCCCGGTGCCGCGGCACCGTCACGGGCAAGGACTGGATGAAGCGGGAGCTGCAGGAGAAGTACGCGGGCTGGTTCTGCTGGTTCCTCCAGCGGAAGATCGACGCGGCGGCCAGGCGATGAGCCGGCATCTCACCGCCCGGGCGGCTCTCGGCATCCTCGCGCTGCTGGCCCTCGGCTGTCTCCCCGCCCTTCGTCGAGAGCGGGAGGTTCGCGGAGACTGGCCCGCCTACGGCAACGACGCCGGGGGCGGCCGCTATTCCCCCCTGGCCCAGATCGACCGGGGGAACGTCGGGCGACTCGGGGTGGCGTGGACGTACCGCACCGGCGAGGCCGACGACACCAGCCCGGCGCGGCAGCGCTCCGCCTTCGAGGCCACTCCCATCGTCGTGGACGGCACGCTCTACTTCAGCACGCCCTTCAACCGCGTGATCGCGCTCGATCCGGAAACCGGCAAGGAGCGCTGGGTCTACGACCCGCGCGTCGACCGAGGACGGTTCTTCGTGACCGTCACCTCGCGCGGCGTCTCCACGTGGCTGGACCCGAGCCGCCAGGCCGGCCAGGTGTGCCGCCGGCGCATCTTCGTCGCCACGATCGATGCACGCCTGATCGCGCTCGACGGGGAGCACGGCACCCCGTGTGGCGACTTCGGCCGCGACGGGACGGTCGATCTCAAAGAGGGAATGGCGGCCGGGCCGTATCTCCGGTGCTGCTACCAGGTGACCTCGCCGCCGGCCGTCATCGGCGCGCTGATCGTCGTCGGTTCGTCGATCGGCGACAACATCACCACCGGGATATCGCGGGGAGTCGTCCGCGCGTACGACGCGCGCACCGGCGCGCTCCGGTGGAGCTGGGATCCGATTCCGGACGACGCCGCGGACCCGGCGACCGCCACCTGGCGCGACGAAAGCTGGCGTCGCACCGGCGCCGCCAATGCCTGGGCGCCGATCTCCGCCGATGCGGAACGTGGCCTCGTGTTCGTGCCGACCAGCAGCCCGAGCCCGGACCACTACGGCGGCGAGCGACTCGGCGCGAACCTCTACGCGAACTCGGTGGTGGCGCTGCGCGCGGAGACCGGGAAGGTCGTCTGGCACTTCCAGGTTGTCCACCACGATCTCTGGGACTACGACGTGCCGGCGCAGCCGACGCTGCTGACCTTCAACCGGAATGGCGCCGTCATCCCGGCGGTGGCGGTGGCGACCAAGATGGGACACCTGTTCGTGCTCGATCGGCGGACGGGCGCGCCGCTCTTGCCCGTCGAGGAGCGCCCCGTGCCGAAGAGCACGGTGCCCGGCGAGGAGGCCTCATCCACCCAGCCGTTCCCCGTGCGTCCGGGCCCCCTCATGCCGCAGCGCCTGACCCCCGACGACGCCTGGGGCCCGACGGCGGCCGACCGAGAATTCTGTCGCGACCGCATCTCGAAGCTTCGGTCGGAAGGCATCTTCACGCCCCCGAGCCTCGAAGGCAGCGTCGTGTTCCCGGGACTCGGCGGCGGGATGCACTGGGGAGGGCTGTCGCACGATCCGACCCGCGGTCTGGTCATCGTCAACACCACCCGGATCGCCTTCCTGGTCCGGCTCATCCCCCGCGCCGAGTACGACCAGACCCGGAACGGCGCGCGCGCGGCCGGCCTGAGAGGCCAGTTCGCTCCCCAACTCGGCACACCCTACGGGATGTACCGCGAGGTCTTGCTGTCGCCCTCCGGGCCCTGCAACCCGCCCCCGTGGGGCGCCCTCGCCGCGGTCGATCTGGCCAGCGGCGCGGTCCGCTGGGAAGCCCCGCTCGGCACGATCCCGAGCATGTCCGCCAATCCCCAGGCCGCCTCGTGGGGATCGCCGAACTTCGGCGGCGCGGTGACCACCGCGGGAGGCCTCGTGTTCATCGCCGGGGCGCTGGATCCGCGGATCCGCGCCTTCGACGTGGAGACCGGAAAGGAGCTGTGGAGCGCCGTGCTGCCCGCCGGCGGTCAGGCCACCCCGATGACCTTCCAGCTCGGCCCGGACCGGAAGCAATTCGTGGTCATTGCCGCCGGAGGGCACGCGACGATGCGCACGCAGATGGGCGACTCGGTGGTCGCCTTCGCCTTGCCGTGATCCTCGAGCTCGTCGCCGTGCTCTGCACCGGACTTTTCGCGGGCGCCGCTATCTACATCACCCTGGTCGAGCATCCCGCGCGCCTCGAGTGCGGGACCGCGCTCGCCATCACCCAGTTCCGGCCGAGCTACCGGCGGGCGGCGGTGATGCAGGCATCGCTCGCGGGCGTGGGTTGCCTCGCGGGCGTGGCCGGGTGGGCCCTGGGCAGTGGCACGCCGGTGCTCGTCTCCGGGCTCCTGCTCGGGGCGGCCATTCCCTTCACGCTCATCGCGATCCTGCCGACCAACAAGCGCCTGCTGGACGCCGCCCTCGACCGCGAGTCCCCGGAGGCCGCGGCGCTCCTCGCCCGCTGGGGGCGCCTGCACGTGGTCCGCAGCGCGCTGAGCGGCGTCGCGTTCCTGCTGCTCGGGCTGTACCTGGCCGGCGTCCTCTGACCATGCGCGCCGACCCCGGGCACCGTGTCGTCACGCCGAAACGCTTCGCGGCGGGCATGACCTTCGATCGCTACATGGACTACATCGGCACGCCGGAGAGCCTCGCGCGCGAGGCCGGCTGGTGGCGGGGACCGGAGCGAATGAACTGGAGCGGCCCGCTGCGGGCCTGGTACGAGACCCTCCAGCTCCGCGACGATCAGGTCGCGGCGATCCGGTGGCTCGCGGCGCAGCCGAAAGGGCCGGCCAAGATCCTCATGATCTCGGAGGAATGGTCCTCGGACTGCCGCCGGGTCATCCCCATCCTCGGGCGGCTGGTGGAGGCCGCTCCGCTCGAGCTGCGTATCTTCCCGCGCGACGGCCAGCGGGTGGGGCGCGAGCCGAGGGCCGATCCCGCCGAGTCGCCGAACGCCGATCTCATGAACGAGTTCCTCCGGGAGCGGGACGGCCGGACCTATCAATCGATCCCGGTCGTGGTCTTCTACACCAAGGATCTCGAGTACCTGTATCACTACACGGAGCTCCCCGCGCTCTTTCCAAGGGACCGCCTGGTCCCCGCCATGCAAGCGGCCAAGCCGGGCGAGACGCGGGAGCAGGCGTGGGAGCGCTTCCTGCGCGACTGGGGCGCCCTGCAGCAATCGCCCTTCTTCAAGGTGTGGGCCTCCGCGGCGATCGACGAGATGCTCTCGGCGCTGTACGAGCAGCGCGTCCTCGGCGCGCTCCCATAGTCAATCACGCGGTCAGGCGGAGGCATTCATGATCCACCAGCTACGAATCTACGAGATCTTCGAGCACAACAAGCAAGCCTTCCACGAGCGCTTCCGCGACCACGCGGCGCGGATCATGCGCAAGTACGGGTTCCAGATC
>JBGOVO010000142.1:0-8838 GCA_041478145.1 Methylomirabilia bacterium
CGGCATGGGCATGGCCCTCATGGGCACCGGCACCGGGAAGGGCGAGCACCGCGCGCTCGACGCCGCGCAGAAGGCGGTGGCGAGCCCGCTGCTGGACGAGACCTCGATCGAGGGCGCCCGCGGCATCCTGATCAACTTCACGGGCGGCCCCGATCTATCCATCCACGAAGTCGAGGAGGCCGCGCGCATCGTGCAGGAGGCCGCGCACGAGGAGGCCAATATCATCTTCGGCGCCGTGCTCGACGAGACCCTGCGCGACGAGGTGCGCATCACCGTCATCGCCACCGGCTTCACCGAGCGCAAGGAGACGACGAGCCCCGGGCCCAAGGTGGTCCCGATTCCCTCCGGGCCGCGCGGGCCGGCGCCCGCCAAGGACTGGCGGCGGCGGATCGCGGACCTGCGCGCCGAGGGCGAGGAGCCCGCGGAGGAAGACCTGGACGTGCCCGCGTTCCTGCGGCGGCAGGCGGACTAGGGCGGTACCCGCTCGGCACCGGCCCCTCACCGCGGGCCCCCTCACCGCGGGCCCCCTCACTGCGGGCCCCCTCACTGCGGGCCCCCTCACTGCGGGCCCCCTCACCCTACCCTCTCCCCCTCGAAGGGGGAGAGGGTAGAGCCGGGAGCGAGCTCACGCAGTCGTGAGAGAATGACGGGGTGACGTCCCGCGCTCCGCGCTTTCACGGCGATCCGCCGCGTTTCGTGACTTCCACGCTGCTCGAGGAGCACGGCCTGCCGCATCTGTTCACGACGCGGCATTTCCCCGACGTGGTGCGCCCGACCGCGGCTCGCCCGCCGTTCGGGCCCTTGGCCCGGCCGCTGCTGGCCGCCCGCGGGCTCGGCGGCGAGCCGGTGTTCGCGCGGCAGGTGCACGGCGCCGATGTGATCCAGGCCGAGCGGGCTGGGCTGGCTGGACGCGCGGACGCGCTCGCCACGGCCCGGGTCGGGCTGCCGCTCTGCATCTCCACCGCCGACTGCCTGCCGATCGTGCTCTACGATGCGCGCGCCGGCCGGCTGGCCGCCGTGCATGCCGGCTGGCGGGGCACGGTCCGGTCGGTGGCGCGCGCCGCGGTCATGGCCTTGCTCGCGGCGGGCTGCGCGCCGGCGGATCTCGTCGGGGCGATCGGGCCCTCCATCGGGCCGTGCTGCTACGAGGTGGACGCGCCGGTGCTCGAGCGTCTCGAGGCGGCGTTCCCGAGGGGCTGGGAGGCCTGGGTGACGCCCAAGGGGCCGGGGAAGTGGATGCTCGATCTCTGGCGCGCCAACCTGGACCAGCTCACCGCCGCGGGCGTCCGGCCGGAACGGGTCGATCTGCTGGGGCTCTGCACCGGCTGCCGCCCCGACCTGCTCTTCTCCTATCGCCGCGAGCGAGGCGCCGGGCGCCTCGTCACCGTGGCGGCGCTGCCCGCCGCGACCGCCCCCTCGCGGGGCTCGAGCGACCGGGCCTGACGGCCCGGGGCCTCCGTGCTAGAATCGCCCCCACTCATGCTGGACATACGCGCCAACCTCGGGCGGGTCCAGGAGGCCGTCGCGAGGGCGTGCGCACGGGCCGGTCGCTCCCCCGACCACGTCCTGCTTATCGCGGTCTCCAAGACAGTGGAAGCCGAGCGAATCCGGCTGGCCGTCGCCGCGGGCGTCGCCGCCCTGGGGGAGAACCGCGTCCAGGAGGCGCGGGACAAGATCGAGGTGCTCGGGCGGCCGGTACCATGGCACCTGATCGGCTCGCTCCAGACCAACAAGGCCAAGGACGCCGCGCGCCTCTTCGACTGGATCCACTCGGTGGACCGGCTGGACCTGGCCCGGGAGCTCTCCCGTCGCGCCCCGAGCGACCGGGCGCTCAATATCCTGCTCCAGGTCAATCTGGGCGACGAGCCGCAGAAGGGGGGCGTCGCGCCCGCGGAGGTGAAGCCCCTGTGCGAGGCGGTGATCGGGCTGCCCGGCCTGCGCGTCCGGGGGCTGATGGCGATTCCCCCGGTGACGCCCGATCCCGACGCGACGCGGCCCTACTTCCGGCGGCTGCGCGCGCTGTGCGACGAGCTGGGGCTCGAGCATTGCTCGATGGGCATGAGCGCCGACTTCGAGATGGCCATCGAGGAGGGCGCGACCATGGTGCGCGTGGGGACGGCCATCTTCGGCCCGCGGACGCCGCGCGCGAAGGAGAACCCGTGAGCATCAAGGACAAGAAGGTCGGCTTCCTGGGGGCGGGGAACATGGGGGAGGCCATCATCAAGGGCCTCCTCCAGACGGGCCTCGTGCCCGCCGCGGCCATCGCGGCCACCGACGTGCGCGCCGATCGCCTCCAGCAGATGGTCGGGCAATACGGGGTGCGCGCCGCCGCGTCGAATTCCGAGCTGGTGAGCGGAGCCGACATCGTGATCCTGGCCGTCAAGCCCCAGATCATGAGCGCGGTGCTCAAGGAGATCGCGGGGGCGGTGGACCGCGGCAAGCTGTTGATCTCGATCGCGGCGGGCGTGCCGGTCGCCGCGCTGCGCGACGGGCTCGGCAAGGCGGCGCGCCTGATCCGGGTGATGCCCAACACGCCCGCCCTGGTGCTCGAAGGCGTGACCGCGATCGCGCGGGCCGACGGCCTCGACGCCGGCGACCTCGAGATGGCCCAGGAGCTGTTCGGGGCGGTGGGGCGCGTGGTGGTGCTGGAGGAGGACTTGCTCGACGCGGTCACCGGGCTCTCGGGGTCCGGGCCCGCCTACGTGGCCATCGTCATCGAGTCACTGGCCGACGGCGGCGTGAAGATGGGGCTGGATCGCGCCACCGCCATGATCCTGGCGACGCAGACCGTGCTCGGATCCGCGCGGCTCATCCTCGAGACCGGCGCGCATCCGGGCCAGCTCAAGGACATGGTGTCCTCCCCGGGCGGTACCACCATCGCGGGCATCGCGGCGCTGGAAGAGGGAGGGGTGCGGCGGACCTTCATCAGCGCGGTGGAGCGCGCGACGCTGCGCTCGCGCGAGCTGGGAGGCAGACGCTAGTGGCAGGAATCCTGGACTTCCTCAGCTGGATCCTCGACGTCTACGTGTGGGTGATCATCGCGGCGGCCCTGATCACATGGGTCAGTCCCGATCCGCGTAATCCCATCGTGATGTTCCTGCGGCAGATCACCGAGCCGGTGCTCGCCCCGGTGCGCCGTCTGCTGCCTCCGTGGAAGACGGGAGGGCTCGACTTCTCGCCGCTGATCGTGATCATCGCCATCCAGTTCGTGGAACGAGTCATCTTCCGCGCCCTGCTCCAAACGTAGCACCGAGGAGATTCCCGTGCGCATCACGCCCATGGATATCCGCCAGCAACAGTTCACGGTCCGGATGTTCCGCGGCTTCGACGTCCAGGAAGTGGACACCTTCCTCGAGGATCTGGCGGGAGACTACGAAGCGCTGCTGAAGGAGAACACCCTGCTGAAGGAGCACCTGCAGGCGGCGGAGGAGCGCACCCGCGGCCTCGAGCAGCGCGAGCGGATGCTGCAGGAGACCCTCGTGACCACGCAGCGGATGGTCGAGGAGATGAAGGACAACGCCCGCCGCGAGGCCCAGCTCCTGATCAAGGAAGCCGAGATGCAGGGCGAGAAGACCATCGAGGCCGCGCGCACCGCGGAGGGCGCCATCCAGGCCCAGATCGGCCAGCTCAAGCGGACGCGGCGCCAGCTCGCCGAGTCGCTGCGGGCCACCGTGGACATGTACCAGCGCCTGCTCGACCAGGACCTCGAGGCGGATGCCAACCAGGGCGACGGCGGCTAAGGGCGAAGCGGAGCTGCTGCACGTCCGGGTTCAACCTCGCGCCCGGCGGAACGAGGTGGTGGGCTGGCAGGGTGGGGCGCTGCGGGTGCGGGTGACCGCGGTCCCCGAGGCCGGCGAGGCGAACCACGCGGTAGGCCGACTGCTTGCCGACGCGCTCGGCGTCGCGCCCTCGCGGGTCGCGCTGATCCGCGGCGCCACCTCGCGCGACAAATCCTTTCGCATCGAGGGCCTGTCCCTGGCGGACGTCCGCGTGAAGATCCCCCTCACCCCGACCCTCTCCCCAGAGGGGAGAGGGGGATCGAATTCCCTCTCCCCTCTGGGGAGAGGGCAGGGTGAGGGGCGGCAGGGTGAGGGGCGGCAGGGTGAGGGGCGGCCGTGATCTCCCCGGTTCGGTGGGAGGACGGGCGGCTCGTGCTGCTCGACCAGACCCGCCTGCCCACCGAGGAAGTCGAGCGCGGCTACACGTCGTGGCGGGACGTGGCCGACGCCATCCGCACCCTGGTCGTCCGCGGCGCGCCGGCCATCGGCGTGGCCGCCGCCTTCGGCGTCGTGCTGGCCGCGCGCCAGAGCGCGGCCAGCGAGTCCTCCGCGCGGCTCGCCGATCTGGAGGACGCCATCAAGGGGCTGGCCGCGACGCGTCCCACCGCGGTGAACCTCTTCTGGGCGCTCGACCGCATGCGCCGCGCGATCGAAGCGGGGCGCGAGCTTTCCGGCGCCGCCCTGAGCGCCCGCCTCCTCGCCGAGGCCCAGGCCATCCGATCGGAGGATCTCGCGGCGAACCGCGCCATGGGGGCCCACGGGGCCGCGCTCGTGCCCGCGGGCGCCCGGCTCCTCACCCACTGCAATGCGGGCGCGCTGGCCACCGCCGGGTATGGCACCGCGATCGGCGTGATCCGCGCCGCGCACGAGCGCGGGCGGCTCGCGCTGGTGTGGGTGGACGAGACGCGCCCGGTCATGCAGGGCTCGCGGCTCACCGCGTGGGAGCTGGCCAAGGAGGGCATCCCGCACCGGCTGATCTCGGACGTGGCGGCCGGCTACGTGATGAAGCGCGGCGAGGTGGACCTGGTCGTGACCGGAGCCGATCGCATCGCGGCCAACGGCGACACCGCCAACAAGATCGGCACCTACTCGGTGGCGGTGCTGGCGCGCCACCACGGCATCCCGTTCTACGTGGCGGCGCCCTGCTCCACCATCGACCCGTCGATCCCGAGCGGCGCCTCGATCGTGATCGAGGAGCGCGACGGGGCCGAGGTGCGCGGGGTGGCGGGACGCCAGACCGCGCCCGCGACGTCCCCCGTCTTCAACCCGGCCTTCGACGTCACGCCCGCCGAGCTGATCACCGCCATCATCACCGAGCGCGGCGTCGTCCGCCCTCCCTACCATTTCACCTAGCGTTCTGGGGCTCTCATGTCCCGAAATCGCGAAGTCTCGAGCGCCCGCCGGTACCACGACCGCACCGCGCATTCGCCCGAGTCGATCCGGCGAAGCAGCCACGGGCTCGACTGGGAGATCAAGCCGCTGCCCTTCAAGGTCTATCCGGCGCTCGAGGCGGTGCGGCTGCCGACGGACCTCCTCGCGCTCGGGACCGACACGTTCTCCGCGCTCAGCGGGGATGCCCCCCTCGCGACCGGGGTCCCGCTCGACCTCGAGCGTCTCGCCGCGCTGCTCTTCTTCTCGGCCGGCGTGACGCGGGTCAAGCACTACCCGGGCGGCGCCGAGGTGCACTTCCGCGCCGCGGCGTCCACCGGCGCGCTCTACCAGACCGAGGCGTACGTGGTGGCGGGCGAGGTGAGCGGGCTCGAGCCGGGCGTCTATCACTTCAATCCGGGTGACTTCCGCCTGAGACGGCTCCGGGCCGGGGACTTCCGCGGCGCCGTCGCGCTGGCCACCGCGGACGAGGCGGTCGCGGCCCAGCCGGCCTCGGTGATCCTCTCCGCGATCTACTGGCGCAACACCTGGAAGTATCAGGCGCGCGGCTATCGCCATCTCTTCTGGGACTCGGGCACGCTCCTGTCCCAGCTGCTGGCGGCGGCCCGCGCCCTCGAGCTGCCGGCCCGCCTCGTCGAGGGCTTCGTGGACGCCCAGCTCAACGCCCTGCTGGGCCTCGAGGTGGAGAAGGAAGCGACCCTGGTCGTCGTGCCGCTGGGGCACGCGGGCCGCTCGGCACCGCCGCCGCCGGCCGTGACGCAGCTCCAGCCGGAGGTCATCCCGCTCTCGGCACGGGAGGTCGACTATCCGCTGCTGCGCGAGGCCTATGAGGACTCGACCCTCGACTCGGAGGCCGAGATCGAGGACTGGCGCGCGGCCCGGGGTCAGGTCTTGCATTCCGACATTGTCGGAATGCCAGACCTGACCCCGCTGCCGGCGTCGCGCGCAGCGTCCGGGCGGTCGCTCGGCGAGACCATTGCTCGGCGCGGCTCGACCCGCGAGTTCTCGGGCGAGGCGATCACCGCCGAGGAGCTGTCGAGCGCGCTCGCCCACGCCACCCGCGCGTTCCCGTCCGACGTGCCCGACGGCCTGGTGGATCTCTATCTCAACGTCCACGCGGTGACGGGGCTCGAGCCCGGCGCCTACGTCTACCACCGCGCGGCGCACGCGCTCACGCGGCTCCGGACAGGGGACGTCAGAGCGGCGTCCGCCTTCCTGTGCCTGGAGCAGCCCTTGGGCGGAGCGTCGAGCGCGACCGTGTTCTTCCTGAGCGATCTGACGGGGGTGCTCGAGCGCTGGGGCAATCGCGGCTACCGCGCGGCAAATCTGGAGGCGGGCCTGATCGGGGGGCGGCTCTATCTGGGCGCCTACGCCCAGCACTTCGGCGCCAGCGGCCTCACCTTCTACGACCGGGCCGTCGTGGAGTTCTTCTCGCCCCACGCCGCGGGCAAGGACGCGCTCTTCGTCACCGCCCTCGGACGCTCTCGGAAGCCCGCGGCTCCCTGAGCCCCCCTCCCCACGACACCACGCACCGCCCAGCCCGGGCCAACCCGGGCCCATCCGACACGCGTTTACGACGCGACGGCTGATTGCAAGGCATCGCGGGGTTCTGATACCGTGGTCGGGTCAACCTGATCCACAAGGAGCCCGTAATGAAGAAGTACTACCTGATGGCGCCGGGACCGACCCCGGTGCCGCCGAACGTCCTGCTCGCGATGGCGCAGCCCATGATCCACCACCGGACGCCCGAGTACGAGGCGCTGTTCATCGAGGTCCGGGCGGGGCTCAAGCGGCTCTTCCAGACGAGCCAGGACGTGATCCCGTTCACCGCGTCCGGGACCGGGGCCATGGAGGCGGCCGTCGCGAACACCCTGTCGGCCGGCGACACCGTACTGGTGCTCCGCGCGGGCAAGTTCGGCGAGCGCTGGGAGGAGATCTGCCGCACTTACGGCGTCACCGTGATCCCGCTCGCCGCCCCGTTCGGCGAGACGGTGCCGGCCGACGCCTTCGCCCGCGCGCTGCGCGAGCACCCGGAGGCGAAAGCGGTGCTGATGCAGCACAGCGAGTCCTCGACCGGCGTGCTCCACGACGTCAAGGGCATCGCGGCGGTCACGCGCGGCACCGGCGCGATCCTGGTGGTGGATGCGGTGTCGAGCCTGGGCATCGCGGACCTGCGCATGGATGAGTGGGGCGTGGACCTGGTCGTCTCCGGCTCGCAGAAGGGGCTGATGCTGCCGCCCGGCCTCTCCTTCTGCGCGCTCTCCGAGAAGGCCTGGGGCCACGCGAAGACCTCGCGGCTGCCGAAGTACTACTTCGACATCGCCACCGAGCGGAAATTCGTCGCGCGGAACGAATGCCGCTTCACCCCGGCCGTCTCCATCTTCGTGGGCCTGCGCGAGGTGTTCAAGATGCTCGAGGCGGAAGGCCTCCCGAGCGCGTTCCGCCGCCACGAGCGGCTGGCCCGGGCCACCCGCTCCGGCGCGGAGGCGCTGGGCCTCGAGCTCTTCGCCAAGGCGTCGCCCAGCCCCGCGCTCACCGCGGTGGTGGCCCCGCGCGGGATCGACAGCGAGGCGATCCTGTCCACCTACTCGACCTCACACAACATCACGGTCGCGGGCGGGCAGGGAGAGATGAAGGGGCAGGTGTTCCGTCTCGGCCACATGGGCTATGTCGGCGACTTCGACGTGATCATCGCGCTGGCCGCGCTCGAGCAGGTGCTGCACGAGCTGGGGCACCCGGTTGATCTCGGCGCCGCCGTGCGCGCGGCCCAGAAGGTCCTGGCCGAGCGCTGACCGGCATGCGGATGTTGCTGCTGCGTCACGCGGAGACCGACTGGAACCGGGAGCGCCGCTTCCAGGGCTGGCGGGATACTCCCCTGTCCGCCACCGGCCGCGAGCAGGCCGAGTCGGCGGCGCGGCTCCTGGCCGCCTCGCCGCTGGCGGCCGTGTGGTCGAGCCCGCTCGGGCGCGCCCGCGAGACGGCCGCGATCATCGCAGCCCCGCACAAGCTGATCGTGCGCGAATCGGAGGCCTTCAAGGAGATGGGCTTCGGGGAGTGGGAGGGGCTCACCTGGGAGGACGTCCGCGCGCGCTTCCCGGAGGCGCATCGGGCCTGGGCGGAGACGCCGCACGCGGCCGGCTGGCCCGGCGCCGAGACGCTCGACGTGGTGCGCACCCGGGCGCTGGCCGGGCTCGGCGACCTGCGGGCGGCCCACGACGGGCAGACGGTCTGCCTCGTCTCCCATGGGATCACGAGCCGCATCCTGATCCTGGAGGCGCTCGGGCTCGGGCTCGACCGGCTCTGGGCGCTCCAGCTGTCGTCGACGGGCATCTCGGAGCTCGAGTTCCGCGACGACTGGACCACGCTCCACCGCATGAACTCGCTGATTCACCTGGCCGACGCCGCCATCGCCTGAGGGGTCGCCGTGAGCGTGCCGCGCAAGAGCCAGCCGACGCAACTGCCCAAGGGCGCCAAGATCTATCTGCCCGACGAGGCGGCCCGGAAGCGCACGGTGGAGGAGCGTCTCTCCGACGTCTTCCGCCGCTGGGGCTATCGAGAGGTGGTGACCAGCGCGTATGAGTATTTCGACGTGCTGTCCCAGGGCACCGACCACGAGCTGCAGGAGCGCATGTTCAAGATGGTGGACCGCGAGAGCGGCCGCCTCCTGGCC
>JBGOVO010000332.1:0-4576 GCA_041478145.1 Methylomirabilia bacterium
AACGGTGACTGGTACGTCCAGCGGCAGTGGTGCCTGATCTCCGGCCTCGACAACCCGTACCCCGAGATGTACGACCACCCCGAGATCATCTCGTCCTACGATCGGTGGATCGACCTCAAGCTCCTGCGTGAGCAGTACAAGAAGGGGCGCGTGATCGCCGCCTACAAGGAGCCCTGGTACGGCGAGTACGACACCAAGGCGGTGGCGACCGTGCACAACATCATCCGGGGCACCACGACGGTGCCCAAGGGCCTGAAGGACCTGGTCGCGCTCCAAAAGTCGCTGGTGTAGTTGGCTCTCGGGATCCCGACCCGGGTGGCGGTGCCCCGCCCCGGGCTGCGTGCCGTGCGCCTGTCCGAGGCCTCGTTCGCCCGGCTGCTGGTGGCGCCCGCCGTCCTCACCATCGTGGTCGTGGTCGCGGTCCCGCTCGCGTACTCGCTCTGGCTCTCGTTCACCGACGTCAACCTGCTCCGCACCAGCGGCGCGGCCATCGAGATGTTCGGGATGCGCCTGCCCCTCTACCGCTGGGTGGGGCTGAAGAACTACCTGCAGGTCTTCTCCGACCCGCTCTACTGGGACTCCCTCTGGCGCACGCTCTACTTCGTCGGGGCCTTCGTGATCGAGGCGACCCTGGTCGGCCTCGGGGTGGCCCTGGTGCTGAACGAGCGCTTCCCGGGCCGTCCCCTGATGCGGAGCCTCCTCCTCGTCCCCTGGTCGCTGTCCCGCATCGTGGTGGGGCTGCTCTGGATCGGCATCCTCGACTTCGAGTTCGGCGCCTTCAACGGCTACATGCACCGGCTCGGCCTGCTGACCGGGTCGATCGCCTTCTTCAAGGACGGCTTCAGCGCGCTGAACGTGCTGGTGTCGGTCTACATGTGGAACCAGGCGCCGTTCGCGACCCTCCTGTTCCTGGCCGGCATGCAGTCGATCTCCGAGGATCTCTACGCGGCCGCCGAGGTGGACGGCGCCGGTTACTGGCAGCGCTTCCGCTACGTGACCCTGCCCGCGCTCCGGCCCATCTTGTTCCTGGTGCTGGTGCTGTGCACGGTGAACGGCTTCCTCATGCTGGACCTCATCTACATCCTCACCATGGGCGGACCCGCCAACGAGACCACCACGATCTCCTGGCTCGGGTTCCAGACGAGCTTCGCGTTCTTCAAGTTCGGTCCGGGGACCGCGATCCTCTACACGCTCACCGGGTTCTGCCTGCTCCTGACCTTCGTCTACCAGCGGCTCATCCTGGCCCGCTTCGAGCCGGAGGGCTAACGGCGTGGCGCGATCGACATCGAACCGGTGGGGGGGGCCGGGGGAGGAGCGGCGGTCGCTCCCCCCCGGTTACCGATCAAACAGTTACAAGGCGGGCTCGGCCCGGAGCCGCGTCCTCCTCTACGGGCTCATCCTCGTGGTCACCCTCTGGCTCATCGGCCCCTTCATCTGGCTCTTCGTCACCAGCGTCTCCTACCAGCGGAACCTCCTGGCCCGGCCGCTGCCCTTCGTCCCGCCCGAGGTCACCCTGGAGAACTACCGGATGATCCTCGGCCTCGTGCGCTTCCACGCCGAGGGCCAGGCCGCCAAGATCCTGCCCTCGATGCTGAACACGCTGATCGTGGCCTCGGTGGTCACGATCGTGAACCTCGTGGTCGGCACCACCGCCGGCTACGCCTACGCCCGGTTCCGGTTCCCGCTCAAGACCTTCTCGCTCTTCGCCCTGCTGTTCACGCGCATGCTGCCCACCATCGTCCTGATCCCGGCCTTCTTCGTGATGTTCCGGGCGCTCGGGCTGCAGAACACGCTGGCCGGGCTGGTCGTCGCCTACTGCTCCTTCACGCTGCCCTTCACGGTGTGGATCATGAAGGCGTACTTCGAGACGGTGCCGGCCGACCTCGACAAGAGCGCGCTCGTGGACGGCTGCAACCGCCTGCAGGCCTACTGGCGGGTGGTGCTGCCGGTGTCGGGGCCGGGGCTGGTCGCGGGCGGGGCGTTCACCTTCATGCTCTGCTGGAACGAGTTCGTGGTCGCCCAGGTGCTCAACACCAAGCCGGGCACGACCACGCTCCCCCCGGTCATCGCGGCGATGAACGGCCAGGTCAACGTGGACTACTCGGTGATCGCGGCCTCGGGCTTCCTGGGCGCGCTGCCCGCGGTCCTGCTCGTGCTGATCTTCCAGAAGTACATGGTGCAGGGCCTCACCGCGGGCTCGGTCAAGGGCTGACCGCGTATCCAACCGTCGGCATTGACCGAGCGATTCCGGTCCCGTAGTCTGGGCGCGTGGCGCAGCTCCCGTTGACCTTGAAGCGCTGGAGGCGCGTCGAGTACGAGCGGCTTGTCGATCTCGGCGCGTTCGAGGGCGACCCGGTCGAGCTGATCGGCGGGCAGCTCATCGTCGCCGAGCCCCAGAACAGCCCGCACGCCACCGCGGTCGGCGCCGCCGACGATGCCCTGCGGGCGGCACTGCCGCCCGGCTTCATCGTGAGGGCCCAGATGCCGGTCGCCCTCGACGAGGACTCTTCGCCCGAGCCCGATCTGGCGGTGGTGCCCGGCCGGCGCGCCGACTATCGGCGCGCGCATCCGACGCGCGCGGCGCTCGTGGTGGAGGTGGCCGATTCGAGCCTCCAGTTCGACCGCGAGGAGAAGGGGAGCCTCTACGCGAGGGCCCGGATCGCCGAGTACTGGATCGTCAACCTGATCGACCGCGTCCTCGAGATCTATCGTGACCCGGCGCCCGACCCGGCGGCGCCGCACGGATGGCGCTATCGGTCGGCTTCCGCCCTGGCGCCGCCGGCCGTGGTCACGCCGGTCGCGCTGCCGTCGGCGCGGATCCGGATCGCCGACCTGGTGTCGTAGGGTTCCGCTCGCGGGCCGGCGAGCGCCGCCTCACTCCGGCAGGTAGAGCCGGGTGAAGTGGTCGTCGGTCACCTCGCCGTCGGTGCTCACCGTGAAGTTCGACGTGATCAGGCCCTGCGCGCCCGCGAAGCGCCCCTCGCCGCCGGTGATCCGCCACATCACCACGCCGTGGCTCCACCCCGCCACGGGAGCCGGGCCGACGTGTCCGCGTCCCACCGTGTCGAAGGCGATCGATCCCGCGCGGCCGTAGGTGATGGTGCCGTCCTCGACGAAGGTGCCGTCGGGGGAGCGCTCCACCCGCGATTCGAGCACGGCCGACTCGCCGGCGACGGCCTCGACGGAGGCCGTCAATCCGTTCGCGGCCATGACCGTCCGGAGCGCCTGGCTGGGCGCGCTGGTGCGCGCCTGGCGCTTGTTCAGGGAGCCGGGCACCGGCCCGCCGCGGCCCCGGAACTCCAGCGCGAAGACGATCTCGCGCATCTCAGAACACGATGATGCCGCGGCCCAGCTCGCCCGCGGCGAGCGCCCGGAACGCCTCGTTGGCGTCCTCCAGCGCGTAGCGATGGGTGATCAGCTCGTCGATGCGGAGCTTCCCGGCCTGGTAGAGGCGCACGAGCCGCGGCAGGTCCTCGCGCGTGCGCGCGCTGCCGTAGCTCGAGCCGCGGACGACCCGCTCGCCCGTCACCATCGGCCGCACGTCGAAGGGCACGGTGGCGCCCGTCTCCGGCACTCCGATCAGCACGCAGGTGCCGCCGGGGGCCAGGGCCTCGATCGCCTGCAGGATGGGGCGCGTGGCCCCCACCGCCACGAAGGTGAAGTCGGCGCCGCGGCCGGTGATGGCGCGGATGGCGGCGGCCGGGTCCTCCTTGGACGCGTCGATGCCGTGAGTCGCGCCGACCGCGCGCGCGTGGTCGAGCTTCCGGGCGAGGAGATCCACCGCGATGATCGGGTGGGCCGCCACCATCGCGCCACCCTGGACGACGTTGAGGCCGACGCCGCCCACCCCGAAGACCGCCATGCTGGCCCCCGCGGGCACCGCCGCGGTGTTGAGGACGGCGCCGACGCCGGTCATGACCGAGCAGCCGATGAGCGCGGCCCGGTCGAGCGGCATGGCCTTGTCGATGCGGATCGCGCAGGACTCGTGCACGACGGTCCGCGACGCGTACGTGGCGACGTGGCCGTAGTGGTAGACCGGTGAGCCGCCAAGACTCATTCTGGTCGTCCCGTCGGGCAGCACGCCCTTGCCCGGCTGCCGGCGCTCGCAGAGATTGGGGCGGCCGATCACGCAGTAGTGGCAGCGCCCGCAGGTGGGGGCCCACGAGAGGATCACGTGGTCGCCCACCGCGAGCTCCGTCACCCCGGGGCCGAGGGCCTCCACTACCCCCGCGCCCTCGTCGCCCAGCACGATGGGCAGGGGCACGCCCGTCCAGCTCCCGTCGGCGGCGTGGAGACAGCTATGGCAGACCCCGCTCGCCGCCATGCGCACCAGCACCTCGCCCGCCCGGGGCGCCTCGAGGGCCACGTCCTCCACCCGCTGCGGCTTGCCCTGCTCGAAGAGAACGGCTGCGCGCATGAATGCTCTCCCGTGGGATTCAGCGACCGTAGCGGATCCGCGGATCGAGATAGCTGTAGAGCAGATCCACCGCCAGGTTGATGGTCATGAACAGCACCGCGATGAAGAGGATGGTGGACTGGGTGAGCGGGTAGTCGCGCTGGTAGATGGACCAGAGCA
>JBGOVO010000244.1:0-6053 GCA_041478145.1 Methylomirabilia bacterium
GTGTTGACCTGCCGGTCCCGATCGATGACCTCCTGGGCGACGGCATCGTCCCGCTCCAGGAGCGCCTTCATGGCCCGGCGGATCTGGTCCTCGACGAGCCCGCCCATGGCGAGCAGCGTCTGCTTGAGCGCCTCCAGCTCCTCGTGAAAATGGCGTTGCACGGTGGCGTTCCTCTCCGACTACCCGAAGCGCCCGGTGATGTAGTCCTCGGTGCGCTTGTCTCCCGGCGTCGTGAACATCTCCTTGGTGACTCCGAACTCGACCAGCTCCCCCATCAGGAAGAAGCCGGTCCACTCCGAGACGCGGGCCGCCTGCTGCATGTTGTGGGTGACGATGGCGATCGTCAGCTCCTTCTTCAGGTCGTGGATGAGCTCCTCGATCTTCGCGGTCGCGATCGGGTCGAGGGCGGAGCACGGCTCGTCCATGAGCAGAATCTGCGGGTCCACCGCCAGGGCCCGCGCGATGCACAGCCGCTGCTGCTGCCCGCCCGAGAGGCTCACCCCGGACTTCTCGAGATCGTCCTTCACCTCGTCCCAGAGGGCCGCGTGGCGCAGCGCCCGCTCGACCTCCTCTTGCAGCCGCGACTTCCGCCGCATCCCGGCCAGCCGCAGGCCGGCGGCCACGTTGTCGAACACGGACATCGTGGGGAACGGATTAGGCTTCTGGAACACCATGCCGATCCGCCGCCTCACCTGCACCGCGTCCACTCCCGGCGCGTACAGGTCCTCGCTGTTGAGCAGCACCTGGCCCGAGACCCGCGCCCCCGGCACGGTCTCGTGCATGCGGTTCACACAGCGGATGAAGGTCGACTTCCCGCACCCGGACGGGCCGATGATGGCGGTCACCGCGTTGGGCGCCACCGTGAGGTCGACTCCCTTCAAGACGAGGGAATCACCGAACCAGGCCCGGAGCCCCTTCACGTAGATCCCGTCTCCCATGGTCACCTCACCGTGCAACGGTCCGGCCCCGTGTGGCCAGCCTCGCCGCCAGACTCGCCAGGAACACCAGCGTGATCAGCACGAGCGCCCCGGCCCACGCCTGCCGGTGCCAGTCGTCGTAAGGCGCGATGGCGTACGCGTAGATCTGCAGCGGCAGGGCCGCGATGGGCTGGTCGAGACCTTGCTGCCAGAAACGGTTGCCCAGCGCCGTGAACAGGAGCGGCGCGGTCTCTCCGGCGATCCGCGCCACCGCCACCATGACGCCGGTGATGATCCCCGCGCGAGCCGCCGGGATGACGATCCGCAGGCTTACCTTCCACTGCGGGAGGCCCAGGCCCAGTCCGGCCTCCCGGAGGGCGCTGGGAACCAGCCGCACCATCTCCTCCGTGGTCCGCAGCACGATCGGGATCATGATCAGACCCAGCGCGAGGCCCCCCGCCAGGGCCGAGAAGCGTCGCATCGGGAGCACCACCACCGTGTAGGCGAAAATGCCGAAGACGATGGACGGCACCCCGTTCATGACGTCGGCCACGAACCGGAGCACCCACGGAAGCCGGCGGTCGCGCGACTCGGCCAGATAGACGCCCCCCAGGATTCCCACCGGGAGCCCGACCGAGACGGCCAGGCCGATCATGATCAGGCTGCCCACGATGGCGTTGGCGACCCCGCCGCCGGCCTCTCCCACCGGCTTCGGGAGATGGAGGAAGAAGTCCACGTTGATCGCCGACGCGCCCTGGTAGAGCAGGAAGCCGAAGATCAGCAGGAGCGGACAGATGACGAGGAGCGCCGCCGCGAACGTGAGCCCGCCCATCGCGGCATTGGTGAGCCGGCGCATCGCGGGGCTCATTCCCGCATGCCCCGCACCGGACCGCCCACGCTCCAGACCAGGAGCCGGGCCAGCCCGTTCACGACGACCGTGACCACGAGGAGCAGGAGGCCGATCTCGACCAGCGCCGACACGTAGAGGTCGGACGTCGCCTCGGTGAACTCGTTGGCGAGCACACTCGCCATCGTGTAGCCCGGCGCGAAGAGCGAGGTGGCGATCTCCGGGCGGTTGCCGATCACCATGGTGACGGCCATCGTTTCCCCGAGCGCGCGCCCGAGGCCAAGCAGGATGGCGCCGATCAGACCGGACCGGCCGTACCGCAGGACGGCCATCCGGGTCGTCTCCCATCGGGTCGCGCCCAGGCCGAGCGCCGCCTCGCGCTGCGAGCCGGGCACGGCCAGCAGGATCTCGCGGCTCACCGAGGTGATGTAGGGCACGACCATGATGGACAGGATCAGGCCCGCCGCGAGCATCCCGATCCCGTAGGGCGGGCCCTGGAACAGGGGCAGGAAACCCAGCGTCCGCCCGAGGGCCGGCTGCACCCAGTCCCGCAGCCACGGCACGAGCACGAAAATGCCCCAGAGACCGTAGACCACGCTGGGCACCGCCGCGAGCATCTCGATCAGGAACGAGATCGGAGGCCGGATCCAGGACGGGGCCAGCTCGGCGAGGAAGATGGCCGCCCCGATCGAGAGCGGGACTCCGATGAGCAGGGCCAGCGCCGAGGAGACGAGCGTGCCGTAGATGAACGGGAGGGCTCCGAACTCTCCCGCGACGGGGTCCCACTGCGACGTCACCAGGAAATGCAGTCCGAAGGCCCGGATCGCCTCCCACGACTCCCAGACGAGCGCGGCGACGAGCCCGGTCGCGAGCAGCAGCACCAGCCACACCGACGCGAGCACGACCGCGGCGTACACCCGGTCGCCTAGGCCGGCGCGCGTCCCGCTGATGGCCCGCGAGGGCAGGGACAGCCGATCGGCCGCCGCCGCCCCCGTGGTCGATTCGCCGGCCATCTACCTACTGCGCCGCCAGGAGCGGCTTGCCGGAGTAGGTGATCTGCTTGATCTTGGCCTCGATGTCCCTCACCACGGGCGCCGGCAGCGGCGCGTACAGCAGCGCGGCCGGATGCCTCTGGCCGTCGTGGATGGCCCACCACAGGAACTTCACGAGGCTCTTGCCCTTCGACTCGTTGGGCTGGTCCTTATACACGAGCAGCCAGGTGAAGCTCGCCACCGGATAGGCGTCGGGGCCCGGCGAGTTCGTCAGGGACACGCGGAAATCGGCCGGCATGTCCTTCGCCGCCCCGGCCGCCGCGGCGGTCGTGCTCTCGATGGTGGGCTCGATGAACTTGCCCGCCTGGTTCTTGATCTTCGCGGCGGGCAGTTTGTTGGTGATGGCGTAGGCCAGCTCCACGTAGCCCAGGGATCCGGGCGCGTTCTTGACCTGACCCGCGACTCCTTCGTTGCCCTTGCCGCCCAATCCCACCGGCCACTTCACCGAGGTACCTCGTCCGACCTTCTGGTCCCACTCCGGGCTGATCTTGCAGAGGTAGTCCACCCAGATGTAGGTCGTGCCGCTGCCGTCCGACCGGTGGACCACGACGATCGGCTGGTCGGGCAGGCTCGCGGACGGGTTCAGCGCCTTGATCCGGGCGTCGCTCCACTTGGTGATCTTTCCGAGGAAGATGTCGGCCAGCACGTCACCCGTGAACGAGAGCTGCGGGTTCCCGGGCAGGTTGTAGGTCGCCACCACCGCGCCCAGCACGGTGGGGATGTGGAACAGCTCGGCCGGCGCCTTCTTGAGCTGCTCGTCGGTCATCGGCCCGTCCGAGGCGCCGAAGTCCACCGTCCGCTCCGTGATCTGCCGGATGCCGCCGCCGCTGCCGATGGACTGATAGTTGAAGCGCACTTCCGGATCCACCTTGATGTACTCCTCGAACCACTTCGAGTAGATCGGGTACGGGAAGGTCGCGCCCGCCCCGTTCATCAGCATCTGGGCGCCGGCCGGGGCCGGCACCCACGCGACGCCGATCACGAGCATCCATGCGAGGAGGTGCCATCTCTTCATCGCCCTCTCCTTGTCGTGTCCATTTGTTTGCGGGTGAGCATGCTCGGGATCGATTACGTCCCGATGACGGCGGTGTAACATCCGTGTAAACTCACGCCTGCTCGCGGAAGCGGTAGCCGACCCCGCGGACCGTCTCGATCCCCGGCTCGGGAGCGCGGGCCGCGATGAACTTCGCGCGCAGCCGGGCCACGTGCACGTCCACCGTGCGGGGCTCGACGAACCCGTCCTGACCCCAGACCAGATCCAGGAGCTCCTCGCGCCCGAAGACTCGCCCCGGGGTGCGGACCAGGGTCGCGAGCAGGTCGAATTCCTTGCGGGTCAGCTCGACGAGCCGGCCCTTCATCTTGACCTCGAAGCGCTGCCGGTCGATCTCGAGCTCGCCCGCCCGGAGCGGCTGGCTGGCCGCGTCGTCGCCGAGGCGGCCGCGGCGAATGACGGCCCGGACGCGGGCAACCAGCTCACGCGGGGAGAAGGGCTTGGTCACGTAGTCATCGGCGCCCATCTCGAAGCCCAGCACCTTGTCCCCTTCCTCCACTCGTCCCGTGACCATGATCACGGGGATGGCGCTCGTCTCCCGATCCTGCCTGAGCCGCCGGCAGATCTCCCAGCCGTTGAGCTGGGGCACCATGATGTCGAGCAGGATCACGTCGGGTCGGACTTCCTTGACCTGTCGGAGCGCGTCCGCGCCGTTGCCGGCCACCCGAACGTCGTAGCCCTCCTTGCCGAGGTTGTAGCGGAGCATCTCGGCCACGTCCGGCTCGTCCTCCACGACCAGAACCCGCGCGGCGCGGCCGCCGGCCGTACTCGGCTTCTCCGGTATTCCCCGCCGGCTGCTCGCCATTGGCTCGACCCCCGCGCTCACTCTCGCCATGGCCGGAGTGTGCCCGGGTGGGGTTACGGGATGATGACGACGGGGTAAATCATGCGTGAACGGGACGGCGAGAAAAGCCGACGCCCCCGGGGATCCGGGGGCGTCGGAGAGCTATGCGGCGGCGCTGACGCCGGTCAGGCGCCAAGCTCGCGCGAGGTCATCTTGTACTTGAAGGCGTCCGGATCGAGGCTGTCCTTGCGACCCTCGCCGGTTTCCGCCTGCGGGTACATCAGGAAGGTCACCGGCTCGTCCCTGGCATTGACCAGCTTGACGTCGTGCGCGTAGTTGTAGCCGAGCCAGTTCATCTCCCACTGGCCGAAGAGCTTGGCGCGCGCCTTCTTGGTCGTGGGATCGTCGAGCGGGATGCCGCCCCGCTCCTCCAGCACGACCTTTCTCACGTCGGCCGGATCGACGGGCACCCAGCCCAGGCTCGGGGCATAGAACTCGGCGCGGCAGTGCTGGGCCTTGGTGATGTCGCCGCTCTTGCCGAGGCACTTGAACTCGGCGGAGTCGGCCACGCGGACCCCGTAGACGTCACGCGCGGGCACGCCGGCCGCGCGAGCCAGGCCCACGAAGAGCGCGTTGAGGTCGGCGCACTTGCCCCCCAGGTTGCCGGTCTCCAGCATGGCGCGGATGTCCCCGACCCCGCAGCCCCGCACCTTGGGGTCGCGGAAGGTGTTCTCCACGATCCACTCGTAGATCGCGCGCGCCTTCTCCACGTCGCTGTCGATGCCCTTGGTGATCTGCTGCGAGGTCTTCTTGACGATCCCGTCGGTCCGGATGAGCTTCGTCGCGTCGCGATACTTGGCGAGGGTGGCCCGGTCCTCGGGCGCGGGGCTCGCGCCCGGCTTCGTCGCGTCCACCATCCGGTCGCGCGTGGCGAACCGGCTCGTCACCTCGACCGCGGGGGCCGTCTCCCCCGCCGGCCACTCGGCATAGAAGATCGCCGCGCCGTATTTCTCGTCCCGGTACACGCGGGAGACCGCGGCATTGCCGGTCCACGTCTGGCCCAGGCTCTTGTGGTAGTCGGTGTCGGGCCGGAGCGGCAGCGGCAGCCACACCCGCGTCGGACCCGTGGGACTGGCCACCTCCGCGCGGGTGACGACCTCGAAGGCGCGCCACTTGGCGTCCTCCGTGCCGGCGGCCGCCGCGCGACCCGACCGCGACAGCCCACCGAGCGCGACGGCGCTCGCGCCGATCCCGGTCCTGAGGAACACGCGTCGATTCATTGGTCTTTCCTCCGGCCGTTCATCCTACAGGCCCGCTCCGAAAGGTCCAATCACTCCTGCCGATGCAAGGCCGCCCAGCATATCGGGCCGCCCTATGGTCCTGGCTCCGTAACAATTCCGTA
>JBGOVO010000247.1:0-6003 GCA_041478145.1 Methylomirabilia bacterium
AAGCGCCTCGAGGGCGACTACGACCGCTCGGCGCCGGGCCCGTGCATGCACGAGTGCGTGCTCTCAGCGCGCCGGCAGAAGCGCCTCGGCGTGACCGCGATGGACATCGCCAAGCGGCTACTCGACCTGGGCTTCTACGCCCCGTCGACGTACTTTCCTCTGATAGTCGAAGAGGCGCTGATGATCGAGCCCACCGAGACCGAATCGAAGGAGACGCTCGACCAGTTCTGCGACGCCATGATCCAGATCGCGCGGGAGGCGGAGACGAGCCCGCACGTGATCCACGAGGCACCGGTGACGACGTCCGTGCGCCGCCTTGATCAGACGCTGGCCGCCCGCCAGCCCGTCCTGAGGTGGCGCCCCGCCCGCTAGCCCTCTCCCCTCCGGGGAGAGGGCCCGCCCGCGACCACCCTCTCCCCTCCGGGGAGAGGGCAGGGTGAGGGGCTACAGGGTGAGGGCCGTGACCCCCTTCCGCCTGCTGGTCACCGAGCCGCTCGACGGCGCGCTGAACATGGCCCTCGACGAAGCGCTGCTCCTGGGCCGGCTCGCGGGCGCGGCGCCGCCCACCCTCCGCTTCTTCGCCTGGCGGCCCGCCACCATCTCGCTCGGCTACGGGCAGCCGCTCGATCACCGCATCGACGTCGCGGCCGCGACCGCGCTCGGCATCGGTCTCGTGCGCCGGCCGACCGGCGGCAGCGCCATCCTGCACGAGGGGCCGGATCTCGAGCTGACCTACAGCGTGGTCGCGCGCGCGGGCGACTTCGACGGCGCCGCCGACCTGCTCGAGACCTACCGCTGGATCGGCGCCGCGCTGGCCGCGGGGATCAATCGCATCGGGGTGCCGGTCGAGATGGTGCCGGTGCAGCCCTCCGACCCGACCGCGATGCCGACGTTCTGCTTCGCCCGCACCGGCTCTTACGAGCTGGAGATCGCCGGCCTCAAGGTCGTGGGCAGCGCCCAGCGTCGCCAGGGCGCGGGCTTCCTCCAGCACGGCGCCGTCATGCTCGGCGCCGCGCCCGACCGCCTCCGCCGCGTCTTTCCGACGGAGCGCGACCCGCTGGCCGGCATGACCACGCTGGACGCCGTGCTCCGCCGCCGGCCCTCGTTCGACGAGACCATGACCGCGCTCGCCGACGGCTTCCGCGAGGTGCACGGCCTCGACCTCGCGCCGGGCGGCCTGACCGCCGAGGAGATGGAGCTGGCCGAATCCCTCGTGCGCGACAAGTACGCCACCGACCGCTGGACGCGGGCCGGGCGCGCGATGACCGTTACCACCCCTCACCCCCCGACCCCTCACCACCTGTCCCCTCACCCCCCGACCCCTCACCCTGCCCTCTCCCCTGAGGGGAGAGGGTTCTTGGTACCCTCGCCCCCGAAGGGGGAGAGGGCAGGGTGAGGGGGACCTGAGGCGGGGGAGACGGCCATGTCGTTCACCCGCGAGTACCCGGACGCGCCGCGGGTCGGCGTCGGCGCGGTGATCCTCGACGGCGAGCGCGTCCTGCTGGTCAGGCGCGGACAGGCGCCGTCTCAGGGCAAGTGGAGCATTCCCGGCGGTCTCGTGCATCTGGGCGAGCGCATCGAGGATGCCGTCCGCCGCGAAGTGCTCGAAGAATGCGGCGTGCGCGTGCGCCTGCTCGGCCTCTGCGGCGTCATCGACCGCGTGCGCCTCACGCCGGAGAACGGGTCGGCGCCCGCGCGCGTCCACTACCACTACGTGATCATCGACTACGTCGCGGCCATCGAGGCCGGGACGCCGCGGGCCGGCAGTGACGCGGCCGAGGTGCGCTGGGTGCCGGTGGCGGGGCTGGGCCGCTACGACACCACCGACGGGCTCGCCGACATGGTCCATCGCGCGGTGAGCCTGTATCAGGGCCAGACGCTCGCTCAGGGAGGATGAGGGGAATGGATCTCGCGCTGGAGACCCGGAAGCCGTCGGAGGCGCGCGCGGACGTCCTGGTGCTGGGGCAATATGGCGACGGCGCCCGTCCCGTCCCCGAGATCGTCGCGCTGGATAGGGCCCTGTCGGGCATGCTCTCGCGGGTGCTCAAGAGCGAGAAGTTCGAGGGCAAGCCGGGGCAGATCTCGTACTTCCACACCGGCGGGGCTGTGCCCGCCGAGCGCATCCTGGTCGTCGGCCTCGGTCCCCTCAAGCCGGGCAAGGCGCGCGCGGACGCCGAGCCCGTCCGGCGGGCCGCCGCGGCGGCGGTCCGGCGCGCGCGCGACCTCGGCGCCGGCACGCTGGCCGTGTTCATGCCCGCGAACGCGCTCCCGGCCCGCGAGCGGGCCCAGGCCGTCGTGGAGGGAGCGCTGCTCGGAGCCTATCGGTTCGAGAAGTACCTGAAGGACAAGAACGGCAAGGTGGTCCGCGCGCTCACCGTGCTCGAGCCCGATCCGCGCGGTGCCGCCGCCGCGCGCGAGGGCGTGCGGCGCGGCCTCATCTGGGCCGAGGCCACGTGCCTCACGCGCGACCTGGTGAACGAGCCCGCGAACGTGGTCACGCCGACATTTCTCGCGCGCCGCGCCACCGAGATCGCCCGCGAGGGTGGGATCAAGCTGCGCGTGATCGAGCGCGCCGAGTGCGCCAAGATGGGCATGGGCGCCTACGTCGGCGTCGCCCAGGGCAGCGAGGAGCCGCCCAAGTTCATCCACCTGACTTACTCGCCCGCCGGACGGGCCCGGCGTCGCGTCGTCATCATCGGCAAGGGCATCACCTTCGATTCGGGCGGGCTCGACCTCAAGACCGCGGACGGCATGCTGCGCATGAAGGACGACATGGCCGGGGCCGCCGCGGTGCTGGGTCTCTTCCACGCCCTCCCGCGGCTCAAGCCGCCCGTCGAGGTGCACGGGCTGATCGCGGCCACCGAGAACATGCCGTCGGGCACCGCCCAGCGCCCGGGGGACATCGTGCGGGCTATGAACGGGCTCACCGTGGAGATCGGCAACACCGACGCGGAGGGGCGCCTGACCCTGGCCGACGCGCTGTCCTACGCGGTCAAGCACATCAAGCCCGACGAGATGATCGACATGGCCACGCTGACCGGCGCGGTGGTCATCGCCCTGGGCCAGGGCGTGTCGGGCGTGATGGCGAGCGACGACGGGCTGGCCTCCCGCGTGCTAGCCGCCGCCGACGGGGCGGGGGAGCGGATGTGGCGGCTGCCGCTCCACGACGAATACAAGGAAGGGCTCAAGAGCGACGTGGCCGATCTCAACAACATCTCGAGCCAGCGCGGCGCCGGCGCCATCGTGGCCGCGCTCTTCATGCGCGAGTTCACGTCCGGCGTCCCGTGGGCGCATCTGGACATCGCGGGCACCGCCTTCACCGAGCGGGAGCTGCCGCTCGGCCCCAAGGGCGGCACCGGGGTGACGGTGCGCACCCTGCTGGGCTATCTCGCGTCGACGAACGGCCGGCGATAGGCGGTAGCCGGAGTCATGGCCGGCGGCGTCGACCTCCACACCCACACGATCGCGTCGGACGGCACGCTGCGGCCGGCCGAGCTGGTGGCCGAGGCCGCGAAGCGCGGCGTGCGCGTGCTGGCCGTCACCGACCACGATTCCACCGACGGCCTCGCCGAGGCGATCGAGACCGCGCGGCGGCACCCACCGCTCACCATCGTCCCCGGCATCGAGATCAACTGCGACGTGGAGGGAGCCGAGATCCACATCCTCGGCTACTGCATGGACTACGAGGCCGCCTGGTTCCAGGACTTCTGCCGCGCCCAGCGCGCGGAGCGCCGGGCCCGCGTGCACCGCACCGCCGAGCGGCTGGCCGCGCTCGGCATGCCGATCGACGTCGAGCGCGTGTTCGCGCTGGTGCAGGAGGGCTCGGCCGGCCGCCCCCACGTCGCCCGGGTGATGCTCGAGCGCGGCTACGTCAAGACCGTGCGCGAGGCCTTCGACAAGTACCTGGCCGCGGGCAAGCCCGCCCACGTCCCGCGCAAGAAGCTCACGCCCGAGGACGCGGTGCGCCTCCTGCGCCGCGCCGGCGGCGTGCCGGTCTTCGCCCACCCCGGCTTGTCCGACCGCGACGCCCTGATCCCGTCCCTGGTCGCCGCGGGCCTCATGGGCATCGAGTGCTACTACTCCGAGCACTCCGCCGCGCAGCGCGGGGCGTACGTGGCCCTGTGCCGCCAGTACGGCCTGGTCGCCACCGGCGGCTCCGACTTCCACGGCCCCCAGGTCCGCGCGGCCGTGCTCGGCAACCCCACCGTGCCCCTGGCGGTGTGGGACGCGCTGCAGGCCAAGGCGGCGGAGGCGCGGGCCTCCCGCCCACCCTGATCCGCCAATCTGCATCCGGAGGCCCAAGCGGCGCCCGGCTGTCGATTCCGGCGGGTCATCGGCGTCGTATAGGTGAGTGGTCGCCGGGCCGGCCCCCGGGGTCCCCGGCGGCCACCAATTTCGAGACCGAGGAGGCTTCCATGCGCTACCTGCTACTGATCTGCTCCGACGACAAGGCCCAGGCCCCACCTCCCAGAGCCGAGATGGAGGCCATGGTGCAAGGCCACGGCCGCTTCGCCCAGGAGCTCAGTGCTGCCGGCAAGATGGTCCATGGCGAGCGCTTGCGGCCCGACGGTGACGCCAGTCGCGTGCGCGTCAAGGCCGGGCAACGCCAGGTGATGGACGGCCCCTTCACCGAGACGAAGGAGGCCCTGGGCGGCTTCTACCTGATCGAGTGCGACACCAAGCAGGAAGCGCTCGAGTGGGCGAAGAAGGTCCCGCTGCGCGAAGGGGGCTTCATCGAGGTCCGGCCGATCTGGCCCATGTGAGCGCCGGGGGCCCCGCCGGCGGGCCGTAGGCGCGTAACCGGGCCGCTCCGGCGGGTGTCGATCGAGCATGGCCCCCGCATGGCGTACCATCTCGACCCGTGGGATCGATCGACCACGGGCAGACCCCGCCGGAGGGCGTGCACGCGCGCGTGGCGGAGGTCTTCCGGGCCGAGTACGCCCGGGTGGTCGCCTCCGTGCTCCGGATCGTGCGCGACATCGACGCGGCCCAGGAGCTCGTCCAGGACGCGTTCGAGCAGGCGCTCGATCACTGGCCCGCGAACGGCATGCCGGACCGCCCGGGGGCCTGGCTCCTCACCACGGCCCGGCGACGGGCGCTGGACCACCTGCGCCGCGCTCGCCGCGCGGGAGCGCGCGTCGACGCCCTCGCTCACGCGGCGCGCGGCGCCGTGCACGAGGCGCCTGACGTGTTCGATCCCGACGAGATCCCCGACGATCGGCTCCGGCTGATCTTCACGTGCTGTCATCCCGCCGTGCCTCCGGACAGTCGAGTCGCGCTCACCCTGAGGCTGGTGGGCGGGCTCTCGACGACCGAGATCGCGCGGGCCTTCCTCGTGCCCGAGCCGACGATCGCCCAGCGGCTCGTGCGGGCCAAGCGGACGATCCGCGACGGAGGCTTCCCCTACGAGGTGCCCGAAGGCGTGGAGCGGTCCGCGCGGCTCTCCGCCGTGCTCGCGGTGCTGTACCTGATCTTCAACGAGGGCTATGCGGCGCACACCGGCGAGGCGCTCGTGCGCCACGACCTGTGCGAGGAGGCGATCCGACTCGGCGGCTTGCTCGCCGAGCTGATGCCTCACGAGCCCGAGGTCCTGGGCCTGCTCGCCCTGATGGAGCTCCAGGCCTCCCGGGTGGCGGCGCGCACCGACGCCGACGGCAATCTCGTGCTGCTCGAGGATCAGGATCGGCTCCGCTGGGATCGCGCGCGGATCGCCCGCGGTCTCGGCGCGCTCGAGCGCGCCGGGCCGATGGAGCGGGCGGGCCCGTACCAGCTCCAGGCCGCCATCGCCGCCTGTCACGCGCGCGCCGGCTCGTGGGAGGCGACGGACTGGCCGCGGATCGTCGCCCACTACCGGGCCCTGGTCGAGCGCGCTCCGTCGTCGGTGGTCGAGCTCAACCTGGCGGTGGCGATCGGGCTGGCCGAGGGCCCGGCGGCGGGGCTCGCCGCCCTCGACCGCATCGGGGACTCGGCGCTGCGCGGCTATCACCTCCTGCCCGCCGCCCG
>JBGOVO010000173.1:0-7710 GCA_041478145.1 Methylomirabilia bacterium
CTGGACGAGACCCAGCGCCGCATCATGCAGCTCGAGATCGAGCGCGTCTCGGTGGCGCGCGAGTCCGACGAGGTCTCGCGCGAGCGGCTGGCGCGCCTGGACGCGGAGCTGGCCGAGCTGCGCGAGAAGTCATCGCGGCTGCGGAGCCAGTGGCAGGCCGAGAAGACCGCGATCATGACCATCGGCAAGATCAAGGAGGAGGCCGAGGCCGCGCGCGCCGCCATGGCCGACGCGGAGCGCCGCGGCGATCTCCAGAAGGCCGCCGAGCTGCGCTACGGTACCCTCATGCAGCTCGACAAGCGGCTCGAGGCCGAGAATGCGCGCCTCCAGGAGATGCAGAAGACCGGCCGGATGCTCAAGGAGGAAGTCGACGAGGAGGACGTGGCCGAGACGGTGGCCAAGTGGACGGGCATCCCGGTCACGCGGCTGCTCGAGGCCGAGGTGCAGAAGCTCGTGAAGATGGAGGAGCGGCTGGCCGAGCGCGTGGTGGGCCAGCGCGAGGCCATCGTGGCCGTCTCCAACGCGGTGCGGCGGGCGCGCTCCGGCCTCTCCGATCCGAACCGGCCCATCGGCTCGTTCCTGTTCCTCGGTCCCACCGGCGTGGGCAAGACCGAGCTGGCGCGCGCGCTCGCCGAGTTCCTGTTCGACGACGAGCGGGCCATGGTCCGCATCGACATGTCCGAGTACCTGGAGAAGCACACGGTGGCGCGGCTCATCGGGGCGCCCCCGGGCTACGTGGGGTACGACGAGGGCGGCCAGCTCACGGAAGCCGTCCGGCGTCGCCCCTACTCGGTGGTCCTTTTCGACGAGATCGAGAAGGCCCACGGCGACGTCTTCAACGTGCTGCTCCAGCTCCTGGACGACGGCCGCCTCACCGACGGCCACGGCCGCACGGTGGACTTCCGCAACACGGTGGTCATCATGACCTCGAACCTGGGCAGCCAGTTCTTCCGCGAGGAGAAGGATCCCGCGCGGGTGCGCGGGCTCATCCTGGATCTGCTCAAGCAGGCGCTGCGGCCGGAGTTCCTGAACCGCATCGACGAGACGGTGATCTTCCAGCCGCTCGGCCGGGAGGAGATCGCCTCGATCGTGGAGATCCAGGCGCGACACCTGATGAAGCGCCTGGCCGACAAGCGCATCGCCTTCGAGCTGACGACGGCGGCCAAGGCGCTGCTCGCGCGGGAGGGCTACGATCCCGTCTACGGGGCGCGCCCCCTGAAGCGCACGATCCAGCGCATGATCCAGGACCCGCTGGCGCTCGAGCTGCTCAACGGCACGTTCGTCGAGGGCGACACCGTGGTCGCGGACGTCGAGCACGACCGGCTCGTCTTCCGGAAGAGCGCGGAGGCGAAGCCGGCCTAGGTTCCGATCAGGCCCCCGGCCGCGCGGCGGACGACCACGGTGGCGGAGCGGGGGCGGCGGGGCGGCTACGACTGGCTGAGGATGCTGGAGACGGCCCGCGAGAGATCGTCGACCGCGAACGGCTTGAGCAGCACCTGCACCCGGGTGCCCTGGAGGAAGCCCGCGTACTCCGGCGAGTCCACGAAGCCGGAGATGAAGAGCAGGTGTGGGCGCGTGTCGGGCCAGCGCCGCGTCAGCTCCAGGTAGAGGCTCGGTCCGTCCAGGCCCGGCATCTTGAGGTCGCTGACGATCAGATCGTAGGCGGTCTGCGCGTCGAGCAGCCGGAGCGCGTCGGCTCCGTCGCGCGCGGTCTCCACCGCGTGACCGTCCGCGGCGAGCACCGCCGCGACCAGCTCCCGCACCGGGGTCTGGTCGTCCACCACGAGCACGCGCTTGGTCGACATGGTCTACCCGCGCCCTGACGGAGCAAGCCCCGTTCCAGCATGCCTCGGCTCGTGGGTCCCGCGAAGTTAGGCCGGATTGCCGCCGTCGATCCCACGTGTCTGTCGCCGCCCGGACGTGCCGGACGTCCGTGTGCCAACCGTCACTTCTGCGCGCAGATCGTGCGCGGATGCATCAACGCGCTCCATCAGGCGGCTTCGCGGCGGGCGGCTTGGCGGCGTGCCGCTTGGTCGAGTCGAGGAAGGTCGTCACCAGCATCTGGACGTGACGCGGATCGAACGGCTTGGGCAGGTACGCGACGGCGCCGTCGCGCAGCGCCGCGGCGGCCATCGTGGTGTCCGGCGTGGCCGTGATCACGATGACGGGCAGGCGCGGCTCCACCTGGTGGATCTGCTTCAGCACGGCGAGCCCGCTCATGCGGGGCATCTGCAGATCGAGCAGTACCAGGTCCGGCCGCTGGCGCACCACCGCGTCGAGCCCCTCCTGGCCATCCGGCGCCTCCTCGAACTCCAGGCCGTCCGGATAATGCAGCGCGCGCAAGATCTCGGCGAGCGTCTTCCGCACATCCGCTTCGTCGTCCACGATGAGCACGCGCCGCGTCGCCATCGTCCTGGCGTCACTCTACCACCGGCGCGGGGCCCGCCCGCCATGCCGAGAAGACCCTTGACACGCGAATGATTCGGCCTAGGCTCGTGCCCGGAGCCCGGGAGATCCGTGGCCGCTCGACCCCAACCCTTCACCGGAAGGAGGTCCGCCATGGCCCACTACCTCAGCGACGAGGAGCTCACGCGAACGGCGCCGGCCGAGGTCGCATCGTTCGCCTCCCCCGTCCCCACCCAGATCGTCTCCAACGGCGAGTTCAACCCGCTGCCCCAGACGCGCGAGCAGCAGCGCGTGGAGGCCCGCATCAAGGAGCTGGCCGACGGCTGGGGCCCCCGGCACGGGATGAACCGGCGCCAGTTCCTGGCCTCGAGCGCCGGGATGGCCGCCGCCTTCCTCGCCATGAACGAGGTGTTCGGCCCGCTCTTCGACGTGAGCCCGGCCGAGGCCCAGACGCCGGGGGTGGCGACCCAGCGGGCGGGCGCGCTCTCCAAGCAGTTCATCATCGACGCGCAGACCCACTTCGTGCGTGACGACTTCAAGCAGGAGGGCCTGCTCGATCTGGCCAAGTACGCCAAGCAGAACTGGAACCCCGCCCTCTGGGGCGAGAACAACCTGGCCCGCTACAAGTTCGAGAACTACATCAAGGAGATCTTCGTCGACAGCGACACCAAGGTGGCCCTGCTCTCGGGGGCGCCCTTCGACGACCAGACGTGGGACCTCCTGAGCAACGACCAGATCGCCATGGCCCGCGCGTCCATCAACAAGATCAGCGGCTCGCGCCGCCTCCTGGGGCACTCGGTGTTCACGCCCAAGCGCGCGGGCTGGCTGGACGAGGTCGACCGCTGCATCACCACCATCAAGCCCGATTCCTGGAAGGGCTACACCATCGGCGATCCGCTCTTCCCCTCCAAGCAGCAATCCTACTGGCGGCTCGACGACGACAAGCTGATGTACCCGTTCTACGAGAAGATCAGCAAGACCGGCATCACCACCGTCTGCGTCCACAAGGGCCTGCTGCCCGCCGACTACGAGAAGTCGTGGCCGGGGGTGTGGGAGTACAACACGGTCTGGGACGTGGGCAAGGCGGCCAAGGACTGGCCGAAGATCAACTTCGTGATCTATCACGGCGCCCTCCGGCCCTTCCTGGAGAAGCCCGACGACGCGCTGGCCGAGTTCGAGAAGACCGGCCGCATCCAGTGGGCGACCGACCTGGCCGAGATTCCCGCCAAGCTCGGGGTCAGCAACGTGTACGGGGAGATCGGCACCGCCTTCGCCAACTCCGCGGTGGCCAGCCCGCGCTTCGCGGCCGCGTTCGTGGGCACGCTGGTCCGCGGCCTCGGCGCCGACCACGTGATCTGGGGCACCGATTCCCTCTGGTACGGCTCGCCCCAGTGGCAGATCGAGGCGCTGCGGCGGCTCGAGATTCCCGCCGACATGCAGAAGAAGCACGGCTTCACGCCGCTCGGCGCAGCCGAGGGTCCGGTCAAGAGCACGATCTTCGCTCGCAACTCGGCGCGGCTCTACAAGCTCGACATGCGGGCCGCCCAGGGCGCCATCACCAACGACACGGTGGCCGCCATCAAGGCGGAGTACGTGGCGCTCGGCGGCATGCGGAGCAACCACCGCTACGGCTATGTGCACCGTGTGAACGCATAGCCCCGCGCTCTCGCCGCCGGGCGGGCCGATTCGCCTCCGATTGGCCTGCCCGGCGCGCGACATGTTGGATGGCTCGAACAGGCCGGCGTCGGAATCCCGACCCGGCCTGCTTGGCATCCAAAGGGGCACCAGTGTAAATAGGAGGTGCCATGAAGGCATCGGGCAGCAAGCTGCACTACGCCTGGGTCGTCCTGGGCGCGCTCGTCGTGGTCATGCTGCTCGCCTCCGGACTGCGGGCCATCTTCGGCGTGTACATCAAGCCGATGGAGGCCACCTTCGGCTGGGATCGCGCCTCGCTCTCCGGCGCGGCCGCCCTGTCGCTCCTGCTGCTGGGCGCCGCCGGACCGATCGTGGGCTGGCTCGCCGACCGGTGGGGCCCGCAACGGGTCATCCTCCTCTCCACCATCCTGCTCGGCATCGGGACGCTCCTCAGCTCGCGGGTGACCGCGCTCTGGCACGTCTACATCACCGCCGGCCTGCTGATGGGCCTGGGCGCGGGCGGCGTCGGCATGTCCACGGGCGCCGCGCTGGCGGCGCGCTGGTTCGAGGGCCGACGCGGGCTCGTGATGGGCCTGGTCGGGGGGGCGATGTCGGCGGGCCAGCTCATCGTGGTGCCGCTCGCGGTGTGGTTCACCCTGATCTACGGGTGGCGTCAGTCGTTCGTCTGGCTCGGCCTCATCCTGTTCGTGGTCGCGGTGCCGCTCACCCTGCTCTTCATCCGGGACGATCCCGCGCAGAAGGGCCTCAAGGCCTATGGCGCGGGGCGCGCGGCCGCCGCGGGCGCGATGCCGGCGGCGCCCGAGGGGCGCACATCGGTGGCCGACGCGATGCAGGTCCCCGCCTTCTGGCTGCTCGCGGCCACCTTCTTCATCTGCGGCTATACGTCGAATGGCCTCGTGCTGACCCACCTGGTGCCGCACGCCGCCGAGCACGGCTTCTCCGAGATGAACGCGGCGCAGGCCCTGGGGGTGATGGGCGCCATGAACATCCTGGGCACGGTGGCCTCGGGCTGGATCTGCGACCGGTTCGGGCGCAAGGGCCCGCTCGCCTTCTACTACGGCGTGCGCGGGCTATCGCTTGTGTTCCTGCTCTACGTCTGGAACGTGCCGTCGCTCCACATCTTCGCGGCCATCTTCGGCCTCAACTACATCTCGACGGTGCCGCCCACGACGACGCTCACCGCCAACATCTTCGGCCGCTACTCGGTGGGCGCGCTGTCGGGCTGGATCTACTTCTCGCACCAGGTGGGCTCGGCCCTCGGCGCGGCCGCGGGCGGCTGGATCTTCCAGTCCACCGGCTCCTACTCGTGGGCCTTCATCTCGGCCGCCCTGCTCGCGTTTTTGGCAGTGCCCATGGCCCTGGCCATCAAGGAAGTGCCGGTGACCCGGACGCCCAGCCCCACTCCGGCCCTCGCCGGGCTGCCGGCCATCGCGGGCTAGGGCGCGACGGGGCTTGAACGCAGGAGTAGAATGATGGGCATGAACGAGCCGAGGACGTCGCTGGCCGCGATTCAGAAGGACTTCCCGTTCGAGAGCCGGTTGAGCCTGGCCCTGCTGATCCGGTTCTGGGAGGAGCAGGCCAAGGAGCAGTCGGTCCGGGGGGAGTTGGCGCGGACCCTGATCGCCCGGCTGCGGGAGGCGCCCGAGCTGACGCGCCCGATCGACGACATCACCCTGCTCGACCAGCACGGCGCGCTGGTGGACGCGCTCATGAGCGCGGTCTTCCCGTCCGCCTTCCTGGAGCAGGCGTACATGGGCGCGCTCATCCCGTTCACGCTCCGCAGCGTCTACGGGACCCGGGCTTTCGACCGCATCATGGGGCCGGACGGGGTACTCTACGGCAGCCTGAATCTCGAGATGAGCGCGCTGAAGGACTTCCGGCTCGTCAATGCGTACGCGCTCGCGATCGAGCGCCTCTACGGCATCCAGTTCCCGGTCGACTACCCGCTGATCCTTACCCTGCCGGAACCGGGGAACGGGCTGGACCGTCACTTCAAGATCCAGTTCGACGGCCGCTTCGTGGACGTGGAGCGGCTGCTCCCCGTCCCGCCGCTGACCGACGAGATGCGCCAGCGGCTCATCGCCCAGGCGGTGGACCTGGCCGGCCTCGCGGCGCTCGTCCCGCCGGGCAGCGTGCGCTTCACCGGCTTCACGGTGGTGAAGGCGGCCGACGTGACGGACCAGGAAGTGCTCTCGTCGATCAAGCGCGACCTGATCGACAAGGAGTCCATCGTCTCGAACACGCGCTTCGAGAAGCTGCAGGCCAAGCTGCGCACGCTGTTCCGTCGGCCGGATCTGCACCTGAGCCTGGCCGCCTTCGAGGGTGACCGGATCCTGATGCTCAATTCCGGCCACCAGCTCCAGCAAGGCCAGGGCTGCATCTTCGCGGGCTCCGCCCACATGAAGATGTCGGACTATGCCGGCTCGATCTACGAGCGGGCCAGCCTGCGGGGCGAGCCCGTCTTCGTCGAGGACGTGGCCGCGCTGACCACGCGCTCCCCGAAGGAGGAAGCGATCCTCCGCAGGGGCATGCGCAGCCTGGTGGTCGCGCCGCTGCACTATCAGCAGCAGCTCATCGGGATGCTGAGCCTCACCTCGCCGAATCCGGGTGACGTCAACCCGCTGCTGGCCCCCCGGCTCCAGGAGGTGTTGCCCCTCTTCTCGGTGGCGGTCAAGCGGAGCGTGGACGAGCTGCACTCCCGCGTCGAGGGCTTCATCAAGGAGCAGTTCACCGCGATCCATCCGGTGGTGGAGTGGCGCTTCCGCAAGGCGGTCCTCCAGGGCATGGAGAAGGGCAGCGAGGAGCCGGGCAAGAGCGGCGAGATGGACCCGATCGTGTTCCGCGACGTCCACCCGCTCTACGCGGTCTCGGACATCCGCGGCTCCTCCACCCACCGGGCCTGGGCCATCCAGGCGGACCTCCTGACCCAGCTCGGGCTGGCCCGCGAGGTGCTGCGGGCCGCGCACGACGCGCGCCCCCTGCCGATCCTGGATCAGCTCACCCACCGCATCGACGGACACGTCGCGGAGATCGAGGTCACCCTGCGCTCGGGCGACGAGCTCGGCGTGATGAGCTTCCTCAAGGCGGACGTCGAGCCGCTCTTCGACCACCTGCAGACCTTCGGCGCCGGGGTCCGCGAGCGCATCGACGCGTACCGCCAGACGGTGGATCCGGGGATCGGGCTCGTCTACGCGCGGCGCAAGGAGTTCGACGAGAGCGTGACCCAGATCAACGAGGCGGTCTCCTCCTACATCGACCTGGAGGAGCAGGCTGCCCAGGGCATGTTCCCGCACTATTTCGAGAAGCAGAAGACGGACGGAGTGGACTACACCATCTACCTGGGGGGCGCCCTGCGCGAGGACAACGTCTTCGATCCGCTCTATCTCAAGAACCTGCGTCTCTGGCAGCTCATGGTGGCGTGCGGGGTGGCGCTGCGGGTCGAGCGGCTGAAGGGTCAGCTGCCGGTGTCACTTGACATCACCAACCTGATCCTGATCCAGCACGCGCCGCTCTCGATCCGTTTCCGGTTCGACGAGAAGCGCTTCGACGTGGACGGCGCCTACAACGTCCGCTACGAGATCATCAAGAAGCGGATCGACAAGGCCATCATCCGCGGCACCACCGAGCGGCTGACCCAGCCCGGCAAGA